>CAZWZP010000026.1:0-4404 GCA_964638925.1 uncultured Stakelama sp. | reverse complement strand
CCATCGAATAAACGCTTTCGAACGCGATCAGCTTGGGCACCGACGGATCGTCGGCCGCCAGCAACTCTTCGAGATGCTCAAGGTCATTGTGCCGCCACACCCGCTTCTCACAACCGGAATTGCGGATGCCCGCGATCATCGACGCGTGGTTGAGTTCGTCCGAATAGATGATGCAGCCGGGCAGCACCTTGGCCAGCGTCGACAGCGTCGCCTCGTTCGAGACATAGCCGCTGGTGAACAGCAGCGCCGCCTCCTTGCCGTGCAGGTCGGCGAGTTCGGCCTCGAGATGGACATGGTAGTGCGTGTTGCCGCCGATATTGCGCGTGCCGCCCGACCCGGCGCCGACATCGTGCAGCGCCTCTTCCATCGCCGCGATCACCTTGGGATGCTGACCCATTGCGAGATAGTCGTTCGAGCACCACACGGTGATCGGCTTCGGCCCGTTATGCCCGGCGAAGCATCGCGCATTGGGGAACATGCCCTTATTGCGCAAAATGTCGATAAAGACGCGATACCGTCCCTCGGCGTGCAGCCGGTCGATCGCCTGATTGAAGACGCGCGAATAATCTACCGCGCGCGGGGAAGCCTCGCTGGTCATTTTGTCCCGTTAGCGATTTTTGCCGCGCGACGCCACTAGGGCAAATGACGTAGCATTTCGATCACTGCGATCGGGCATTTGTTACGCCTGCTCTTGCCCCAGATCAGGACTCGCCGCGCGAATTCTGCTATGTGGGAAGGCACCGCAGGAGGGGACTCCGGGCATTCCTGCGGCTGAGAGACCCGAGCGCTCTTGCTTCACCAAAACCGTGGGAGATTCGCGATGTCGCAGAATGATGTCGATTATTTCACCCGACGCGAGCGGGCTGAGCGTGATCGTGCGGCCAAGGCCCAGGATTCGGGCGCGCGCCATGCGCATCTGGCGATGGCCAATGGCTATGCCGAACGACTGAAGGGGATCGCCGACACGCCGGCCATTCCGCTGCGCTGACCGCGACCATGTATGAGCGTCAGAGCAGGTCCAGTCGGTCCAGCCCATAGGTCGCGAGGGCGGTGGCGAGCGCCGCGTCGGGCGGCCCGGTAAACACTGCGACACCGGGTGTGGGGCTGGACGGCCAACCCTGTCCCTGTGTGAGATATGCGATTCGCCGCGCGATTCCCGGCCCGCCATCAACGAAGCGCACCGGATGCGGTGCGGCGGCGGCAAGTTCGGTCTCGACCAAGGGGAAATGAGTGCAGGCGTTGACGATCACGTCGATACGCTCGCCATCCGGTTGATCGAACAGGCCGTCCAGGACCGCGCGATACCGCGCCGGATCGGTCTCCGTGCCCCGCAGCTTTGCTTCGGCCAGCTCGACCAGTTCGGCGCTGCCGTGGCGCAGCACCGTGCAGTCCGCCGCGAAGCGCGCCGTCAGATCGTCGACATAGGGCTGGCGCACCGTCGCGTTCGTTCCGAGTACGCCAATCACCCGTGTTTGCGACAGCGCGGCGGCGGGCTTGATCGCGGGGACGGTGCCGACGATGGGAATGTCCAGCGCGGCGCGGACATGGGTGAGCGCGATGGTCGATGCCGTGTTGCACGCGATCACGATCAGGCGCGGCTTGTAGCGTTCGGCGAGCCGCCCGAGCAAAGCCGGGACGCGCGCGGCGATCTCCGCCTCGCTGCGCGTACCGTAAGGGAATCCGGCACTGTCGGCGGCATAGACGAGTGGCGCACCGGGCAGCAGTGCGCGCGTCGGCGCCAGTACCGACAGCCCGCCCACGCCCGAATCGAAAAAGAGAAGGGGCCGGGTATCGGCCATGGTTGGAGTCCGCTGATCGAGATTGTTGCGCCCGCCTAGCGAAGCACCTAGCCTCTACGCAAGCAAGGGGACTCATGCAGACGCAACTCGCCACCATCGCGCCGGTGCTCGCCATCGCGCTTGGCTATCTTCTCGGTTCGATCCCGTTCGGGGTGGTGCTGACCCGGCTCGCCGGCGCGGGCGACCTGCGCCAGATTGGATCGGGCAATATCGGCGCGACCAATGTGTTGCGCACCGGGCGCAAGGGGCTGGCAGCGGCGACGTTGTTGCTCGACCTGCTCAAGGGCGCGGCGGCGGTATGGGTCGCGCAGGCGCTGTGGCCCGGCCTCGGGGTGCTGGCCGCCGCAGGGGCATTCATCGGCCATTGTTACCCGGTCTGGCTGAAGTTCAGGGGTGGGAAGGGCGTCGCGACGCTGATGGGGATCGTGCTCGCGCTGCATTGGCCTTCGGGAATCGTGTTTGCAGTGGTGTGGCTGGGGCTGCTCGGGTCGTTGCGCATTTCATCGGTTGCCGGAATGGCCGCGGCGATCAGCGCACCGGTCAGCGCGGCGCTGATGAACCGGTTCGACATCGTGATGCTGCTGGTCGCGCTCGCGCTGATCGTGCTGTGGAAGCATCGCGAGAATATCGAGCGGCTGCTCGCGGGGACCGAACCGCGCATCGGGCGCAAGCATGGCTGACGAGGCCGCGCGCCTCGCCCGCCTCCGTCTCATCCGGTCGCCACGGATCGGCCCGGTCACCTATCGCCAGTTGATCGCGCGCTTTGGCGACGCACAGGCGGCGCTCGACGCGCTTCCCGCACTCGCGCTGCGCGGTGGCGGACAGACAGCGACGCTGGCTGATCCCTCGATCGTCCGGCGCGAACTGGCGGTGGTCGAGCGACTCCGCGCGCGGCACGTGTTTCTGGACGATCCCGATTATCCCGCGTTGCTGGGCGAGCTGGAAAATGCCCCGCCCGCGCTGATCGTGCGCGGCGACATCGGCCTGCTCGCGCGGCCGTGCGTCGCGATGGTCGGCGCGCGCAACGCCTCGGCCGCCGCGTGCCGCTTCGCGCGGCAACTTGCGCAGGGGCTGGGGGAGGCGGGGGCGACGGTTGTGTCCGGGCTGGCGCGGGGTATCGACACCGCCGCGCATCACGGGTCGATCGGCAGCGGCACGGTCGGCGTGATCGCCAGCGGCATCGACATCGCCTACCCGCCGCAGCACGCCGACTTGCAGGAGCGCATAGCGGGCGAGGCTCTGCTGATCGCCGAACAGCCACCGGGCGCCGAACCGCTCGCGCGCCACTTCCCCTCGCGCAACCGCATCATCGCCGGACTCGCGCAGGGGACGGTGGTGGTCGAGGCCGCGCCGCGTTCCGGATCGCTGATCACCGCGCGGATCGCGGCAGAGGCGGGGCGGGAGGTGATGGCCGTCCCCGGTTCCCCGCTCGACCCGCGCGCGCAGGGCTGCAACCTGCTGATCCGCGAGGGCGCGACACTGGTTCAGGGGGTGGACGACATCCTCGAAATGATCCGCCCGATCGACCCGCGCGCGGTGCGCTCGCCCGTCTCGGGCTTCGGCGCTGAGCCTCCGGTCGAGCCCGACGCCGCCGGACGCAACCGGATCGAGGGGCTGCTCGGCCCGGTCCCGGTCCCGGTGGACGAGTTGATCCGCCAGTCGGGCCTGCCCGGCGCGGCGGTGCAGCTGGTGCTGCTCGAACTCGAACTCGCCGGGCGGCTGGAGCGCCACGCCGGCGGGCGGGTCAGTTTGCCCTAGGCCATCAGCCGCGCACTGGCCTCTCGCAAGGTAATCGTGCCGCAGGCGAGCGCGAGCGGGTAGAGGATTTCGTTCTCGATCCGCACCCGCGCCGCCAGCGCCGAAAGCATCCGCTTGCTCGTCTCGACAAACAGCTCGCGGTCGCCGTCGATCTCCTCGGCGGTCCAGTCCTGAACATAGGTCTGCCACTCGGCGGCGAGCGTGTCGAAATCGCCCATCGCGATCTCGGCCGCCTCGCGCTGCGCCATGTCGCCCTTGGCGAGGAGGTGCGGATAGACGTCGCGATCTTCGGTATCGAGATGCGCGGCGAGTTCGGTGTCGAGTTCGACGATCGCGGCACGCAATTCCGCGCCCGGCGCGTTTGCCGCCTTTCGCATCAGCGCATCCGCCATCGCGGTGATCCGCGCATGTTCGTCTATCAGCCGTTCGATCGAGACCATCTGCCCACCCTCTCGCGTCTCTTATAGACGATGGAGGTTAAGAGGGGGTGGCGTTCCGCTTGACGCCCGCTATTCAGCCTCCCCATCCTCGCGCGTACACGTAAGGACCGCCCAAACTCATGCAGCTCGTCATCGTCGAATCGCCCGCCAAGGCGAAAACCATCGAGAAATATCTGGGCAAGGACTATCGCGTCCTCGCCTCCTACGGCCACATCCGCGACCTGCCGCCCAAGGACGGCTCGGTGCAGCCCGATGACGGCTTTGCGATGGAGTGGGAAACCTATCCCGACAAGGCCAAGCAGCTGAAAGCCATCACCGACGAGGCCAAAAAGGCCGATCGCCTGATCCTCGCCACTGACCCTGACCGCGAGGGCGAAGCAATAGCCTGGCATCTGCAGCATCTGCTT
>CAZWZP010000025.1:0-26493 GCA_964638925.1 uncultured Stakelama sp. | reverse complement strand
GTGGCGGGTCGCCTCGCCCTCACCCATGAAGTGCATCACGCGGTCGGTGTCGGCATTGTCGAGTTCGAAGTAGAAATAGATTTCGCTGCGGCGCTCATGGATGTGCGGCGGCATGGTGTTCCACACGCTGCCTTCCTTGAGCACGGTCAGGCCCATCACCAGCTGCGCGCTGTCGCACACGCCGGGGATCACCAGCTGATAGATCGAGCGTTCGTTCGATTCGGCCAAGCTGCCGCGGTCGAGCCGGTTGGCGTCGGCGATGCCGAGCTGGCGCGTCGTGAAGGCGCGGTGTGCGGGGCAGGAGACGAGGTAGAAGCGCGCGCCCGCGCCCGCGAACTGCACGTCCGCCGCGCCCATGGTGACATACAGGCAATCCTTGTTGCCCAGTGTGAACGTCTGTCCATCGACGGTGACGACACCTTCGACCGCGCCGACGTTGACGATCCCCAGCTCGCGCCGCGCAAGGAACGGGTGCCCCGCCGCCGATGGCGGTTCGGTCTGGTCGGGCAGCTTGACCGCGCCCGACCCGACCAGCACCCCGCCGATCACCATGCGATCGGCATGGGTGTAGTTGAGCACGCATTCCCCTTCACGGAACAGGTCCGCGATGAGGTAGCGGTCGCGCAGCTCATCGTTCGACACGCACTCCATCATGTCGGGATGCGTGGCATAATAAGTGCGGTCGAACATGGACTCTCCGTTCAGCGCGGTGGCGGGTGCGATCAGGCGAGCGCGGGCTGCGCGGTCACGCTCTGGAGATAGTCGGCGATCGCCGCGTCCTGGCAGTTCGGGTAGAACAGCTCGGCGAACTTCTCACCCGCGATTGCGGCGCGCAGCAGATCCTGATCGACGTTCTTGAGCACCGTCAGCATGTCGTGGCAGGTTGTCGCCTTGAGGTCGGCGAGGATGCCGCGGTTCTTGCGCATGATCTCGGCGCGCTCCTTGGGGTAGCCCAGGCCACGCTCACCGTCGAACAGCTTGCGGTACACGTCCTGCAGGTTGAGCTCGGCCGCCCAGCCAAAGCCCTTGGCATAGGGCATCGAGATGGCGTTGCCGTCGTTGATCTGGCCGAACAGGAAGGCGTCGGTCGGGTCGATCACCAGGCCGCAGAACACGCCGGGCATGGCGTTGCAGGCGAGCATCGAGCCCATGCCGGTGCCGCAACCGGTGACGACGAAATCCGCCGCCTTGGAATTGAGCAGGATGCCGGCGAGCAGGCCGTTCATGACATAGGTCAGCGACGCGCTGTCCTCCGCCGAATACATGCCATAGTTGAACACCTGATGCCCCAGCGGCTCGGCGACGGCGGTCAGCGCGTCGTGGATGATGCCGTTCTTCGCGGCCTGGCTGTTCTCGGTGATCAGCGCGATCTTCATGGGTCGATTCCTCTCCAAAATTGGACGGCGGGGCGGCGGGAAAACGCCGGGTCACGCGCGCCATAAGCGATAACGGATATCGTCGCTAGGTAACCGGTGTCAGGTTATGATGCAAGAACGCGATGCAAGTTGTGTTGCAACTTGTGCCTTGTTTCCGATACTCATTCCCCCGGCGGCGCGACCGAGGCGCGGCGGATCAGGGTCGAGACAAATAGCGATTCTGCAGCTTCCTCATCCTCGTCCTCCGCTGTGCCGATCAGCTTCAATGCTGCAGCGCGCGCCATCGTCGCGATCGGCCAGCGCACCGTGGTGAGCGGGGGCCACAGATAGGAGGCAATGGTCGTGTCGTCGAAGCCGACGATCGACAGGTCGCGCGGCACGTCGAGCCCGCGTTGGCGCGCGGTGTGCATCACCCCTGCTGCCATTGCGTCATTCGAACAAAAGACTGCGGTGGGACGCGGCGACAGGTCGAGCAGCCGCTCGGCCGCGCGCATCCCCGATTCGAACGTGTAATCGCCCTGCGCAATCAGGGTGCGCTGGATCGGCAGGTCGGCATCGTCGAACGCCGCCTCATAGCCTTGGCTGCGTTCGAACGCCGAACGGAAGCCATGCGGGCCGAGCACCAGCCCGATACGCCGATGGCCCAGTTCGAACAAATGCCCGACCGCGCCGCGCACGACTTCGCGGTCGTTCGACGCGACCATATGCGCGGGATCGTCGAACGAGGCCGATCCCATGCGGACATACCGCGTACCAATCTCGCTGCACAATTCGGCGAGGGAATCATTCTCGCTGATCGGGGGCAGCAGCATCACGCCATAGGGGCGCTGGCGTTCGAGGAAGCGGCGGATGTCGTCGAGCATCGTCGGCGATCCGCGATCGACCGGGTGCACGATCAACTCGAACTCGGTATCGCGCAGCACTTCCAGCAACCCCTGCTGCACGTTGAGCACCATGTGCGGGTTGGGGTTGTCGTGAATCAGGCCGATCAGGAAATTGCGGCGCAGCGCCAGCGCGCGCGCCTGAGGGTTCGGGACATAGCCGATTTCGGCAATCACCTTTTCCACCCGCTCGCGCGTCTCCTCGTTCAGGAGGGGGGAGCGGTTGATGACGCGGCTGACGGTTTTTTTGGAAACCCCGGCCAGCCGTGCGACATCGTTGATCGTCGCCTGAGCGCTTTTCTTCATATTGCGTGCATAGCGCGCAACCGCCCCCTAGCCAATCGTGCGGGACAGGCGTAGCTGACACCGGCTTCAAAATGACCATGCCCAGCGCTCTCAAAATCCGTGAAGCGGACAGCGTCGCCACCGCGCTGCGCGACTTGCTGCCCGGTGAAACCGTGCTGGGCGTGGTGCTGACCGAACCCGTCGCGCGCGGACACAAGCTGGCGCTTGTTGCGCACGCGCCGGGCGATCCGGTGCTGAAGTTCGGCTTTCCCATCGGGCAGGCAACGCAGCCAATCGCACCGGGCGGGCATGTGCATGTCCATAATGTCGCGACCGCGCTGGCGGGCGAAGCGGTGTATCGCGGCGGCGCGGGAGAACGGCGGAGCATCGCCGCAGCGGCCATGCCGCGCTGGCTGGGCTATGATCGCGGTGCTGTTGGGGCGGGTACCCGCAACGAGATCTGGGTGCTGCCGACGGTCGGTTGCGTTGCGCGCACCGCGCAGAAGATCGCCGTGCGCGCCGAACCGCTGCTCCCTGCCGGAGTCGATGGTGTCCATGCGCTGACGCATCCGTTCGGCTGTTCGCAGCTGGGCGACGACCTCGTCGGCACCCGCAGCATCCTTGCAGCATTGGCGCAGCATCCCAATGCTGCCGGCGTACTGCTGGTCGGGTTGGGATGCGAATCGAACCAGCTCTCGGCCCTGCTCGAAACGTTGCCCGACGAGACTCGCGCCCGCGTGCGTACCGTTGCAGCGCAGGCGGCGGGGGACGAGGTGGCTGAGGGTGTGGCGGCGGTGCGGGAACTTGCCGACGCGGCTGCGGTTGCGCGGCGGGTCGAGCTGGGGCTCGACCGGTTGGTGCTGGGCGTGAAGTGTGGTGGGTCGGACGGGCTGTCGGGGCTGACCGCCAATCCTTTGGTCGGGCGGATGGCGGACGCGGTGACCAATGCCGGGGGTAGCGCGATCCTGACCGAGATCCCCGAGATTTTCGGGGCCGAACAACTCCTGATGGCGCGCGCGGCGGACGCGCGGGTGTTCGATGCGATCGGCGCGCTCGTGAACCGCTTCAAACGCCATTTCCTCGATCATGGCGAGCCGGTGTCGGAGAATCCCTCACCGGGCAATATCGCGGGTGGCATCACCACGTTGGAGGAAAAGAGCCTGGGCGCGGTGCAAAAGGGTGGGCAGGCGGTGGTCACCGATGTGATCGATTATGGCGCGCGGGTGCGGCGGACCGGGCTTACCCTGCTTGAGGCACCGGGCAACGACGCCGTTTCCTCGACCGCGTTGGCCGCGGCGGGGGCAGGCGTCATCCTGTTCACCACCGGACGCGGCACGCCACTCGGCTTCCCCGCGCCGACAATCAAGATCGCATCGAACAGCGACCTCGCCGCGCGCAAGCCGGGTTGGATCGACTTCGACGCGGGATCGGTGTTGGAGGCAGGGATGGATGACGTCGCCAACGCGCTGCTTGCCAGGATCATCGCCATCGCCTCGGGCGAACCGACCGCGGCGGAGCGCAACGAGGAGCGCGAGATTGCGATCTGGAAGCGCGGCGTAACGCTGTGAACTGTTTTCAATCGCGATTATCGACCGCGTTCCGTTGCTGCGGATGACCGGGGCGAATCGTGTCTGGATCGGGTCCGGCGGCGGCGCGCGCGTCGCAGCGCAGCTGGTCGATCGGGTATTCGCCTTCCACGCGATTTTCCGCCCGGAACTCGCTCTGGATGCGGCGTTCCGCAAGGGGATCGTCGCCGCAACGACCCGCATTCTTGCAAGGGACGCGGCGAATTTCTTCCGGCAACAACCGGCGTCTTGCCATTGACACCGGTTTCCATTAGCGATGCAGCCAAGAACAGAAGTGAGGGGTGGATGAGCGACCTGGACGTCATTGCGGAGGCTTTTGTCGCCGCGCGCCGCGATGCCCGCGGACTCTCCGAATATCCCGGAGCCGTGCCCGCGTCGCTCGCGGACGCCTATGCGATTCAGGATCGTGCGCTCGCGCTCGCAGGTGAAGAGGTTGCAGGGTGGAAGGTCGGCCGGATCAATCCGCCGCTCGACGGACAGCTTGGCACGAACCGACTCGCCGGCCCGATCTTCACGCCGTTTGTGCGCGGACACGACCCAGTACCCGCCATGCCGATTTTCGGCGAGGGATTTGGCGCGGCGGAGGCCGAATTCCTGCTGCGCATCGGTACCGCGCCCGATCCGGCCAAGACCAGCTACACGCTGGACGAGGCCGCCGATCTGATCGACGCGGTGCATGTGGGACTCGAGATT
Organism: uncultured Stakelama sp.; assembly: GCA_964638925.1. Taxonomy (GTDB): domain Bacteria; phylum Pseudomonadota; class Alphaproteobacteria; order Sphingomonadales; family Sphingomonadaceae; genus Sphingomonas. Next base: position 21,672 of record CAZWZP010000025.1, on the reverse strand, counting down.
GCCAGCTCGCCCTTTCCCGGCATCAACGCGCACGGCCCGCTCGTGACGATTTCCGACTTTGGCAATAATCATGGGTTGGTGATCGGGGATGCCATTCCGGACTGGCGCAATTCGGGCTTTCTCGACTGGCCGGTGACGCTGAGCATCGACGGCGTGGAGATCGGCGCGGCGACTGCGCGGACGATGCTCGACGGACCCGTCGGCGCGGCGCGATTCCTGTTTGAAACGATGGCGGCGCGTGGCATCGCGCTGCGGCCGGGGCAATGGATTTCATCGGGCGCCGTCACCGGTGTCCATGAAGTATCGCCAAGCGCAGAAGTAACTGCCACGTTCCGCGATATGCGGGTGAGCTGCACGATCGAGGCTGCCAGACCCGCCGCATAGGGAGAGATTGGATGAACGCGACGCAGGCCGACAGCGGCGGCGAACCACCCCGCGCGGTGCCGGTGACCCGCACCGGGCGCTACCGATGGATGATCATCGCGATCCTCTTCTTCGCGACAACCGTCAACTATATCGACCGCACCATGCTGGGCCTGCTTGCCCCCGAATTGGGCAAGGAGCTGGGCTGGAACGAGAATGACTATGGCAACATCGTCACCGCGTTCCAGGCGGCCTATGCGCTCGGCTTCCTGCTCATGGGCTGGCTGGTCGACCGGTTCGGACCGAAGATCGGCTATGCCATCGCGATCGGCGTGTGGACCGTGGGCCATGTCGCGCATGGCTTTGCCAGTACCGTCGCTTCGTTCATGGCGGCGCGCGTGGTGCTGGGCGTGGGCGAGGCGGGGCATTTCCCGTCGGTCGTCCGCGCGAGCAGCGAATGGTTCCCGCAAAAGGAACGCGCCTATGCGATCGGCTGGGTCAACTCCGCGACCACGATCGGTGTGATTCTGACCGCGCCGACCCTGTGGGTGTTCATGACCTGGCTGGGCCTCGATTGGCGCGAGACCTTTATCTATTCCGGTCTGTTCGGCGTCGTTCTGCTCGTGCTGTGGCTTAAATTCTACAGCAATCCGCGTGAGAGTGGGCGCGTGAGCGAGGGCGAGCTTGCCTGGATCGAGCATGATCCGCCCGAGCAGATCCAGAAGATTGGCTGGAGCCGCGTCGTGCGGCTGCGTGAAGCATGGGCATTTGCGGTTGCCAAGTTCCTGACCGACCCGGTCTGGTTCCTGATGCTGTTCTGGCTGCCGAAATATTTCGCCAGCACCTATAATGTCGACCTCAAGGTCGTGCTGCTGCCGATGATCGTCATGTATCTGCTCTCCGACGTGGGCAGCATCGCGGGCGGGTGGCTGTCGTCGAACCTGATCCATAAGGGCTGGACTCCGAACGCCGCGCGCAAGGTCACGATGATCATTGCGGGCTGCTGTGTCGTCCCGCTGCTGTTCGTCACGCAGCTTGAGAATATGTGGCTGGCGGTTGCGCTGATCGGCCTTGCGCTCGCCGGACACCAGGCCTTTTCGACCAACCTGTTGTCGCTGCCGCCGGATATGTTCCCCAAGCGCGCCGTGGGGTCGGTGATCGGGCTGGGCGGCTTTTGCGGTGGCGTCGGCGGCATGATCATGGCCAAGTCGACCGGGCTGGTGCTGGATGCGACGAACGGCAATTACACGCTGATCTTTGCGGCGTGCACAGTCGTGTACTTCCTGGCGGTTGGGGCGATCCATCTGCTTTCACCGCGGCTTGCGCGGGTATCTGTCTGATAACGTGGCCGGGTGGTGACATTTCCTGTCGCCACCCGGTGCTTTGGCGCAATGAAGCATTGCTAACATTGCATCGCGTCTCTGATCGCGGCATCACCGCCCCATGACGGCAACACTCAAGCTTGATGCGTTCCTGCCCTATCGGCTCTCAGTCGCGTCGAACCGCGTGTCGGGGACGATTGCGGGTGCCTATCAGGCCCGGTTCGGGCTGCGGATTCCCGAGTGGAGGCTGCTGACGGTGCTCGCCGAGTTCGGGTCGATGAGCCAGCAGGCGCTGTGCGGTCGTACCCAGATGGACAAGGTAACGGTCAGCCGCGCGGCGATCTCTTTGCACGAACGTCAGTTGGTGACGCGCACCCCCAATCCCGACGACCAGCGCTCGCACCTGCTCGACCTCAGCCCCGAAGGCTGGGCGCTGTATCGCCAGATCGCGCCCCAGGCGCTGGAGTTCGAGCGCCGCATCTTCGCCAGCCTCAATGACGAGGAACAGGCGCAGTTGCGCAAGATGCTGGAGCGGGTCGAGGCGGCAGCGGCGGCGATTTCGCCGGGCTTCTAGGCACTTGATCCGGGGTGCCATCCTCGCCTAATCCACCTGTCCCCTCCCCAGGGCAGTCGTTGTTGCTAGCCAGGAGGATTCCATGACCGCTTACCAGACCCGCGCCGGGCTTTCGGTCGCCGTACCGCTTGTCGCGTTCGTCGAGGAGCGGGTGCTGCCGCCGCTGGGCATCGCCGCCGATGACTGGTGGGCGGGCGCGGCGGCGACGTTCGCGCGCTTTGCCCCGCGCAACCGTGACCTGCTGGCGCAGCGCGAAGACCTGCAAGCACAGATCGACGCATGGTGCGCGGCGGACTCCGTGCGCGCGGCCGATCCGGCGGCGCAGGAGGCGTTCCTGCGCGAGATCGGCTATCTGCTGCCCGAGCCGGGCGAGTTCACCATCGGCACCGCAAATGTCGATGCCGAGATTGCGACGATGGCGGGGCCGCAGCTTGTCGTTCCCGCGCTCAACGCGCGCTTCGTGCTCAACGCCGCCAATGCGCGCTGGGGGAGCCTGTATGATGCGCTCTACGGCACCGATGCGCTGCCCGGTTCGGCCAAGCCCGGCGGCTATGATGCCGAGCGCGGCGCGCAGGTGATCGCGGCGGCGAAGGCGTTTCTGGACGAGGCGGTGCCGCTCACGGGACTGAGCTGGGCGGACTTCAAGGGTGGCGACCTGCCGCTTGCCGATCCGGGCCAGTTCGTGGGGACGCGCGGCGAATCCATGCTGTTCGCACATAACGGCCTGCATATTGAGGTGCTCATCGATCGCACCCACCCGATCGGCGCAAACGATCCGGCGGGCATTGCCGATGTCCTGCTCGAAAGCGCGCTGACCGCGATCGTCGATCTGGAGGATTCGATCGCGGCGGTCGATGCCGACGATAAAGTTGCGGCCTATGCCAATTGGCTGGGCCTGATGCGCGGCGATCTGACCGAGACGTTCGACAAGGGCGGCAAGACGCTGACCCGCGAACTCGCCGCCGACCGGGTCTATCAGCGCCCCAACCAGAGCGACCTGTCGCTGCCCGGCCGCAGTCTGTTGTTCGTCCGCAATGTCGGTCATCTGATGACCAACCCCGCGGTGCTGATGGACGGTGCCGAGGCGCCCGAGGGCATCCTCGACGCGATTGTCACGAGCACGATCGCGCTGCACGACCTCAACGGGCTGGGCCGGTTCCGCAATAGCCGCACCGGCAGCATCTATATCGTCAAACCCAAGATGCACGGGCCGGACGAATGCGCCTTCACCAACGACCTGTTCGACGCGGTCGAGGATCTGCTGGGGCTGGCGCGGCACACGATCAAGGTCGGCGTGATGGACGAGGAGCGGCGGACCAGCGCCAACCTTGCCGCGTGCATCCATGCGGTGCGCGACCGCATTGCGTTCATCAACACCGGCTTCCTCGACCGTACCGGGGACGAAATCCACACGTCGATGCGTGCCGGGCCGATGATTCCCAAGGCGGAGATGAAGGGCAGCGCGTGGATCAAGGCCTATGAGGACCGCAATGTCCGCATCGGCCTGCGTCATGGCCTGTCGGGCAAGGCACAGATCGGCAAGGGGATGTGGGCCGCGCCCGATCGCCGGGCCGACATGATGGACCAGAAGATCGGCCACCCGCTGAGCGGCGCGAACACCGCCTGGGTGCCATCGCCGACCGCAGCGACGCTGCACGCGATGCATTATCACAAGGTCGATGTTTTTGCTCGCCAGCGGGAGATTGCGGGCGAGGCGGTGCCCGCGCTGCGCGACCTGCTGACGATTCCCGTGGCGCAGGGGCGTAACTGGACGCCGGAAGAGGTTGCGCGCGAGCTGGACAACAACGCGCAGGGTATTCTCGGCTATGTCGTGCGCTGGATCGACCAGGGCGTTGGCTGTTCCAAGGTGCCCGACATCCACGATATCGGCCTGATGGAGGACCGCGCGACACTGCGCATTTCCTCGCAGCATATCGCCAACTGGCTGCTCCATGGCGTTGCCACAGCCGCAGATGTCGATGCGGCGTTCGCGCGGATGGCCGCGAAGGTCGATGCGCAGAATGCGGGCGACCCGCTGTATCGCCCGATGGTCGGCGATCCCGAAAGTCTTGCATTGCAGGCGGCGCGCGCTTTGGTGTTCGAGGGCGTCGCCCAGTCGAGTGGCTATACCGAACCGCTGCTCCACGCATTCCGGGCGAAGGCAAAGGCGCGCGGCTGAACCTTTGAACCTTCCGCCCGCTGGCACGTTGCGCTAGCGGTCGGGATACGTGCTGTCTGAATATGGCGCGATCCCATCGGGAGGCGGGACTATTCCGGGCGTGCGTGTGTTGATCCTGTTGTTGGCGACAGCTGCGTTCGTTCCGGGCGTGGCGGTTGCGCAGATTGATGGCGGCGCAGGTAAGCCCGGGCAGGGCGCTCCCGGCGAAGACCCCAAGACGCTGCAACGCGAAGCGGAGCGCACCAACCCTGCGCAGGATGAGAAGCCGATCGTCGGAGATGACGAGTTTTCACAGGCGCTTCCTCCGCTCTCCGATGACATGGATGCGCCGCTGGAGCAGATGACGCCGCCGGCGCAGCCCGTTGTGCCGGTCGAGCCGATCGAGGATGCGCCGCCGTTCGACGACGCGGGGACGGAGGCGGAAATCGCCGCGCCGTTGACGCCGCTCGCCGAGTTCGACGCGACCCCGATCGCCGAATCGGTCGCCGCCAATGACGCGGCGGCGATCGAGATCCGCTACGCAACCCGCGTCACCGGGCTCGACGAGGTTGGGCTGGAGGATGAATTTCGCGACCTGTCGGCGCTGGAGGATGGCGACGGCGTTGCCGCCAACGCCGCGATCATCGGCGCGCGGGCGCGCGAGGATGAAGGGCTGGCGGTGCGGCTGATGAAGTCGCTCGGCTATTATGATGCGACCGCCGTCTCGACGATCCAGCAGACGCCGCAGGGCGAGCGGCCGGTGACCGCGACGATCACGGCGGTGCCGGGGCCGCTTTATACATTCGGCGAAGTCCGGGTCGAGGCCGACCCGACCGTCCCGCCGACGCTGATCGCGGACGCCCTCAAGCTCAAGACCGGCGAGCCGATCGACGCGGTGCGTGTGCAGGCGGCGGAAGCAGCGGTGAGCATTGCGCTGCCGCAGACGGGCTATCCCTTTGCTGAGGTGGGCCAGCGCGACATCTTGCTCGATGAGACGACGCGTACCGGCGACTACACGCTGCCGGTGAGCATTGGTCCGCGCGCGCGGTTCCGCAGTATCCGCACTGAGGGGGATGCGGTGTTTGCGCCCGACCATATCGAGGTGCTGACGCGGTTCGACCGCAACGATCTGTACGATAGCCGTAAGGTCGATGATTTGCGCGACGCGCTGATCGCGACCAGCCTGTTCTCGACGGTTTCGGTCGAGCCGGTGAAAACCGGAGAGAATAACCCCGACGGTACCGAGGGCGTCGATCTGCTGGTTCGTCAGGTCAAGGGGCCGCCGCGCACGCTGGCCGGCGAGGTCGGGTTCAGCACGGGGCAGGGCTTCCGCGCGGAGGTGAGCTGGACGCATCGCAACCTGTTCCCGCCCGAAGGCGCGCTGATCGCGACCGGCGTGCTGGGCACGCAGGAACAGGGGGCGTCGGCGACCTTCCGCCGCTCCAACGCCGGGCGGCGCGACCGGACGTTCCAGATTGTCGCCTCGGCGCTGCGATCGGATGTCGTTGCGTTCACGGGCCTGACCGGCGCGCTGTCGGCGCGCGTTTCTTATGATTCGACCCCGATCTGGCAGAAAAAGCTCACCTATACTTATGGTGTCGAACTGGTCGCGACGAGCGAGGACCGGTTCGACTTCACCCGTGGTGCGCGTGAGCGCGGGGTGTATTTCATCGCCGCGCTGCCGCTGTTCGCGGGCTGGGATCAGTCCGACAATCTGCTCAACCCCACGCGCGGCTGGCGGCTGAAGCTGAACGTCAGCCCCGAAGCCTCGGTCCGGGGAACCGCGCGGCCCTATGCCCGGGTGATGGCTGAAGGCACGATCTACCAGCCCGTCACCGACAGCATCGTGCTCGCGGGGCGCGCGCGGTTCGGGACGATCCAGGGAATCGACCGCAACGACCTCGCCCCATCGCGGCGTTATTATGCCGGTGGCGGCGGATCGGTGCGTGGTTTCGGCTATCAGGAACTGGGGCCGCGCGGCCCCGACGACAAGCCGGTCGGCGGGCGCAGCTTCAACGAATTCGCGATCGAGGCGCGTTACCGCTTCGGCAATTTCGGGATCGTGCCCTTCCTTGACGCGGGCCAGGTCTATGAGGAATCGATGCCGCAATTGAGCCGGTTGCGCTTCGGTGCGGGCATTGGCGGGCGGTTCTATACCAATTTCGGGCCGATGCGGCTCGACGTCGCGACGCCGATCGCGCGCAAGCCGGGCGAGAGCAAGATCGCGCTCTATATCTCGATCGGGCAGGCCTTCTGATGGCCGAAGACACGCCTCCCCCGGCCGAGGTCGTCCTCGTGCAGCGCCCGATGAGGCAGCGCGCGGCAAAGTGGGCCGCGATTGGTGTTGGCGGGCTCGCTGCGCTGTTGCTGGCGGTGGTCGCGATCCTCGATACCGGGGTCGGGCATCGCTTTGTCGTTGATCGGCTGGCGGGCTATACCACCGCGTCGGGACTGAACATCAGGGTCGGGCGGATCGAGGGGTCGATCTATGGCGCGATGGTGTTGCGCGACGTGCGGGTCAGCGACCCCAAGGGTGTGTTCGCGACCTCACCACGGATTGCGGTGGACTGGCGGCCCTTCGCGTTCCTCAACAACCATGTCGATATTCGATCCGCGACCAGCCCGCTGGTGCGCTTAGCGAGGTTGCCCGAACTCATGCCGGGCGGCGATCCCAATGCGCCGATGCTGCCCGATCTCGATATCGATATCGGGCGGCTGGCGATCGACCGGCTGGTGCTGGAGCCACCGGTTGCGGGGCGGCGCCATGTCGCGACGCTGACCGGCGAAGCGAACATCGCCGACCGCCGCGCGCGAGTGATCGTCAATGGTCGCACGCTTGGCCGCACCGGGGGCGATGCGCTCGCGCTGGTGCTCGACGCGGTCCCGGACGACGACAAGCTCGACCTGCGTGCAGATCTGAACGCGCCGGTCGGTGGACTGGTCGCAGGGCTGGCCAGGTTCGAAGCTCCGCTCGCGGTGCGGCTGCGCGGCGCGGGCAGCTGGTCGAACTGGCAGGGGCGGGCGGTCGGCCGGCTGGGCTATAGCGAACTCGCCAACCTCCGCATCGCCGCGCGCAGCGGAACGGTGCAGGTGCGCGGGACGACGCAGCCCGGCCTGTATCTCAAAGGACCGGTCGAACGGCTCAGCGCAGGCGGGATGCAGGTCGCGCTCGACGCCACGCTCGATCAGCGACGTGCGGATACAAGGCTGCGGCTGCGCTCAAAGGCGATGGCGCTGATGACGACTGGCACGATCGACCTGGGACAGAGCCGGTTCGACCAGTTTCGGATCGAGGCGATGTTGCTCACCCCCGGCGCGATTGCGCCCAATCTCAACGGCCGGTCAGTGGCGGGCGAGGTGGCGCTCAACGGCCCGTTCGCCACCCCGACGGTCAATTACAAGCTGCGCGCAGCCGCGCTCGGCTTTGGTGAAACGGTGGTCGAGCGGCTCTATGCCGAGGGTCTGGCGACGGTCAATTCCGACCGTATCCTGATCCCGGTCAGGGCACAGGCGGCGCGCATTTCCGGCCTCAACGCCGCTGCGGGCGGCTTGCTGACCAATGTCACGCTGGCGGGCGATCTGGCGATTACCGGCGACCAGATCTTGTCGGAGAATCTCCGCATCCGGTCCGACCGGATTGACGCGACCGCGATCCTGGCCGCCGACATGAGCACCGGACGCTACACCGGCGCGCTCAAGGGGCGCGTCAACGATTATCAGATCGACAGCATCGGCATCGTCAATCTGGAGACCGATGCCGATCTGTACGCCGCCGCCGGCGGTGGTTGGGGGATCAAGGGCCGGATCGTCGGGCGCAGCACGCGGCTGTTCAATGACGGGGTGCGCAGCTTCCTTGGCGGTAATGCGGTTGCCCGCGTGTCGCTCGATTTCGGGCCGGACGGGATCGTCCGGTTCAGCGATCTGAAGGTCGCCGCACCCTTGTTCCGGGTCATTCGGGGTTCGGGCCGCTACGATCCCGCCGGGCCGCTCAGCCTGACTGCCGACGCCTGGTCCAATGCCTATGGCCCGATCTTCGCGCGGGTGACGGGCAGTCTGACCCGTCCGGTGGTGAACCTGCGCGCGCCACGACCGGACGTGGGCGTTGGACTTACCGATCTGGAGGCGCGGATCGTCGGTGACAATGGTGCCTATGCCGTCGATGCCAAGGGCGAGACCAGCTATGGCCCGTTCACTGCCGATGTGCTGGTGCGTACCGGTGAACGGCTGGCGATCGACGTGCGCACCGGGCGCTTTGCCGGGGCGGACTTCAAGGGGCAGATGGTCCAGACCGCAGCGGGGCCGTTCGACGGCGATCTAACCTTTGCCGGATCGGGCCTCAACGGTGCCATCGCGCTGTCGGCGGCAGGGCAGTACCAGCAGGCGGTGGTCCGCGCGACCGCCAATAACGCCCAGATCCCTGGCGATATGGAGCTGACGATTGGTCGCGCGATCATCAACGGCACCGCGATCCTGTATGACGATGCGCCCGCAATCACCGGTGAGGCGCAGGTCGCGAATCTGCGTAATGCGCAATTCACGTTGAGCCGTGCCCGCGCAAAGATCGACTATCGCGGCGGCCGCGGCAGCGCGCAGGCGTTTGCCGAAGGATCGTCGGCAGTCCCGTTCCGCATCGCCGCCAACGCCCGGTTCGAGCCTGAACTGTGGCGCGTGGCGCTGTCCGGGCGTGCCAATAATATCGGCTTCAAGACCGCGCAGCCCGCGCAGATCGCGGTCAAGGGATCGAGCTACACGCTCGCCCCGGCGCGGATCGATTTCGATCGGGGCAGTATGCGGCTGTCGGGCAATTGGGGCGAGGGGCTGCGCGTGCAGGCGCGGCTCGACAAGCTCGATCTGTCGCTGGCCAATGCTTTGTCCCGCACCGCCGGGTTGGGCGGAACGGTGACGGGCGCGCTCGATTTCACCCAGGCCAGCGATGCGACCTTCCCGCAAGCCATTGCACGGCTGAACGTCAGCAACTTCACGCGATCGAGTCTGGGCGGTGTGTCCGCACCGGTCGATATCAGCTTCGTCGGTCGCTTGCTCCCCGATGGCGGTGACGCGCGTGCGCTGATCAAGCGGGGCGACACCACGATCGGGCGGATGGTCGCGACCCTTCAGCCGCTGGGGCCGGGCGCCGGCAGCTGGACGACGCGGCTGCTCGCGGCACCGCTGTCGGGGGGCATCCGCTATAACGGTCCGTCGGCGGTCCTGTTCTCGATGGCCGGCTTCCCGGACCAGAGCCTGTCGGGTCCCGTCGCGGTCGCAGCGGATTTTTCGGGGCAGGTGCGCGCGCCGCAACTGGCGGGGCAGCTGCGCGGTGAGAAGCTGACCTATGAGAATGAGACCTGGGGTACCCGGCTATCGCAGATGAGCGTGATTGGCCGGTTCGACAACGACTCGCTGGAGGTCGAACAGCTTGAGGCGGTCGCGGGCAATGGTCGCCTGTCCGGCTCCGGCACGATCGGCCTGTCGGCGGAACAGGGCTTCCCGATCGACCTCACCGTTCGTTTCCGCAACGCCCGCCTCGCCCGCAGCAATGCGCTGGGCGCGACCGCGACTGGGCAGCTGCGCATCACCAACGGGCTCGATGGCGGGCTGATCGAGGGGCGGATCATCATCCCCGAAGCGCGCTACCAGATCATCCGCCAGGGCGCGGCCGAAGTGCCCGAACTGACCGGCGTCTATCGCAAGAGCGAGCTGGACGAGAATGGCAAGCGCCCGGTGCGCGTCAAACCCGCCGGCATCTTCCGCCTGAATGTCAGCGTCGTTGCCGACAACCGGCTGTTCGTGTCGGGCATGGGCCTTGAATCGGAATGGAGCGCGCGGATGCAGGTGACCGGCACCTCCGCCGCGCCGATCGTCACCGGTGAGGCGCGCGTGGTGCGCGGCACCTACAGCTTCGCCAGCCGCCGGTTCGAGCTGACGCGCGGGATCGTCAGCTTTGAGGGCGGGCCGCTCGCCGACCCGCAGATCAACATCGCGGCGACCACAACCGCCGATGGGGTGACCGCGAACATCAATATTTCGGGCAGCGGACAGGTGCCGCGCATCGCCTTCAGCTCCACGCCCAGCCTGCCACAGGATGAGGTGCTCTCGCGCCTGTTGTTCGGCAGCTCAGTCACCAATTTGTCGGCGACCGAGGCGATCCAGCTTGCCGCCGCGCTGAACTCGCTGCGCGCGACGGGCGGTGGGCTCAACCCGCTCGGCCAGCTGCGTTCGGCGGCGGGGATCGACCGGCTGCGCATCCTGGGCGAGGACGACACCACCGGGCGCGGCATGGCGCTGGCGGCGGGGCAGTATCTGACCGACGACATTTATGTGGAGATCATCACCGACGCGCGCGGCTTTACCGCAGTGCAGCTGGAAATCGCGCTGACCCGCGCGCTCAGCCTGTTGTCGCAGACCGGATCGTTCGGCGGATCGCGCGCGGGCCTCAAATATTCCAAGGATTATTGAGGGGATAGCAGTGATCCGCATGACAGGACGCGGTTGATCAATCCGCGGCATTGCGCCTAGGCAGGGTCCAACGGAGGGTCCCTGATGGTTCGATCGCTTGCTGTCATTTCGTCATTTGCACTCGCGATCGGGCTCGCGGCTCCGGCCCTCGCGCAGCAAGGCTATCAGACCCCGCCCCAGGCCGTGACCGACATCGTCACCCGCGCGCCCAGCCCGGGCGTGTCGGTGTCGCCCGACGGCACCCAGATCCTGTTGCTGGAGCGCGTCGCGCTGCCCCCGGTCGCCGATCTCGCCAAGCCGATGGAGAAGCTGGCGGGGCTGCGGCTCGATCCGTCGATCAACGATTCCCACGGTACGCGCGCGTCGGTCGGCCTGTCGCTGCAGGACATTGCGCGCGGTGGCGTGCGCCGCGTCGTGCTTCCCGCCGACCCGGACATTTCCGACGTGGCCTGGGCACCGGACGGATCGAAGCTGGTCTTCACCAACACCCGCGCCGACGCAATTGACCTGTATGTGCTCGATGCCAAGACGGCGCAGGCGCGCAAGGTGATGACGGGTGGCGTTAACCCGATCTTCCAGAATGCGCGCTGGCTGGCCGATGGGTCGCTGCTGGTGCTGACGATCCCCGAACAGCGCGGGCCGATGCCGGTCCGTTCGCTGACCCCGGTCGGCCCAGCGATCCAGGAAGCGACGGGGGGCAAGGCGGCACAGACGCGCACCTTTCAGGATCTGCTGCAAAACCCGCATGACGAGGCGATGTTTGCCTGGCTCGCGACCAGCCAGCCAGTGATCCTTGGACCCGATGGAACCCGGCGCGCGGTGGGCGCGCCGCGTATCTACACATCGGTCACGCCGTCGCCCGACGGCAAGTATCTGCTGATGGAATGGCTCGAACGGCCTTTCTCCTATCAGGTGCCGTGGAGCCGGTTTCCGGTCACCAGCGCGGTGTACACGCGTGACGGCAAGCTGGTGCAGACGATCGCGAAACAGCCGCTGGCCGATGCGCTGCCGGTGCAGGGTGTCGTCACCGGACGCCGCAACATCGAATGGCATCCGACCGAAGGTGCCCTGCTGCTGTGGAGCGAGGCGCAGGATGGCGGCGATCCGCGCGTCAAATCCGCCAATCGCGACAATCTGCTCGCGCTCGCCGCGCCGTTCAACGGCACGCCCCGCCTGCTTGCACGGCTCGAAGACCGGATCGCCGGAACCTACGGGATCGAGCAGTCGGATGACCTGATCGTGCGCGACTATGATCGCGACACCCGCGAAATGCGCGAGACTTTGGTCGACGTGACCGGCGGCGGCGCGCCGCGTCAGCTCAGCATCCGCAACGTGCAGGATGCCTATGCCGACCCGGGCAGCCCACTGACGACCGTCACCCGGAGCGGCTTCACCGTCGCGCGCCGCAGCGATGGCAAACTGCTTCTGTCGGGCGAGGGTGCGACGCCCGACGGGCTGCGTCCGTTTCTGCGGCGTTTCGACCTCGCAACGCTCAAGACCGAAGAGCTGTGGCGCAATTCGGGCGACCAGCTCGAAACGGTGGTCGATGTGCTGTCCGACGACGGGCGCAGCTTCATCACGTCCTATGAAAGCCCGACCAATCCCGGGAACCTGAGGCTGCACGCGGGCGGGACCGCGCGGTTCCTGACCAACTTCCCCGATCCGCATCCAGAGCTGACCGGGATCAAACGTGAGCTGGTCACCTACAAGCGCGCCGATGGCGTCGACCTGACCGCGACGCTGTACCTGCCGCCCGGCTACAAGTCCGGCGATAAGCTCCCGGTCGTGGTCTGGGCCTATCCGCGCGAGTTCAACGATGCGGCCACCGCCGGGCAGAACCGCGACTCCCCCTATCGCTTCACCCGCATCAGCGGCATGTCGCACCTATTCTTCCTGACCCAGGGCTATGCCGTGCTCGATCGCGCGGCGATGCCGGTGGTCGGTGCGAACCCCGAAACCGTCAATGACAGCTTCATCGAACAGATCGTCGCGAGCGCAAAGGCGGCGGTGGACTTCACCGTGCAGCGCGGCTTTGGCGACGGGGTGCGCGTTGGCGTCGGTGGCCACAGCTACGGCGCGTTCATGACCGCGCATCTGCTGGCGCAAAGCGACCTGTTCCGCGCCGGCATCGCACGATCGGGTGCCTATAACCGCACGCTTACCCCGTTCGGCTTCCAGTCGGAGCGGCGCGTCTTCTGGGACACGCCCGACACCTATTACCGGCTGAGCCCGTTCATGGCGGCGAACAAGATCAACGAGCCGATCCTGTTCATCCATGGCGAGAATGACAGCAATCCCGGCACCTTCCCCGAACAGTCGGAGCGGATGTTCGCGGCGGTAAAGGGCACCGGCGGCACCGCGCGGCTGGTGATGCTGCCGCATGAGGACCATGGCTATCGCGGGCGCGAATCGGTGCTGCACACGCTCGACGAGATGTTCGACTGGTTCGACATCTATGTGAAGAATGCGAAGGTGCCGGCGGCGAAGTGACGCCGCCGCCTGGAGGGCATTGCGCTCAACTTACACGCATGTAAGTATCGGGTTCAGGAGAGCGCGATGGCCGAGCATTTCGACGTGGTGGTGGTGGGTGCCGGGATTTCCGGCATCGGTGCGGGCTATTTCCTTCAGCGCGACTGCCCGGACCGCTCCTATGTGATCCTAGAGGGGCGGGAACGGCTGGGCGGGACGTGGGACCTGTTCCGCTATCCCGGCATTCGCTCGGACAGCGACATGTACACGCTCGGCTACAGCTTCAAGCCGTGGACACAGCCGAAGGCGATCGCCGACGGGCCGTCGATCCTGCGTTACCTCGATGAAACCGCGCGCGAGCATGGCATCGACCGGCATATCCGCCACCAGCATCGCGTCGTCGCGGCGGACTGGTCGACCCCCGACGCGCGCTGGACCGTGACGGTCGAGCGCGGGGCGGAGCGGGAGCGGGTGGAGTTCACCTGCAATTTCCTCTTCATGTGCTCGGGTTATTATAATTACGAAGCCGGCTACCTTCCGCATTTCGAAGGGCGGGAGGCGTTCGCCGGCACGATCGTCCATCCGCAGCATTGGCCCGAGGGGCTGGATTATGCCGGCAAGCGCGTCGTTGTAATCGGATCGGGCGCGACTGCGGTCACGTTGGTGCCGGAAATGGCGAAGACGGCGGCGCATGTGACGATGCTCCAGCGCTCGCCCACTTACATCGTGTCGCGGCCGAGCGAGGACGGGATCGCCAACTGGCTGCGCGCCAAGCTGCCCGCCAAGCTCGCCTATCGCCTGACCCGCTTCAAGAATGTCGGGATGCAGCAGCTCTTCTACCGCATCGCGCGGAAAAAGCCCGAACAGACCAAGGAGCGGATCGTCCAGATGGTCCGCGATGAACTTGGGCCGGACTATGATGTCGCGACCCATTTCACGCCCAGCTACAATCCGTGGGACCAGCGCATCTGCCTCGTCCCCGCTGCCGATCTGTTCGCTGCGATCCGCGAAGGCCGCGCGTCGGTGGTCACCGATCATATCGAGCGGTTCGAGACGGACGGCATCCGGCTGAAGTCCGGGGAGTTGTTGCCCGCCGACGTGATCGTCACCGCGACCGGGCTGGACCTCCAGCTGATGGGCGGGGTGCCGTTCACGGTGGACGGGGAGCGGGTCGAGCCGGCGCAGTCGCTTGGCTATAAGGCGATGATGTATTCGGATATTCCGAACCTGGCCTCCTCCTTCGGCTATACCAATGCCAGCTGGACGCTGAAATCCGACCTGACCTGCGCCTATGTCGCCCGCCTGCTCAACACGATGAAGAAGCGCGGAATGCGTCAGGCGACACCGCGCGTGGGGGCTGATGTGACGCGGGAGGATTTCCTGACCTTTACCTCGGGCTATGTTCAGCGCGCGATCGACCGCTTTCCCAAGCAGGGCGACAAGCGCCCGTGGCGGGTGCACCAGAATTACACGCTCGACCTGATTGATCTCAAATTCGGCGGGATTGACGAGGGGATGGAGTTTTCCAATCCGGAACCGGCGCGGGTGCGCGAACTGGCCTGATCGGTTTTCTCCCGCATTGCAGCAGAAAATTCGGAACGATTGCGTTCCGGATGCATTGCCCTGTCGATGCCCGAGCTCATGGAACCGAACACGGCGGCGCTGCTGGCGCCGCCTCCCGCCCATCTGGCCGATGGTGCCAGCCTGTTTCTCGACTTCGACGGGACGCTGGTCGAGATTGCCCCGCGCCCCGATGCGGTCGCGGTCGACGGTCGATTGCGCGAACTGATCGCGGACCTGTCCAGGCGTTTCGACGGGCGCGTCGCCATCGTCAGCGGACGCGGCGCGGCGGAGATCGACGCGCTGTTCGGTGGTCTCGATTGCCCGATCGTCGGCAGCCATGGTGCTGAACTGCGTGGGGTCGAGCGGGCGGAAATGCCCGAACGCCCGGCCGCGCTCGACGCCGTCGCTGCGCGCTTTCACGCGCTTGCCGAAACGCTTCCGGGCCTGGTGGTCGAGATCAAACCGCTCGGCGTCGGCCTGCATTATCGTGGCGTGCCCGCTGCTGAAGTCGAAGCGCGTACGCTGGCCGAGGAACTGGCCGCAACGACCGGCCTGACGCTTCAGCGCGGCAAGATGGTGTTCGAACTGCGCGCGCCGGGTGACAAGGGGCGCGCCATCGCTGCGCTGATGAGCGCCATGCCCTTTGCCGGATCGCGTCCGGTGTTCCTGGGCGATGACCTGACCGACGAGCCGGGCTTTGCCACGGTCGCGCGGCTTGGCGGCGCTGGCGTGCTGGTCGGGCCGGTTCGGGATACCGAGGCGGCCTATCGCCTGCCCGATGTGACGTCCGCGCTGCGCTGGCTCGAACGCATTGCGGAGGACGCAGCATGACGCCCAATCTCGACCTGTGGCCGATCGGCAATTGCCAGGTCAGCGCGCTGATCGACCGCGCCGGCCGCTTCGTCTGGGCGTGCGCGCCGAAGGTGGACGGCGATCCGCTGTTCTCCTCGCTGCTCGACGGGCGCGACCCGCGCTCCGATGATGCGGTGGGGCTGTGGGGGATCGACCTGGAGGACTGCGCCAGCGTCGAGCAGCAGTATCTGACCAACACCCCGATCCTGGTCACACGGATGACCGACAGCAATGGCAGCGCGATCGAGATCACCGATTTCTGCCCGCGCTTCGAGCGGCTGGGGCGGATGTATCGCCCGGTCGCGTTCGCCCGGATCGTGCGCCCCGTGGCGGGGTCTCCGCGCATCTGTGTCCGCCTGCGCCCGACACGCAACTGGGGCGATCCGGCGGTGCTGACCACGGCGGGGTCGAACCATATCCGCTACCTCCTCGACGGGATGCAGTTGCGGCTGTCGACCAACGCGCCGGTCGGGCTGATGATGGACGAGCGGTGTTTCCGGGTCGAACGGCCGCTCCACTTCTTCCTCGGCCCCGACGAGAGTTTCGCCGGGAACCTCACGACGACGGTCGAGGAGATGCTCGGCTACACGACCTATCACTGGCAGAATTGGGCGCGCGGCCTTGCCACGCCGTTCGAGTGGCAGGATGTCGTGATCCGCAGCGCGATCACGCTGAAGCTGTGCCAGCATGAGGAAACCGGCGCGATCGTCGCCGCGCTCACCACCTCGATTCCGGAACATGCCGACAGCGGGCGCAACTGGGACTATCGCTACTGCTGGATCCGCGACGCCTATTACACCGTCCAGGCGCTCAACCGCGTTGGCGCGCTCGATGTTCTCGAAGGCTATCTCGCCTATCTGCGCAACATCGTCGATCAGGCGAAGGGCGGACATATCCAGCCGCTCTACGGCGTGCAGGGCGAGAGCGTGCTGATCGAGAGCGAGGCGCCGCGCCTCGCCGGCTATCGCGGCATGGGGCCGGTGCGGGTCGGCAACCTGGCCTATGAGCAGGTCCAGCACGACGCCTATGGCCAAATCGTGCTGTCGAACGTGCAGGCGTTTTTCGACCAGCGGCTGTTCCGCATGGCGGGGCGCGAGGATTTCGAGGCGCTGGCGCGGGTCGGCGAGCGCGCGGTCGAATTGTTCGACAAGCCCGATGCCGGGCTGTGGGAGCTGCGCACGCGGCAGAGCGTCCACACTTATTCCGCCGCAATGTGCTGGGCGGCATGCGACCGGCTTGCCAACGCCGCCGAACGCCTCGGGCTCGAGGGCGATCGCGCGCTGTGGCAGGAGCGCGCCGACCGGATGCGCAAGGCGATCGAGGAAGCGGCGTGGCGGCCCGAGACCAACCGCATGTCGGCGACGTTCAGCGGCGACGATCTCGACGCCAGTCTGATTCAGCTGCTCGACATGCGCTTCATGTCGCCTGACGACGACCGCTTCCGCGGCACGCTCGCGGCGGTCGAGGAAGGACTGCGCCGTGGCAGCCATATGCTGCGCTATGCGACCGAGGATGATTTCGGCCTGCCGGAAACTGCGTTCAACGTGTGTACCTTCTGGCTGATCGAGGCGCTGCACTTCACCGGGCGCGACGCCGATGCGCGCGCGCTGTTCGCCGAGATGCTCGACCGCCGCACCGCCGCCGGGCTGTTGTCCGAGGATATCGACCCCGTCACGGGGGAACTGTGGGGGAACTACCCCCAGACCTACTCGCTGGTCGGCATGATCAACTGCGCCGTCCTGCTGAGCAAACCGTGGAGCGCCATAAGATGAGCCGCCTGATCATCATCTCCAACCGCGTGTCCGCGCCCAAGGATTCGCACGCCGGTGCGCAGGGCGGCCTCGCCGTCGCATTGCAGGCGGCGATCCGCGAGTTTGGCGGCATCTGGTTCGGCTGGTCGGGTGAGACGGTCGAGGAGTTCAACGGCCAGATCAATTTCCAGCGCGCGCAGGGCGTGACCACCGCGACGGTCGATCTGGAGCCGCAGGATATCGAGGAATATTATAACGGCTACGCCAACCGGACATTGTGGCCGCTGTTCCATTACCGCATCGACCTTGCCGAATATGAGCGCGGCTTTGCCGGGGGCTATAAACGGGTGAACGACCGCTTCGCCGACACGCTGCGCCCGCTGGTCGAGGCTGAGGATATCCTGTGGGTGCAGGATTATCACATGTTCCCGCTCGGCCAGTGCCTGCGTGATCGCGGGGTGAAGAACCGGATCGGTTTCTTCCTCCACATCCCGTGGCCGCCGCGACGGTTGCTGGCGACGATGCCCGAGGCGCAGGAACTGGTGCGGACGATGTTCGCCTATGATCTGGTCGGGTTTCACACGCAGGAGTGGCTGGAGTCGTTCCGCGACTATGCGACCTATGAACTGGGTGCGACGATCGATGGCGACACGCTGACGCTGGATGGCCGAACGCTGCGCGCGATCGTCGCGCCGATCGGGATCGACTGCAAGGAATTCGTCGAGGGTGCGGCGAGCCCTGCCGCCAAGATGGCATATCGCCGGATGCGCGACAGCGCGGTCGGGCGCGACATGATCGTCGGGGTCGACCGGCTCGATTATTCCAAGGGGCTGGAGGAGCGCTTCGCCGGCTACGAACGCTTCCTCGCCGAGCATCCCGAGGAGCGCAAGGAAGTGTTCCTGCTCCAGATTGCGCCGCCGTCGCGTGGGGCGGTGGAGAGCTACAAGAAGATCCGCACCGCGCTCGAAGGGCTGTCGGGGCAGATCAACGGCGCCTATGCCGACACCGACTGGGTGCCGATCCGCTACGTCAACCAGGGCTATCCGCGCGATGTGCTGGCGGGCATTTACCGCGCCGCGCGGATCGGGCTGGTGACGCCGCTGCGCGACGGGATGAACCTGGTCGCGAAGGAATATGTTGCGGCACAGGATCCCGAGGATCCGGGCGTGCTGATCCTATCGCGCTTTGCCGGAGCCGCAGCGCAGCTCAAGGACGCGGTGCTGGTCAATCCCTATAGCGCGGATGAAGTGTCCGACGCGATCATGCAGGCGCTGCGCATGGATTTGAGCGAGCGCAAGCGCCGCTGGCGGTCGATGATGGACAATGTCGAGGCCGAGGATGTGGTGTGGTGGCGCGGGCTGTTCACCGATGCACTGATGGGCAAGGATACGCCTGCGCCGATCCCGGCGGACAACGACGTCGCCGCCGCCTAAACGGTATAGATAGCGCCGTCGCGAACTTCGAGCGGCCACGGGGTGAGCGTCGCGCCAGTGCAAGGACCGCCTACGCAAACTCCGTCTTCGATGCGGAACAGTGCGCCGTGCCAGCTGCACTGGATCATGTTTCCGTCGCCAGTGAGATAGGCGTCGAGCTGCTGCGCGAGCGGTAGGCCCATATGCGGGCAGCGATCGACATAGCCGCTGACCGCATCGCCGGTTCGCACCGCAAAGCCATGGAACCGCCCGGCCTTCATCTCCAGCACGAAGTTGCGCGCGGTGCCGTCGGCGATCAGGTCGAGCGGGCCAAGCCGCACGCCGGGCGGGGTGACCGTGAGGCGTTCGCTCACCCGGGCAGCTGCGCCTTGGGGAAGCCCGCCCAGGCCGTGTCGTAATCCGGCTGCGCCGTCGCCATTGCATGTGCGGTCGGGCGGTAGGGCCAGCAGGTTTCGACCATGAACGCCATCGTGCCGTCGATCTTGTGCGGCTTCAGATCGGCATTGCTCGCGCCCTGCCAGCTGGCGACATCGGGGCCGTGGCCGGCCATGAGGTTGTGGAGCGACAGCCCGCCGGGGACGAAGCCGTCGGCCTTGGCGTCGTACGCGCCGTGGATCAGGCCCATCGCTTCGCTCATCACATTGCGGTGGAACCAGGGCGGGCGGAACGTGTCTTCGGCGACCATCCAGCGCGGCGGGAAGATCACGAAATCGGCGTTCGCGCGCCCCGGCACGTCGCTGGGCGAGGTCAGGACGGTGAAGATCGACGGGTCGGGATGGTCGAAGCTGACCGTGTTCATGGTGTTGAAGCGCGACAGGTCATAGCGCCACGGGGCAAGGTTGCCGTGCCAGGCGACGACGTCGAGTGGGCTGTGGTCGATCGTCGTGGTCCAGAGCTGGCCGAGCGATTTCTGGATGACCTCGAACGGTTCGTCGCGATCCTCGAACCAAGCCGCCGGCGTCTCGAAATCGCGCGGATTGGCGAGGCCGTTGGCGCCGATCGGGCCAAGGTCGGGCAGGCGGAACAGCGCGCCGTA
The DNA here is from genome assembly GCA_964638925.1 of uncultured Stakelama sp. Classification (GTDB taxonomy): domain Bacteria; phylum Pseudomonadota; class Alphaproteobacteria; order Sphingomonadales; family Sphingomonadaceae; genus Sphingomonas. Next base: position 1,695 of record CAZWZP010000025.1, on the reverse strand, counting down.
ATTCTCGGCGACATAGCCGCGCGCGGTGCCGTCCGGGAGCAGCGCGCGGAAGCGGATGCCGCGCGGGATCAGTGCGATCTGGCCGGGGGCAATGTCGATCCGGCCCAGCTCGGTCAGCAGCGTCAGCCGCCCGGCCTGGGGCACGAACAGCAGTTCGCCATCGGCGTCGAAGAACACGCGGCGGTCCATATCGGCGTTGGCGGCGTAAAGATGCACCGCGACCCCCTCGAGATCCCCGGGGTCGCGGGTGACCAGCATCGTCGTCATGCCGTCGATCAGGTCGGTGCCCGGCGCGGGATCGGCGATCGGTCCCCAGCGCAGGCGGTTGGGCGCGAGCGGGGCGGGGTCCGGCTGCGCCACGAACCGCTTAGCGGCTTGGTATCGCGCGAACGGCGGATGCTCGGCACTCGGGCGCATCCGGTAGAGCCAGCTGCGGCGATTTTCGTGGCGCGGTGCGGTGAAGGCGGTGCCGGACAACTGCTCGGCATAGAGGCCATAGGCCGGCCGCTGCGGCGAGTTCCGCCCGATCGGGAGTGCGCCCGCGACCGCCTCGGTCGAGACGTGATTGCCGAAACCCGGGAAATAGTCGGTCATCAAAAGCGCCTTCGAAATTCGACCCTGTTTGAACCAGCTACCAAGAAGGTTTCATAGGGCGTGTCGATCATAGCGGATCGGACCGGACCGCTGCCACTGGTTGTGTTTGCCCAATATTGTGGGCGTTTGGCACTGTCCGGCAGCTTTTCGCCGATGATCTGCTCGATCTTGTGGAAAGGCAGGTCGAACGTTCGAAGCTTTTGCTCGCGGCAATAATCGGCGAGCTTGGCGAATTTCGTCACGATGCCCCTCGTGCTGTTCGCGGCGACAAGTCGGATGAGGGGGCGGTCTATGGCCGCCTCCCTCATCCTCCTGCGTTCCTTCCCCCTTCGGAAGGTATGAGGCCGGTTGACCCGGCTCTCCTCTCCAACCTCGTTAAGCGTCGACTTGAATAACGCCTCTACGGATTTGATCGAGTTCAATCGACTCAAAAAGTGCCTGGAAGTTGCCGTTGCCGAACCCTTCATTGCCCTTACGCTGAATGATCTCGAAAAAGATCGGCCCGAACATGTTTTCGGTGAAGATCTGCAGCAGGATGCCCTCGTCGCCGACATTGCCGTCGATCAGGATGCGGTTCTTGCGCAGCCGCTCCAGGTCTTCGCCGTGGCCGGGGACGCGCTTGTCGACCAGTTCGTAATAGGTCTCGATCGTGTCCTGCAGCTTGACGCCGCGTGCGCGCAGCCGCTCGACCGTGTCGTAGATGTCGTCCGTGGTCAGCGCGAGATGCTGGATGCCCTCGCCCTTATATTCGCGGATGAACTCCTCGATCTGGCTCTTGTCGTCCTGGCTTTCGTTGAGCGGGATGCGGATCGCCTTGTCCGGCGCGATCATCGCCTGGCTGAACAGGCCGGTCGCCTGGCCCTTGATGTCGAAATACTTCTGTTCCTCAAAGCCGAACAGCGTCTTGTAGAACTCCGACCACACCCGCATCTGGCCGCGGCGGACATTGTGGGTAAGGTGGTCGAGCAGGTCGAGCCCCACATTATTGTCCGCCTCCGCCTGTTGCCAGCCGGGGATTTCCTCCCAATCGGCATAGAGGTCGGTGCCGTCCTGGATGAAGTAGAGATACGAGCCGCCGATGCCGATGATGCAGGTGTCGTC
>CAZWZP010000024.1:0-26559 GCA_964638925.1 uncultured Stakelama sp. | reverse complement strand
ACTTCATGGACGTTGCAGGTGCGCAAGCTGGGCGGGTTGGCGGCGAATTCCTTCGACACGACCACGTCATAGGGCAGATGGATCGTGCAATTGGCCTTGTCCGCCGCGTCGAAGATTTCCTCCGCCGTGCCGGTCAGCTCATGCTCGCACAGCGACTTGCCGACATTCACGCCACGTGCGGCGAGGAAGGTGTTGGCCATGCCGCCGCCGATGATCAGATGATCGACCTTGCCGACCATGGCCTTGAGCACGTCGAGCTTGGTCGAGACCTTGGCTCCACCGACGACTGCAGCCACGGGGTGGTCGGGATTGCCCAGCGCCTTGTCGAGCGCGTCGAGTTCGGCCTCCATCTGGCGTCCGGCAAAGGCAGGCAGGCGGTGCGCCAGTCCCTCGGTCGACGCATGGGCGCGGTGCGCGGCGGAGAAGGCGTCGTTGACGTAGAGGTCACCGAGTGCGGCGAAGCGGTCGACCGTCGCCGGATCGTTCTTTTCCTCACCGCCGAAGAAGCGGGTGTTTTCGAGCAGGGCGATGTCGCCGGGCTGAAGCGTCGCGGTGGATTCGGCGTCGCCCTCCCAGTCGATGTAACGCACCTCGCGGCCCAGAACCTGGCTGAACGGGCGGGCGAGCTGCGCGGTCGAGAGTTCGGGGCTCGGCACCTTGGGGCGACCGAAATGCGCGAGGATCAGAACGATCGCGCCCCGGTCGGCGAGTTCGGCGACGGTCTGCACCGCAGCGCGGAAGCGATTGTCGTCGGTCACCGCGCCATCGGCCATCGGCACGTTGAGGTCTTCGCGCACCAGCACGCGCTTGCCGGTGATGTCGCCCATATCGTCGAGGGTCTTGAATGCACGCGTCATGGTTCGATCCTGATGCTGTCGCCGACGGCAATGCTGCCGGGCGTGATGACTTTGGTGAGCGCGCCGCCGCGCCAGTCGGGGGTCAGCGCGGCGCGCAGCCCCTCGGCCAGCGCCTCCATCCGCTCGCACGGTTCGGTTTCGCACGTGATTTCGAGGACGACATCGGCGCCGATGCGGATGCGGGTGCCGGGGGTCTGGGGCAGGTCGAAGCCTTCGACCAGCAGATTGGCACGGCGCTGTTCCCACGGAAGCGAATGCCCCACCTGTGCCATCGCGGCATCCCAATCGGCGGCTTCGATCAGGCTGACCTGACGCTTGTAGGGCTTGCCCTTCATCGCGCCGCGAAAATCGCCGCCGATCCCGCCTTCGAGCGTGACGGTAGCGTGGTCGATGGTCTCCATCGGCCCTTTCGGGATGGCGTGGCGGGCGATGCCTGTGATCCGGCCGGTCATGCGATCGCTCCGGCTTTTCGGGTATTTTGATACCCGTTCCTGACAACACGGACGTTTTTGCGCATGTGTGAGGGCGTGTCCGGCTTACAGTCGGCGCTGCCGGTTGCGGTTGGGTGAGGGTGACGCTGCGTCATGGATTCACCCTAACCGAAAGGGGCAGTTGTAGGAAAGCGGGTCGCCCCGCCTTTGAGGCACATCGACCTTCATTTCCAATTCCTCCCCCGGAGGGGGAGGTGGCAGTGCGCAGCACTGACGGAGGGGTAGTTTCGGCAAGCGGCGTCGCCAAGAGTTGAACTACCCCTCCACCGCTTCGCTGGTCCCCCTCCCCCTCCGGGGGAGGAAGATTGTCTCCAGCCGCTCCCGCAAGCGCGGGGGAAGTTTTTGGTCAGCCCAGCTTGGCCATCGCGCTGGCGGTATCGACCATGCGGTTCGAGAAGCCCCATTCATTGTCGTACCAGCTGACGACGCGGACGAGCTTGCCGTCGATCACTGCGGTTTCGAGGCTGTCGATGGTCGAGCTGGCCGGGTTGTGGACGATGTCGATCGACACCAAAGGCTCGTCGCTGAACGCGAGCACGCCGACCAGCGGGCCGCTTTCCGCCGCCGCCTTGAGGATCGCGTTGACCTCTTCCTTGGTCGTGTCGCGCTTCGGCGTGAAGGTGAGATCAATCAGCGAGCCGTCCGGCACGGGGACGCGCACCGACGAACCGTCGAGCTTGCCCTTGAGCTCGGGCAGCACCTCACCCACGGCGCGGGCGGCGCCGGTGGTGGTCGGGATCATGCTCATCGCCGCAGCGCGGGCGCGGCGCATGTCCGAATGGATCTGGTCGAGGATCTTCTGGTCGTTGGTATAGGCGTGGATCGTGGTCATCAGGCCACGCTCGATCCCGATGCTGTCGTTCAGCACCTTGGCGACCGGGGCGAGGCAGTTGGTGGTGCAGGATGCGTTCGAGACGATCGTGTGGCTCGCCTCAAGCTTGTCATGATTGACCCCATAGACGACGGTCAGGTCGACAGCCTCGCCCGGCGCCGAGATCAGCACCTTCTTTGCGCCTGCATCGAGATGCTTCTGGCAGCTGGCGCGGTCGGTGAAGAAGCCGGTGCATTCGAGGACGAGGTCGACGCCGTTCGCCGCGTGCGGCAGGTTCGCGGGATCGCGCTCCTTGGTCACCTTGATGCGCTTGCCGTCGATGATGATGTCATCGCCATCGGCCGAGACGGTGCCCGGGTATTTGCCGTGCACGCTGTCGCGGCTGAACAGCCAGGCGTTCGACTTGGCATCGGCCAGGTCGTTGATCGTCACCAGTTCCAGACCGCTGTCCGGGCGCTCCAGGATGGCGCGTGCCACCAGGCGTCCGATGCGTCCGAACCCGTTGATCGCAACCTTCGTCATTTGTCTCTCCTTAAGCGGCAAGCCGTCCGATAATCTGGGGCACGATCGCGTCGGCGGTCAGCCCGAAATGCTTGTACAGGTCTTCGGCGGGGCCCGACGCGCCGAAGCCGTCGATGCCGAAGTTGAGGCCGTTGAGGCCGGTGTAACGCTGCCAGCCGAACGTGCTGCCGGCCTCGATCGACACGATCAGCGCGTCGGCGGGGAGCAGGTCGGCACGATAGGCGGCAGGCTGGGCGTCGAACGCCTCGGTGCAGGGCATGGACACGACATCGGCACCGATCCCCTGCGCTTCAAGGGCGGCGGCGATATCGGCGGCGATTTCGACCTCCGAACCCGTCGCGAGCAGCACGACCTTGCGCGCGGCCTGTGCCGACTGGAGGCGGTAGGCACCCTTGGCGACATCGGCGACCTGGGTTTCGCCGACCAGCGGGCGCAGATTCTGGCGGGTCAGCACCAGCATCGACGGGCCGTCGGTGGTGCGCAGCGCCAGATCCCACGCCGCCGCCGTCTCGACCGCATCGCAAGGACGCCAGACGTTGAGGTTCGGCATCGCGCGCAGGCTCTGCAGATGTTCGATCGGCTGGTGGGTCGGGCCGTCTTCGCCAAGGCCGATGCTGTCATGCGTCATCACATAGACGACGCGCGCACGCTGCAGCGCCGAGAGGCGGATCGCGCCACGGGCATAGTCGGAGAAGACGAGGAAGGTGCCGCCATAGGGGATGATGCCGCCATGCAGCGCCATGCCGTTCATCGCCGCAGCCATGCCGAATTCGCGGATGCCGTAATAGACATAGCGACCGGCATAGTTTTCGGCGGTGAGCGGACCGGTCGCCTTGGTCTTGGTGTTGTTGGAGCCCGTGAGGTCGGCCGAGCCGCCGATCAGTTCGGGCAGGTTCTCGGTCAGCGGCTCGAGCGCCATTTCGCTCGACTTGCGCGTCGCGACCTTGGGCGGGTTGGCGAGCAGGTCGGCGATGTAGGAATCGAGGTTGAAGGCGGGCAGGTCGCCGGCCATGCGGCGCTCGAACTCGGCGCGATCGGCATGGACGGCGAGGCGTGCCTTCCAGTCGGCATGGGGTGCGGCGGCGCGCTGGCCGGATTCGAGCCAGGCGGCGCGGATATCGGCGGGGATGTCGAACGGTGCGTGGCCCCAGCCGAGCGCTTCGCGGGCGGCGGCGACTTCTTCCGAGCCGAGCGGCGAGCCGTGAACCTTGCTCGTCCCGCCCTTGTTCGGGGCACCCTTGCCGATCACGGTCTTGCAGCGGACCAGCGAGGGGCGCGGATCGGCGAGGGCGGCGTCGAACGCGGCGGCGATGCTGGCCGGGTCATGGCCGTCGCAGGCGACGACGTGCCAGCCGGTCGCTTCGTAGCGGGCGGGGATATTCTCGCTCGACGACAGCGACACCTTGCCGTCGATGGTGATGTCATTGTCGTCCCACAGCACGATCAGGCGGCCAAGCTTGAGGTGGCCGGCAAGGCCGATCGCTTCGTGGTTGATGCCCTCCATCAGGCAGCCGTCGCCGGCAATCACCCAGGTACGGTGGTCGACGATGCTGTCGTCGAATACCGCGTTGAGGTGACGTTCGGCGAGCGCCATGCCGACCGCCATTGCGAGGCCCTGACCCAGCGGACCGGTGGTGCATTCGATGCCGGGCAGCTCGAAATTCTCGGGGTGACCGGCGCAGGGGCTGCCGACCTTGCGGAAGTTCTTGATGTCGTCGAGCGTCGGGCGGGCATAGCCGGTCAAATGCAGCAGCGAATAGATCAGCATCGAGCCGTGACCCGCCGACAGCACGAAGCGGTCGCGGTCGGCCCATTTGGGGTCGGCTGGATCGTATTTGAGGTAATCGCTGAACAGCACGGTCGCGACATCGGCCATGCCCATCGGCATCCCGGGATGGCCCGAATTGGCGGCCTCCACCGCGTCCATCGACAGGGCGCGAATGGCGTTGGCGCGGTCGGCGAATGAAATGGTCACGGCATATCCCCTATCGGGCCTGCGCGCGGTGCGTTGAGTCTCGCCACGGCCCGGCGAATCGAAGTTGGCGTGCCAATGGGGCGCGCGGGCGCGTGCGTCAACCGGGCGGGGTTGCGACTTGGGTAAAGCCTCCCTATCCACCCCGCATGGCGGATGCGGCACCCTCTGCGCTCGACCGGATCGAGCGCGCGCTTTCCCGGATCGAGGCAGCGGCTGCGCGCCGCGCCTTCGACGCCGAACGGCTGGAACACCGGCACGCGGCACTGCGCGGCAAGGTCGAGCAGGCGATCGCCGCGCTCGATGCGCTGATCGACCAGGAGGGCGAGGACTGATGGGTCAGGTCACGCTCACCATCGCCGGGCGCAGCCACACGATCGCCTGTCGCGATGGCGAAGAATTGCATCTCGAACGGCTGGGCGCACTGCTGGAGCGGAACGCCGACACTGCGGTGCGCGCTTCGGGTGGCCTGAGCAGCGAGCGCACGATGCTGTTCCTCGCACTGATCCTCGCCGACCAACTGGATGAGGCGGAGCGCAACCCGCCGGGGGGCGTGTCCCCGGTGCTGCTCGACAATCTGGCGGACCGGCTGGAGGCGGTGGCGGCGGCGCTGGAGCAATAACGAAAATTGCGCAATTTTTGTTATTGGGGTAGAGTGCTCGGCGAAGGAGAAGTTCGATGAACGTGTCGATCGGTGAACGCTGGGAAGGCTATGTCGCAGAGATCGTGAAATCGGGTCGCTATGGCTCGGCTAGCGAGGTCGTGCGCGAAGGGTTGCGCTTGGTGGAAGAGCGCGAGACGAAGCTGCAGGCGCTCCGCGATACGCTGAACGCGTCGATTGCGGAGGGGGGCGAAGTGTCTCCCGAAGAGCTCCGCGCGAGTCTTGACCGAACTATGCAGGAGTTGGCGGCAGAGGGCTATTAAGGTGCGCCGCCTGATCTATCTCCCGGCGGCCAGAAGAGATTTGAACGCGATACTCCGGCATATCGCCGTCGAGAGCGGAAGCCTGCGTGTCGCGAATGACTTCGCGACGAAGCTGGAACGTCGCTGCGAGCGGATTGCCAGCCTTCCCGGCACGCTCGGGACGGGGCGACCTGAACTACGCGCCGACATCCGGTCGGTGTCCGAGCAAGGCTATATCATTTTCTTTCGTTACAAGGACGAGCGGGTCGAGATCGTCAACGTAATTCCCGGCCATCGCGACATTGCAGCGCAATTCGATCCGACGCAATCGCATTGAATTTAGCCGCGTCCCCGCTTAAATTGGCCATGGCGGGTACTGCCCGGTGCGAGCTTTAGCGATTATCCCTGAGGCGATTCATCATCCATGGGGGCTGTCCCTGCTCAGGTCCTGGCCTGCGGCACATGGTCCCCACCTGACGTAAACGGCGTCAGAGGATATTCAAGCACACGGCCCATGGTGGTCCCGCCAACGGATTTAGTCAGCGAGGCTGCGGCTTCGCATGGTGCGAAGCGCGAATATGGCTGACGACAAACGGACCCTGCGCGCCCGGATGCGCGCGCTGCGTGACGAGTTCGCGATGACGATCGGCGGGGTGATCGAGCCGCCCCCTGCCCTGCTCGCGCGATTCGGTCCTGGCCTTACCGTTTCCTCCTATGTCCCCGTCGGCAGCGAGGCGGATCCGACCGCGATTGCCTGGGCCGCGCGGGAGGCGGGGTGCACGATCGTCCTGCCGCATGTCACCAGCCGCGAATCGCCGGTGCGCTTCTTTGCGTGGGAGCCGGAGCATGGACTCGTCGATGGACCGCTGGGGTTGCGCCAGCCCGACGATAGCGGCGTGGAGTGCGATCCCGATATCGTTCTCGCCCCGCTCCTCGCCTTCGATGCGGCGATGAACCGGCTGGGTCAGGGTGCCGGCCATTATGACCGGGTGTTCGAGCGGCTGCCCGATGCGTGGCGGATTGGCATCGCGTGGTCGGTGCAGCAGGTCGAGGCGCTGGCCACCGACAGTTGGGACATGCCGCTGCACGGCGTCGTGACCGAAGCGGCCGCGCATGGCGAGGCTGCGGCATGACTCCGTCGTGGCGCAAGCCCATCGGGGCGTTCGCGATCATCGCCTTGATTATCGTGTGGTGCGTCGCAGTGGCCAGCCTGTCGCGCATTGTCGGCGAATGGCCGGTTCTCATCCAGCTGGTCTTCTATGTCTTCACCGGCATCGTGTGGATTCTGCCGCTAAAGCCACTGCTGCGCTGGATGGAAACCGGCCGTTGGAGCCTGCCTAAATCTTAGAGATGCGGCACGCCGTAATAGGCATAGACCTCTTGCCCATAAGCGCGGTCGTAGTTCGGCTCCTCGCCTTCGCGGTCATAATTCGGCGCGTTTTCCAGCTTTTCGCGGCTGAACGACACGACATAGCCGTCCTTGTCGGTGTCATAGGTCAGCGCCTGCCACGGCACCGGATAATGGCGGTGACCGATGCCGAGAATGCCGCCGAACGCCATCACGGCATATTCGGCTTTGCCCGACACCTTGTCGACCATGAAGCGCTCGACATGACCGAGCTTTTCACCGCTGGGGTCATATACGGTCGTGCCTTCGACCCGGTCGGAGGCGATCAGGGGGTTGGGGCTGTCGACAGTGGTGTTCATCGCGTCTCTCCTCGGTTCTGGAACTGCGCGATCAACGCATGAGCGGCGTGCTTGTGCCGAACGAAATCGGGTCGTAGCAGTTGCGACCATGCGTATCCTGACCCTCGCAGCCCTGCTGCTCGCCTCCGCCGCCCCCGCGCTCGCCCACGCCCAGACCGCCAAGGTGGCGCCCGTACTCACCACGCCCGAGGCGAAAGATGTGTGGACCTATGCCCGCCCCGCCGAAGCGCGGGTCACGCATGTCGACCTCGACCTGAAGGTCGATTTCGAGAGCAAGACGATCGGCGGCGTCGCGACGCTCGACGTGCTGGCGGCGAAGGGCGCGACGGAGATCGTGCTCGACACGCTCGACCTCGAGATCGCGGTGGTCAGCGACGAACGTGGCGTGAAGCTGGCGCACAAGGTCGGGCCGAGCGATCCGCAGCTCGGCGCACCGCTGACGATCGAACTGAACGAGGCGAAGCGCATCCGCATCGTCTATCGCTCCAAGCCCGGCGCGCGGGCGCTGCAATGGCTGACGCCGGAGCAGACGCAGAGCAAGACCCTGCCCTTCCTGTTTAGCCAGGGACAGGCGATCAACAACCGCAGCTGGATTCCGACGCAGGACAGCCCCGGCATCCGCCAGACCTGGGCCGCAACCGTGACGGTGCCCGAGGGCTTTGTGCCGGTGATGAGCGCGCAGATGCTCGACGGCGCGACCGGCACGCCCGCGCCGCAGGGACGCCGGAAATTCCGCTTCAGGATGGACAATCCGGTCCCGCCCTATCTGATCGCGATCGCCATCGGGGACCTCAAGTTCAAGGAAATCGGGCCGCGCAGTGGGGTGTGGGCCGAGGCGGGAATGATCGACGCTGCCGTCTCCGAATTTGCCGATGTCGAAAAGATGATCGACGCGGCACAGACGCTGTACGGTCCCTATCGCTGGGGTCGCTACGACATGCTCGTGCTGCCGCCGTCCTTCCCCTATGGCGGGATGGAGAACCCCAATCTGACCTTCTTCACCCCGACGATCATCACCGGCGACAAGTCGAACACCGATGTGCTGGCGCATGAGCTGGCGCATAGCTGGTCGGGCAATCTCGTCACCAACGCCACCTGGTCGGATGGCTGGCTGAACGAGGGCTTCACCACCTATTTCGAAACCCGGATCATGGAGGCGCTGTACGGAACGGAGCGCGCGGCGATCTATTCCGACCTCGCTAATGCCGGCATGCTGCGCGACGTGAAGAACGCCGGCGGCGATGCCGCGCCGTCGACACGGCTGCATGGCGCACCGGGCGAAGGTGCGGGGCAGCTGGATTATCTCAAGGGCAGCATTTTCCTGCGCACGATCGAGGTGACGGTCGGACGGAAGCGGTTCGACGCCTATCTGCGCGGATATTTCGACCGACACGCATTCCAGCCGCAGACCAGCGCCGGGTTCCTCGTCGATATCCGCAAGCATCTGATCAAGGGCGACAAGGCGCTGGAGGCGAAGTTGCAGCTCGACCGCTGGGTGTATCAGCCGGGGGTGCCGTCCAACGCGGTGCAGGTGAAGTCGGACACACTGGCCAGGGTCGATGCGCAGTTGGCCGCGTTCAACGCCGGCGGGCCGGCTTCGGCGATCGACACGGCGGGCTGGCAGACGCAGCAATGGCAGCGGTTGCTGGGCGGCCTGCCGCGCCAGCAGAGCGCGGCGCGGCTGGCCGAGCTGGACGCAACGCTGGGGCTAACCAAATCGCAGAACGCCTATGTCCAGTCGGCGTGGTTCGATCTGGCGATTGCCAATCGCTATGAACCCGTGATCCCCGCGCTGGAGGAGTATCTGACCCGCGTCGGGCGCAACCTGCTGGTGACGCCGCTCTATCGCGGGCTGAAGGCGCAGGGCGGCTGGGGCGAGCCGATTGCGCAGCGGATCTTCGAGAAAGCCAAGCCGGGCTATCACCCCGTAACGGTCGGGGCGGTGACGCGGATATTGGGCGCGCGCTGACCGAATCTTCACACTCCCCGCTGTAGAACTCCCTAGCAAAAGGGTTCGACGGGGTGGAGGCGAGATGACGGTTGACGGCGAGACGCTGGGCGCAACGGCGCTGCGCGAGATTATCTCGTCGGCGAGCAGCACTGGCAGTTCGGACGCGATCATCGCCCGCGCGTTGCAAGCCGTACGCGCGCATCTGGGCCTGCAGGTCGCCTATGTATCCGAGTTTGTCGGCAATGACTCGGTGTTCCGCGTGGTCGATGCGCCGGGCCTGGAACATCTGGCCAAGGCTGGCGATGTCCATTCGCTCGACGATGTCTATTGCCGGCATATTCTGGCGGGGCGGCTGCCCGAGCTGATCCCCGATACCGCCGCCGAACCGATCGCGATGGCGATGCCGATCACCGCTGCGGTGCCGATCGGTGCGCATGTCAGCGTGCCGATCCGCCTGTCGGACGGGCGCACCTATGGCATGTTCTGCTGCCTTGGTCCCTTTGCGAGTCCCACGTTGAACCCCCGCGACCTGGGCATGATGCGCGCCTTTGCCGATCTGGCCGCGTTCGAGATCGAGCGCGACCTGGGCACGCGCGAGGAGGCGGCGGCGTCGCGCAGCGCGATCGAGCAGGTCATCGCCGACGGGCTGATGGAGATTCATTACCAGCCGATCTTCAGCCTCTCACAGGGGCGGCCCGCCGGCTATGAGGCGCTGGCCCGGATCAGCGTTGAACCCTATCGCTCGCCCGACAAATGGTTCGGTCAGGCCGGACAGGTCGGCATGGGCGTCGCGTTCGAGCTGTTCGCGATCGACCGCGCGCTGCAGGGCCTGTCGCAACTGCCCGACCATGCCTATCTGTCGGTCAATGCCAGCCCCGCGACCGCGATGTCGCCGGAGTTGCCCGCGATCCTGCGCCGTGCGCCGCTGGATCGGGTGGTGCTGGAAGTCACCGAGCATGATCGGGTTTCGGACGTCGCCACCCTGCTCGATCGGCTCGCGCCGTTGCGGGCGGAGGGGCTGAAGATCGCGGTGGACGATGCCGGATCGGGCTATAGCGGGCTGCAGCAGATCATTCAGATGCGGCCCGATCTGGTGAAGCTCGACCGCTTCCTGATCGAGGATATCCAGCATGACCCGGGCCGCCGCGCGCTGGCCGCCGGGCTGATGATGTTCGCACGCGATACCGGCAGCCGGTTGATCGCCGAGGGGGTCGAGCGCGAGGATGAGCTGGCGGTGCTGCGGGCGCTGGGGATCGACCTGATCCAGGGGTATTTGCTGGGACGGCCGCAGCCGCTGGCGGCGATCCGAGATGCGGCGGCGGAATTACGGGCGGCGGGTTAACGTGACGAGCTACAGGCTGGCATCGCCCCCCCCCGTTTGCCCTGAGCTTGTCGAAGGGCCGTAGCCAGACGCCGTTGAGATCGGGAGCGGTGCTTCGACAAGCTCAGCACAAACGGGGTGAGTAGGGCTTGGCCAAACCGTCACAGGCTGCGCTTGCCCTTGGTCCGCCCGGTGAGGTGGAAGCCGAAACAGCGGTCGCAGCGATAGGGGCGCAGGGTGATGGTCGCGGCAAGCGCGGCAGCCTTGGCCTTGGCCTCAGCCTCGCCCGCAAACCTCCGCTTGCGGCGGCAAACGCTCAGCCGCGTAGTGCGTGCCATGCCAGCCACAGCCAGCCGATAATCAGCGCGGTGCCGCCGATCGGGGTGATTGCACCGAGCCAACGGGGTGCGCCGAACGCCATGGCGTAGAGGGTGAAGGCGAAGATCGCAGCCCCGGCGACGAACAGCCAGCCCGCCCCCTTCGCGCCCATCTGCACCGCGACCAAAGCGGCGACGACATGGATCAGCTGATAGGTCGCGCCGGTGCGCAGCCATTCTGCCGCCTTGCCCTCCGCCCCATGCGCGCCGAATGCGCCCGCTCCAACCGCGATTGCGCCGGAGAGCGCGGCAAGGGGGACCAGCCAGTTCATCCGCACTCGCTCCCCCGAATATCGCCCGGCTCCAGCGGATCGGGGGCGTCGCGGCGACCGGGGCGCCAGTCGAGGTCGGGATCGCCGATGATCGCCTCCCGCGCGGCGATCAGGCTGCCGGCTTCATGCTGGATGCGCAGCCGTTCGCGGTCGCGGCGGCGGTAGAGGTCTTCGGTGCGTTCGATTTCCTCGATATCGACGCCGACCGCCGCCATCGCCTTGCGCGCCATGACGATCGCGGATTCGAGCACTTCGCGCACGACGCCTGTCGCGGGTCCGCCCTTGAGCTTGAGCAACGCGCGACGGTCATAGGCGCGCACGAAGATCGATGCGTTCGGGAAGGATTCGTGGACCGCCTCGACCAGTTCCGGCTCGATCTTGTCGCCGTCGAGGCAGAACAGGATCAGCTGCGCCTCCCCCGCCCCGGCTTGCCGGAGCATGTCGATGCGGGTGCCGTCGCCATAATAGACCTTCGCCCCGAACTGGCCGGCGATGTCGATCATCTCGATATCGGTGTCGATCAGCGTCACGCCGATGCCCTGCGCATTCAGCATCTGGCCGACCGTCTGGCCGAAGCGGCCATAGCCCACGATCAGCGCGTTCGACCCGTCCGACACCGGCCCTTCGCGCTCGCCCGCCGCCTCGACCGCATCGGCGCGGAAGCGCTGGGTGAACATCATCAGGAATGGCGTGGTGGCCATCGACAGGGTGACGACCGCGCTGAACACGCTGACCGCCTCGGGCGCGATCAGCAGCGCATTCTGCGCCTGCGCGAACAGGACGAAGCCGAACTCGCCGCCCTGGCTGAGCAACAGGCCAAGGCCGAGCGCCTGACGCCACGGCATACGGAACGCCATGGCGAGGCCGGTGATGACGATCGTCTTGGTCGCGATCAGCGCGGCGGCCATGCCGAGCACGAACACCGGACGCTCGGCGATGGCGGTCAGGTCAAGCATCATGCCGACCGAGAGGAAGAACAGGCCGAGCAGGATCGAGCGGAACGGTTCGATATCCGCCTCAAGCTCATGCCGGTACGGGCTGTCGGCGAGCATCACGCCCGCGACAAACGCGCCGAGCGCGGTGGAGAGGCCGATCGACTGCATCAGCGCGGCGGCGCCGACGACGGTGAACAGGCCGGCGAACACGAACAATTCGCGCTCGCCCCAATTGCCGATCAGTTTGAACAGCGGGCGCAGCAGATAGCGGCCGGCCAGCACCAGCCCGGTGATCGCGGCGACGGTATAGATCGCGAGCAGCCAGCCCGGCGGCCCCTCAGCATCCGCCGGATTGCGGCTCAAGATCGCGATGATCGTGATCAGCGGGACGATCGAGATGTCCTGAAACAGCAGGGTCGAGAAGGCGCGCTCGCCGAACGGGGTGCGCAACCGCCCGGCACTCTGCAGCATCGGGAGGACCTGCGCGGTCGAGGAGAGCGCGAGCGGGAGGCCGAGCGCAAGCGCGGCGGCGAGCGAGAAATTCGCGCCGAAGCCGATCACCACGCTGAGCGCCACGCCGCAGAGTACGACCTGCAACAGGCCGAAGCCGAAAATGTCGCGCTTCATCCGCCACAGTCGCGACGGGCTGAGTTCGAGGCCGACAAGGAACAGCAGCAGCGCGATGCCGAATTCGGCGATGCCCATCTTGCTTTCCGCGCCGCCGACCAGCCCGAGCAGCTGGGGGCCGACGAGGGCGCCGGCGACGAGATAGCCGAGCGTCGCGCCGAGCCCCATGCGACGGAAGATCAGGACGAACAGTAGGGCGAAGCCGAGCAGCGGGGCGCTTTCGGCAACGAAGCTGTGCGCGGCACCGTGATCCATCAGGCGGCCTTTTCACGGCTGGCAAGTGCGGCAGCCTCGGCCACCGCCTCAAAGGCGAGGCGGATCGAAGGGTGGCGCGCGCTGTGCGGGAGTGCAGGGGCGAACAGGTCGAGGCCGGGCCAGTCGGGCGTGTCGCCCTCCCCCGCCAGCCAGCGGGTCAGCGCGGCGCGGGTGGCGTCGAGTTCGGCAGGGGTATGGCCGATCGCGTGCGCGCCCATCAGCGACGCCGAGGCTTGCCCCAGCGCGCAGGCGCGGACCTGCATCCCGAGCGCGGCGACTCGGCCATCCGGGCCGAGGTCGACATCGACGGTCACCCGGCTGCCGCACACGGGCGAGCGCTTTTCGACACTCGCCATCGGGTTGGCCAAGCGTTCGTGATGGGGGATGCTGGCAGCGAGCCGCAAAATCTGGGTGTTGTAGAGCGGCGCGGTCATTCCTCGGAGATAGCCTCTCCCGACCCGTTCGCAAGCGCGTCGGCATCGGTGTCGTTGCCGAACACCGGTTCGCCCCGGCGGCGGCGATCGACGAATTCGGCGATGCTGGCGCTGGTGGCGTTCAGCAAGGGATAGGTGCGGCCGGCGGTCATCCATTCGGGGCGCTGGGCCGGGCCGCCGCTGACCGTATCGACGACGAGCGCGACGAGCAGGAAGGCAAGGCTGGCGAGGATCAGCCCCTTGAGCGCACCGAAGCCGACCCCGAGTGCGCGATCGACCGGTCCGAGAAAGCCGGACCGCGTGCGCGAGCCGATCGAATTGGCGATCACGCGACCGCCGAAATAAGCGACACCGCCAAGCAGCGCGAAGGCGAGTACCGCCGCCCCCTGCACCGTCCCGACCGGCTCGGTCAGCGCGGCGGCGACGGGGGTGTGGAGAAAGCGGATCGCCGCCACGACCAGCAGCCACGCCATCAGCGACAGCACTTCGGTGACGAAGCCGCGCATGAAGCCGGTGATTGCCGCCGCGCCCACAGCCAGCAGCACCAAAATGTCGATCGCCGTCAGTCCCATCGCCCGCTCCCTCGGTCTCGTGCTCATAGCGGGCCGGAGCAGCGGCGCGAAGAGCGTTTCGATGGGTTCGGGTTGCGCCGGCCGCGCTTCCCCCTCACCTTAAGGGCAATGGTCTTGCTTCGCCGCTTCTTCCGCGCCGCCTTCTGGGCGGCGCTGATCTTCGCCTTCGTGATGGCTGTGCTGCCCAAGCCGCCCGCTTTGCCGGGCGCACCGGGGGACAAGGTGCAGCATATCATTGCATTCGTCGTGCTGACCGGGCTGGCGCGGCTGGCCTATCCGCGCGTGCGGGCGCTGACCCTGTTGCTTGCCTTTGCCCTGTTCGGCGCGCTGATCGAGCTGACACAGATGCTACCCGCGCTGGGGCGGACGGCGGCGCTCGACGACTGGATCGCCGATGTCGTGGCGACCATGGTGGTGCTGGCGGTGCTCGATCCCGCACGTCACCTGCTCGCGCGGCGACGGAAGCGCTCAGCGCCCGAGCATATGGTCGACAAATCCGGTGAGGTTGCGGAAGCCGGTTAGCGAAACGCTGCCCTCCTTGCCCTGCGCGGCGGGGACGAGCGCGCGGGTGAAGCCGAGCTTGCCCGCTTCCTTCAAGCGCAGCGCGCCATGCGCGACCGGGCGCACCTCACCCGACAGCGCGATTTCGCCGAAGGTGACCATATCGGTCGGCACCGGGCGTTCGGACAAAGCGGAGATCAGCGCCGCCGCGACCGCCATGTCCGCCGCCGGATCCTGCACGCGATAGCCGCCGGCGATGTTGAGATAGACTTCGCTGGTCGCGAAGCTGAGACCGCAGCGCGCCTCAAGCACCGCGAGGATCATCGCCAGCCGGCCGCTGTCCCAGCCGACCACCGCGCGGCGCGGGGTCGCGCCGGAGGCGAGGCGGACGACCAGCGCCTGAATCTCGACCAGCACCGGGCGCGTGCCTTCCAGCGCGGGGAACACCACCGTCCCACTGACGCTTTCGTCGCGACTGGTGAGGAACAAGGACGACGGGTTGCCGACTTCGGTCAGCCCCTCGGTCTGCATTGCGAAGACGCCGATCTCGTCGGTGCCGCCGAAGCGGTTCTTGACCGCGCGCAGGATGCGATATTGGTGGCTGCGTTCGCCTTCGAACGCCAGTACAGTGTCGACCATATGTTCGAGCACGCGCGGCCCGGCGAGGCTGCCGTCCTTGGTGACATGGCCGACCAGCACGAGCGCGGTGCCGCGTTCCTTGGCGAAGCGGATCAGTTCCTGCGACGATGCGCGCACCTGACTGACCGTGCCGGGGGCGCCTTCGATCAGGTCGCTGTGCATCGTCTGGATCGAATCGATCACGAGCAGGTCGGGCGGACTTGCGCCGCCGAGCGTGGTGAGAATGTCGCGCACGCTGGTCGCCGAGGCGAGCTGGACCGGGGCATTGCCAAGGCCAAGGCGGCGGGCGCGCAACCGCACCTGATCCGCCGCTTCTTCGCCCGAGACATAGGCGACGCTTTTGCCGGCCAGCGCCATCTTTGCCGCCGCCTGAAGCAGCAATGTCGACTTGCCGATGCCGGGATCGCCGCCGATCAGCGTCGCCGACGCCTCGACAAAGCCGCCGCCAAGTGCGCGGTCGAGTTCGGCGATACCGGTGCCCATCCGCGCGGGCAGCGGGACGTCGGCGTCAAGGCCGGACATCAGGATCATCCGCCCGCCGCCCTGCAGATTGTGCTTCGCCTGAAACGGCGTCACGACCGCACCGGCATCCTCGACCAGCGTGTTCCACTCGCCGCAATCAACGCATTGCCCCGCCCATTTCGACGAGACCGATCCGCATTGCTGACAGACATAGCGCTTCTGGGCTTTGGCCATGACGCGTGCCTAACCCGAGTGGAACGAAAAGGGAATATGTGTTGAGGTCCGCGCCGCTCACTGCGGCTTGGAGGTGCTTTCCGGCGCAGGCGTGGTTGGTTGCGCTCCACCGCTGGCCGGGACCGGGCCACGGCCACCCTTGTTCCTGCTCGACCGGGCGGTGTTGTGGTTTTCCGTGGCATCGCCGGTTTCGACGGCGGGACCGTCCGGAGCGGCGATGGTCGATTTGTTTGACCGCGCCGTATTGTGGTTGGCCTTTTCATCGCCCGTCGCCGCACCGGATGGGCGATCGGTCTGGATCGCAGCGGGCAGCAGCAGCGCGGCGAACGAAAGTGCGAGAACGGACATCGGAACTCTCCCTGAAACGGTGTGGTACACGGAACAGGCCGACCGTCTCAGGGCGACAGATGCACTATTCGTTTCGGCGGGTGAACGCGCAATGAATTGCGCCGGGTCATCCCTTCGCGGTGACCATCAGCCCCCGCTGCACCGCCGGGCGCGCGAGGCCGCGTTCCAGCCAGGCAGCGACATTGGTGAACGCATCGAAGCCGACGAGATCGCGCGCCTCATAAAAGCCGATCAAATTGCGGACCCAGCCGAGCGAGGCGATGTCGGCGATCGAATAGTCGCCCATGATCCAGTCGCGCCCATTAAGCTGCGCATCGAGCACGCCGAGCAGCCGCTTCGATTCCGCGACATAGCGGTCGAGCGGGCGCTTGTCCTCAATCTCCCGCCCCGCGAATTTGTGGAAATAGCCAAGCTGGCCGAACATCGGACCGAGCCCGCCCATCTGCCACATCACCCAGCCAATCGTTTCGTAGCGCTGCGCCGGATCGAGGAACTTGCCCGATTTGTCGGCGAGGTAGAGCAGGATCGCGCCGCTTTCGAACAGCGCGAGCGGGCGGCCGTTCGGGCCGTTGGGGTCGAGGATCGCGGGGATCTTGCCATTGGGATTGAGGCTCAGAAACTCGGGCGTCTTCTGGTTGTCCGCGCCGATGTCGATCAGGTGCGCCTCATAGGGCAGGCCGGTTTCCTCGAGCATGATCCCCGCCTTCACGCCATTGGGGGTGTTGAGCGAATAGAGCTGGATACGATCGGGGTGCTGCGCGGGCCAGCGGCGGGTGATCGGGAAGTCGGACAGGTCGGTCATGCAGGAAACTCCTTTCCCGCGACATAGGAATGCCGCAATCGGAGCGCTATGGGCGCAGCGATGAACCCGACCGATCTTCGCGTGGCGCTGTTCAGCGGCAATTATAATTATGTGCGCGACGGCGCGAACCAGGCGCTGAACAAACTGGTGCGGCATTTGCTCGATGCTGGGGTAACGGTGCGCGTCTATTCGCCGACGGTGGACAAGCCGGCCTTCGCGCCGGAGGGCGATCTGGTCAGCGTGCCGGCCTTTGCCATGCCCGGCGGACGCGGCGAGTATAAGGTTGCGCTGGGTCTGCCGCGCGCGCCGCGCGAGGATCTGGAGGCGTTTGCGCCGAACCTCGTCCATGTCTCCGCGCCCGAATTTCTCGGCCATGCTGCGGTGGCGTGGGCGCGCGAGCAAGGCATTCCCGTCGTCGCATCGCTGCACACGCGGTTCGAAACCTATCCGCGCTATTATGGGCTGGGTTTTGTCGAACCGTGGCTGATCCGGCGGCTCAAGCGCTTTTACAACCGCGTGGACCGGGTGATGGTGCCGGGCCAGTCGATCGCCGATCTGATCAAGAGCTGGGGCGTGACCACGCCGATCGGCATCTGGTCGCGCGGGGTGGATCATGCGCGGTTCAACCCGCAGCGGCGCGACCTTGAGTGGCGGCGCGGGCTGGGGATTGCCGACGACGTGCCGGCGATCGGGTTCCTTGGGCGGCTGGTGCTGGAAAAGGGGCTGGACATCTTTGCCGAAGTCGCGCGCGAGCTGACCCGGCGCGGGGTGCCGCACAAGGTGCTGGTCGTGGGCGAAGGCCCGGCACGGGAATGGTTTGCGGGACAGGTGCCCGAGGCGATCTTCACCGGCTTCCAATCGGGCGATGCGCTGGGCCGCGCGGTCGCGTCGATGGACGTGTTCTTTAACCCGTCGGTGACCGAGACGTTCGGCAATGTGACGTCGGAGGCGATGGCGTGCGGCGTGCCGGTGGTCGCGGCGCGCGCGACCGGCGCGATGGACCTGGTGGTCGAGGGCGAGACCGGCTTCATGGTCCCGCCGCGCGACGTGACCGCCTATGCCGATGCGATCGAGCGGCTGGCGCGCGACGCGGAGATGCGGGCACGGTTTGGCGCGCTCGGGCATAAGCGGATGCAGGCGCAGGTGTGGCCGCAGGTCAATCAGGCGGTGCTGGATGCGTATCTTGAGGTGATGGCGGGGCACGCGGCCACATAGCAAGGGCGCCGCGTGAACTACGCGACGCCCTGCCAGGTTCAGCAGCTGCAGCCAAACCCCTTCTGGATAATCTGCTGTCCGGCGACCGATACGGTCACCTCGACTCCGCATGGAATGCCCCATTTGGTGCAGATATCGAGACAGGCCTGTGCCGCCGTACCATTGGGAATCCAGGACGGCACGGGCAGGCAAACGCTGCCGATACCGAGCGGCAGGTTGAGACAGACCTGGCCGTTGGTCACCGTCACGCTGATGCACTGGGCGCTGACCTTGAGCGCGCCATCGGCGAGCGGCGTATCATGGCTGATGGTGGTGGCGCGCAGCGCCTCACCGTGACGCTGCGCCGCCTCCAGCGCCTGATTGATTACGTCCGCGTCAAATTCGGGAAGACCGACTTTCGCTTCCATAGCATATCTCCTGTTGAACGCCGAATATCGGCATGGAGATACTACGCGACTGGCACGAACCACCCGAAATGAATATGTGCTCTACATGAATGTTAGTAAATCCAATCCGGATAAACATTGGTCCAGATCCGATTTAATCTGCCATGTTTGACCATTCATACTTCAATCCTTCCTCGCGAAACGCAAAGCGGTCGATATGGCGTTCGACCGCCCCTTTTAGCCCCTCGACCTGCTCAGACGCGCTCGCGTCGATGCGAATTGCCAGCCCCTCGGGCTTGGCGTCGAGCGTGACCAGCCCGTCGCCGGGCCAGTTCGTGCCGCGCGCGTCCTTCGGGAACACGATCGTGCCGTGGTCGGCGGTATAGTCGACCTTGAGGTTATGCTCCCAATGCTTGCACAGCTGTTGCAGGTAGCGCGACGCCTTGTCGGTCGGCGCGAAGCCGGTTGCGGTCACGGTCATCACAGCCGCTCCACCTTGCGCGCAGCTGCGTCGATGATGTCGACGATCGCATCAACCGTCTCCTGATCGGCCTCGCCGTCGTTCAGCCGCTGCATCACCGCCATTTTGAGGTTGCCCATCGCGCGGCGGACCGGGCTGCGCCCGCTCTGTTCGCGCTGGTTGCCGAGTTCGGCGAGGCGGCCCATCAGCAGCGTCACCTGTTCGGCGTTTTCCTCAAGATGTGCCTGACCGGTGGGGGTGATCGCGTAGAGCTTCTTCGCGCCCTCCGCTGCCTGTTCGGCGATATGATCCATGTCGGCCAGCAGGGTGAGCGTCGGATAGACCACGCCCGGGCTGGGCGCATAGGCGCCGCCAGTGCGCTCCTCGATCTCGCGGATCAGTTCGTAGCCGTGGCGCGGCTGATCGGCGATCAGGGCGAGCAGGACGAGGCGGAGTTCGTCGCCGGTGAACATGCGGCGACGCCCGCCGCCGCGACCGCGTCCGCCCATTGCCTCGGCATTGATATCCCATTCGACCGTGAACGGCCCCCATTGGCGGCGACCGCGGCTGGCGTGGATGCCGTGCGGCCCGAAGCCGCGATGATGTCCTCGAAACATTCTATATCCTTCATATTCGAGTCTTGATGCTCTTAAGATATATCTTGAATGCATTTTGACAAGCCCCTTCGCGACTCTGGGCGAAGTTCCTATATCGTTCCGCATGACCGATCTGTTCGGCGGGACCGCCGCCGCCGCCCCTTCCGACGTCTCCGCCTCCGCGCCGCTGGCCGATCGGCTGCGTCCGGCGCGGCTGGACGAAGTGGTCGGCCAGGAGCATTTGACCGGGCCGGAGGGCGCGATCGGGCGGATGGTGGCGGCGGGGAAGCTGTCGTCGATCATCCTGTGGGGGCCGCCGGGGACGGGCAAGACGACGACGGCGCGGCTGCTCGCCGATGCGGTCGGCTTACGCTTCGTCGCGATCAGCGCGGTGTTCTCGGGCGTCGCGGATCTGAAGAAGGTGTTCGCTGAGGCGAAGGACCATGCCCGGATCGGACAGCGCACCTTGTTGTTCGTGGACGAGATCCACCGCTTCAACCGCGCGCAGCAGGACGGGTTTCTGCCGTTTGTCGAGGATGGCACGGTGACGCTGGTCGGCGCGACGACCGAGAATCCGTCGTTCGAGCTTAACGCCGCATTGCTCAGCCGGGCGCAGGTGCTGATCCTGCGCCGGCTGGATCATCCGGCGCTGAGCCAGTTGCTCGATCGGGCCGAGGCGATCGAGGGCCGCCCCCTCCCGCTCACCCCCGAAGCGCGCGATGCGCTGGTGGCGAGTGCGGATGGCGATGGGCGGTTTCTGCTCAATCAGGCGGAGACGCTCTACTCGGTCAACTTCGACGCGCCGCTCGATCCGGCGGGGCTGTCGGCGTTCCTGCAGCGCCGGGTCGCGGTGTACGACAAGGACCGCGAGGGGCATTACAACCTTATCTCCGCGCTGCACAAATCGCTGCGCGGGAGCGATCCGCAGGCGGCGCTCTATTATCTCGCGCGGATGCTGGTGGCGGGTGAGGAGCCGCTCTACGTGCTGCGCCGGCTGGTGCGCTTTGCGAGCGAGGATATCGGGCTCGCCGACCCGCAGGCGCTGGTCCAGTGCCTCGCCGCGAAGGACAGCTACGAGTTTCTGGGATCGCCCGAGGGCGAACTGGCGATCGTGCAGGCGTGCCTCTATTGCGCGACCGCACCCAAGTCTAATGCGGCGTATAAGGCGATGAAGGCGGCGTGGAAGAGCGCGAAGGAGACGGGATCGCTGATGCCGCCGCAGAATATCCTCAACGCGCCGACCAAGCTGATGAAGGAGATCGGCTATGGCAAGGGCTATGCCTATGACCATGATGCGCAGGATGGGTTCAGCGGCGCGAATTACTGGCCCGAGGAGATGACGCCGCAGACCTTCTACACCCCGACCGACCGGGGGACGGAGAAACGCATCGCCGAGCGCCTGGCGTGGTGGGACGCGCGACGGGGGCGTTGACGCGATCACTCCCCTCCCGGAACGGGAGGGGGCGGGGGAGGGGCGCGCGTCTGCGCGCCCCAGCGACGCTCACCGCCTCGCAAAACAGCGACGGTCGAGGTATCGAGCCTCGCCCGCCGCTACACCCTCCCCTAGCCCCTCCCTTTCAGGGAGGGGAATGCGTTGGGTTAGTTCGGCACCCGATACCGCAGCACCACATCGCCTTCACCCCGCCGCTCCCACACCCCCGGCCACGCCACGTCCGCGCGAATCAGCAGCGCGTCGAGTGCCTCGGCCGGCCACTTCATCTCCTTGTACGGCCACGCCTCTGCGCGCCCGCGATAGGCCGCGATGAAGTCGGTGGCGGCGCGGAGCGAGCGGCCCTTGCCGTCGGTCCAGCTGTAGAGATCGACACCAAGGCACGCGGCGCTGTCGGCGACGTGATACGCAGGTTCGATCGCGTAGATCGAATAATGCGCGCTGCGCGTGCGGGTGAGTTCGTCAGGCAGCGCACCGCCGGGTTCCATCTGGCGCTCGATCCGCTTCTTCGGGAAGCCGGCAACCACCTTGCGGGCGAGGTCAGGGCGGCGGGCGAACAGCGCGAAGCGGCTGACCTGCGCATCGTACCAGATGCCGTGATTATTGTTCTTCGCGCCCTCGCCCTTCCCGTTGGGGCTGGACAGCATCCAGTCGAGATAACGCGAGAACCAGCCTTCCAGCGCCTTGACCTCGTCCGCCGGCAGCGCGCCCGAGGGTGCAGCAAGGCCAACCGCGTCGATCACCGCGATGAACGCGCTGGTATCCAGCACGCCTTCGGGCCGCCCGTTCGAACGGCCCGGCACCATCTGCGCATAGTTCATGTTGGGGTTCATCGCCGTTGCCGGATCGAGGAACCAGGCGCGGACGATCGCGGCGAGCTTGTCGGCGTAGCGGCGGTCGCCGGTATAATAATAGGCGAGGCCCAGCAGGTCCGCGTCGCTCGCCATCCGGCTGAGCGCGGTACGGTCGAAGCGGTCGGTATTGCGCTCCGGGTTGAACTCGCCATCGCGGCGGACATAGGGGCCGGCGGGATTGGCCGGATCTGGCCACCAATAAGGCGCTAGGCTGATATAGTCCTTGCGATCGTTCGACGGCGGGATCGTGCGCTTGTCGAGCACGCTGCCCGGCTTGCGCGCCAGCGCCGCATCCGCGCGCTTGACCAGATCCGCGAGCGCAGCCTGGGCCTTTGTGTCAGTCGCAAGTGCCGCCTTGATTGCGGTCAACTCGGACGGGCGCAGCGTGAAGGTGCGACGTCCGTCGAACGCGGCGGCATAGCCCTCGACTCCGGTGCAGCGCGGCGCGGATGAAAAGGCCGCCGCCGGGGGCGAAAACCCCACGGCGGCGGCGATGGCAAGGACCGAGAGAGGGATGGCCCAGCCGAGTTGATGCGGGCTCACGGGCGGACCCGGAAGCCGAAGGGAGCGTGCGTACCGCTGTTCGGGACGGCGGCGGTCGAATCGGTGTTGCGCGTGTTCATGTGCCGGGTGCTCCGGTATGCGATGTGTATGACAACTTGCGTGATGGCCGTCAACTATCCGTTCGTCTTAGTTGTATGACAAAGCCCAGTGTGCTTCGACCGTTCCCAACGGCATGTCCTCACCGACGCGCGCGCATTTGATGACCGTTGCGAAGGGGCCGGTGGGCGCGCGATAGACCGGATCGGTCGCTGGCTGCGCGTCGCACGCACCATAGCCGGTCGCGGCGAAATGCTTCACCGCGCCGCGCGCGAACGCTACCGCGCCGGCCCGCTGCACCGGCACACCGGAGAAGCTTGCAAACTCCATGTCGATCCGCGCGATCCGCACGCCATCTGCCGGAACGATGCGGTCACGCCGTTCGATCTTGCCGGGCGAAAAGCGGTAGCGTGTCTCGATCGACACCCGCGCGTCGAGCTGCGCGTCATTGCCGCCCATCCGATCAAGCGCGGTCTGGTGCCAGCTAATTTCGGTCACTGCGCCGCGCCTTGTGACGCGCACATCCTTGAAGAAGGCCAGCGGCATCAGCACGTCGCCATTGGCCAAAGTGATCCGCGGCAGCAGCTGCGGGAAGATCGCGTCGGCCGACCCGGCGAGCAGGCCGGGCGAGAAGGGAATCGGGAAATAGGGGTTGTTCATATGCTGCCCCTCCGCCCCGTTGATGATGGGCAGCGAAATCATCCGCTTCCCATCGCGGATCGTCACCAGCCCGCGATCATGCACGCCGCGCGCGAACCAGGTCATGGTCGAGCGCGGCAGCGTGTCGAGCCAGCGCGCGAACCCCGGATCGGGCGCCTGACCGCGATAGCCGAGCCGGTTCCAGATCGCATTGGTGTAGATATGCTGGCGCGCGAGGCTGAAATTCTCACCCAAGATGCGGCCCTCGCCGCGATAGACGTCGGTGCGCCGCCCCTGCCCCCAGGCGGTGCGGCCCCACAGGTCGACCGACCCGCTGACCGGATCGCTCCAGAGATCCATGTAACGCGCCGTGACCCGGCTGGAAAAGGCATAGGCCATGCGCTCCTCGACCGGGGTCATCACCTTGAGCAACGCGGCGGCGGTCAGCACTTCGAGAAAGGCGGTGTCGCCATAGGTGCCGATGCTGCGGCCATATTCGAACCCTTCGCCATGCAGGTTGAAGCGCGGGAGCAACAGGTCGACCGACTTGCGCAGCCACGCCTTGACCTCGTCGCTCGGCGTCATCCCGGTTTCGAGCAGGCGGTGCGCGATCTCGCCGATCAGCAGCACCGAGTAGCGGTCGAACCGCCCCTTCCCCTCGGTCTCGTCGGCAAAGCCGTACTCGCCCGAATATTTGCGATAATGGTCGATCATCCGCGCGAGCAGCTGGTCGCCCGCCGACGCGTCCTCCCAACCGAGCAAATGCCGGAAGCGCGCGATCGAGAAGGCGACGCCATAATAGTTGTTGGGCAGGTTGATGAGGCTAAGGTCGGGCCGGACAAAACGCCGCCAGTCGAGGCGTTGCTTGAGCGTGGCGAGCGTCGCCGGACGCACCGCGCGGTCGAGTAGCCCGCGCGCGTGCAGGTCGTGCAGCGCGTTGATATAGTAGTAGAGTCCCCAGCTCTCGTTGTCGTTGGCGAGGGTGAGGTCGGCCATGTCGGCGAATTCGCGCAGCCGCTGGTCGAGCCGGGGGTCGTTGGGGTCGAGCGCGACAATGCGGTGCGCCATCGTCGCGGCGATCTTGCCGGGCAGAAAGCGGTCACTGCCGCCGAACACTGCCACGCCGTCGATTTTGGTCGCCGTACCGTCGCGCAGCAATTGTTCGACCAGCGCCTCGACCTGAGGCATCAGCCGGGTGGTGACGGTGGCGTCCATCGGCGCGACGCTGTCGGCATAGACCGGCCCCGCCGGCGCATCGGCGCGGCGATCGACGGGGACGGGCGCAGCGGAAACCGCTCCGGCAAGGGCAAGCACAATCAACGACATCTCATTTCCTTCCGGGCATCCCGCTGAACCGGCAGGTTGCAGCCCCTCTCCTGATTGGTCCGGTGCACGATCGCAGTTGACACCGGTGCCATAATCTTTCCAATTGACGAATGGCTGTCAATAAGGTTGTCACACAACTAAGTAGCGAAGTCGAGAGGATGCGATGCGGAAACTGCCAATGCCCCCGGCGTCGTTGAGCGCCGCCGCGCTGTCGCTGCTGGTTGTGGGCGCGGCGGTGGCGCAGCAACACCAGCCGCTGCGCCGTGCCAGTGCACAAGAGCAGACGGCGCGCGCCGCCGTGTCGATCGCCGAGTATCGCTTTGGCGACCTGTTGTTCGAGAACGACCGCATCGCCTTTCGCATTTATGGGCGCCCGCTTGAGGCCGCCGAGCCGCCCTCCTCCTCCGGCATCGACGCCTGGGGCAAGCGGGTGCGCTGGCCGTTCATGGACCGCCAGCTGCGCACCGGCGACCAGCATCAGGATCAGGGCGAGGGCGTCGATTTCTATAATGTCGGCAACGGGCGCGGGGTCGGGGGCCTTGGCATCTGGCACGACAACAAGCTGTGGACGTCGCGCAACTATGTGAACCCGCGCATCGTCAGCGCCGGGCCGGAGCGTGCAGCGTTCAGCGTCGATTATCCCGCCTGGCCGGTCGATACCGCGCGCAATGTCGCCGAAACCCGCCAGTTCGCGCTGGTGCCGGGGACCAACTTCATCCGCATGACATCGACGATCACGTCGAGCAGTGCCGAGCCGCTGACCGTCGCGATCGGCCTGTCGAAACGGCCGACCGGCGCCGCGTTGGGCAAGGTGACCAAGGATACGGAGCGCGCGCGGCTGGTCTGGTGGGGGCCGGAGACGCCGGATAAAGGCGCGATGGCGGGGGCGGTGATGGTCGATCCGGCGGCATTCGTCGGCTTTGCCGAGGATGCCGACAATTACCTGATCCTCGTCCGGGTCACCCCCGGCAAACCCTTTGTCTATTATGCCGGCGCGGCGTGGAGCGGCGGTCCCGATTTCAAGCGCGAACCCGATTGGCACGCCTATGTCCAGCAGCAGCATCCTGATTTCAAACCCTAGCCAGCCTCATCCGGGCAATGCTATCCGTCCGGCGATGACAGTGACCAAAGCGGCATCGCTGGCCGACGATCTCGTCCAGCGGTTCGAGGAACAGATCGAACGCGGAGAGATGCCGCCGGGCTCACGCTTCCCGACCGAAAAGGCGATTACCGAGAGTTTCGGGGTCAGCCGGACCGTGGTGCGCGAAGCCTATTCGCGGCTCGCCGCGCGCGGGCTGCTCGTGTCGCGGCGCGGGTCGGGGGCCTATGTCGCCGAGGGTGCGCAATATCGCGCGTTCCAGGTGACGCCGGACGAGGTCAGCGCGATCGACGATGTGCTGCGTCTGCTCGAAATGCGCATGGGGTTCGAGGCGGAGATGGCCGATCTTGCCGCCCAGCGCCGCACCGACACTGACCTTGAGGATATCCGCGCTGCGCTGGCGGCGATGGATGCGAGCACCGAGGCGGAGGGGTCGGTCGCCGCCGACGCGGCGTTCCACGCGGCCATCGCGCGCGCGACGGGCAACGCCTATTTCGTGCGCTTTACCCAGTTTCTCGGCGTGCGGCTGGTGCCCTCACGCAAGCTGGCTCTGCAGGGCAACGACCCGAAAAAGCATCAGCGCTATGCCCGGATGATCAACCGCGATCACGAGGCGATCTATGCCGCGATCGCGGCGGGCGATCCCGCGGCGGCACGGCGCGCGGCGCGGCGGCATATCCAGAAGTCGATCGACCGGCATGAGGCGCTGAAGGCGGGGCGAAGTGTTGGCGAGGATGAGGGGTAAGCCCCTCGTAGCCACGCTCAAATCCTCCCCTGCCCCGCAGGGGAGGTGGCGGCGAAGCTGACGGAGGGGCCGCCCCGCAGAGGGCGGAATTTTGCCGAGATGCTTACGGCCGTCTGCGCGGCCGCCCCTCCACCACCCGCTGCGCGGGCGGTCCCCCTCCCCTGAGCAAGCTCAG
>CAZWZP010000023.1:18532-26655 GCA_964638925.1 uncultured Stakelama sp. | reverse complement strand
CCCGGCGCTGGAGCAGTTTGCGGGCAAGCGGGTTGCCGCCGACCCGGCGGGGTCGGTCGCGGCGATCTTTGACGCGCTCGACGCGGGCGGGGCGACGATCCTGGCGACGCGCGATCCGGTCGTACTGGCCAAGGCGATCAAGAACGAGGTGGAGATTTCCGGGCACAAGTCGGCGCAGGCACGCGACGGCGCGGCGCTTGCGCGTTTCCTGAAATGGGCCGAGGCGGAGATGCCCAAGGGGGGGGTGACCGAATGGTCCGCCGCCGCGCGGCTCCAGGCGTTTCGCGAGGAAACGGGCGTGCTGCGCGACCTGAGCTTCGACACGATTTCGGGCACCGGTCCCAATGGCGCGATCCCGCATTACAAGGTGACCGAGGAGTCGAGTCTGCCGATCGAGCAGGGCCATCTCTACCTCGTCGATTCGGGCGGGCAGTATGAAGACGGCACCACCGACGTCACCCGCGTGATCCCGGTGGGCGAGCCGACGCAGGAGATGCGCGACCGCTTCACCCGCGTGCTCAAGGGCCATATCGCCATCGCCACGGCGGTGTTCCCGGCGGGGACGACCGGCGGCCAGATCGACGCGTTTGCCCGCCGCCCGCTGTGGGAGGTCGGCTGCGACTATGGCCATGGCACTGGGCATGGCGTCGGCGCGTACCTGTCGGTGCATGAAGGGCCGCAGCGGATTGCCGCGCCCAATTACCCCGGCGGTGGCCCTGCGGAGCCGCTGCGTGCGGGCATGTTCCTGTCGAACGAGCCGGGTTACTATAAAGCGGGCGAATTCGGCATCCGGATCGAGAATCTGGTGCTGGTGGTCGAGAAGGACATTCCCGGCGCCGAATCGGTGAGGCTGGGGTGCGAGACGCTGACCTTCTGCCCGATCGAGCGCAGCCTGATCGAGCCGGGCCTGTTGACCGAGGACGAGCGCCGCTGGCTCGATGCCTATCATGCGCGCGTGCTGGAGATCCTGGGCCCGCAGCTGTCGCCGGACGAGCGGGCGTGGCTCGACGCCAAGTGTCGGCCGATCGCGGCGCGCTGAACACGGCTTGCTCCGGGCCCATGTTCACAATATGTTCTATCCGTAACGATTCGGGAGGACGATATGATCGGCTATGTGACCCTGGGGACCAACGACCTCACGTGCGGGGCGGCATTTTATGATGCGATCGCGGCCGAGCTGGGCACCGCGCGGATGATGGAATGGGACGGCGCGATTGCCTGGGGCACGCCGGGCGGCGGTGCCGGGGTCGCGTTGATGAAGCCGTTCGACGGTAATGCTGCGAGCGTCGGCAATGGCGTGATGGTCGCGTTCGAGGCGAAGGACGAAGCGCAGGTCGACCGGCTCCACGCCATCGCGCTGGAACATGGCGGGAGCTGCGAAGGCGCGCCGGGGCCGCGCGGCGACACCTTTTACGCCGCCTATTTCCGCGATCCGGACGGGAACAAGCTCAACGCCTTCATCATGAAGGCCTGAGCTGCAGCGGTTAGTCCGCCGAGTCGGACGCGTGCGGCGTTGCGACCGGCGGCGAGGTTTCATGCTCCGCTGCCGCCCGCGCGCGGGCCTTGCGCTTGCGCAGATTTTCGCGGAGCGCGGCGGCGAGGCGGGCCTTTTTGTCGGCGTCGGTCATCGTTGGATTTCTAGAACCGGTATATCGGGTCTGGCAATGGTGGCCCGGTCCCGGTTGGGCACCTGTAGATGCGGTGCCCCTTCACAACGGATCAGCAGTTCACCTCTGCTTCCGGCAACGGGATGACGCCGGTTTCGATGACGACGGTGTTCGTATCCCCGGTTTGCGGATCGGTATATGTCCAGGTGACGACGTAACGACCGTCGGGTTCGATCGTTTTGACCACGCCGCCGCCCAAGTCGATGATTTGCGCGCTCGTGGTGGAGGCGCATCCGCCGCCCCCGCCGATCTGCGCCGCAGCGGGCCCTGCGGCACCAAGCGCGATGGCCATCGCAACAAGGAACATGGAAGACTTCATCATGCGTCGTTCTCCCTCAATGCCTTACCGACCGTATCAGTGTATCAGCGTTTGAGGTAGGAGCAATCCGACCCCTCCGTTTCGGTAGCGATTGTCATGCCTCCCGTGATCAGCGGGAAACCGGCCAGCGGTGCAGGCATTTGCCGCATTGCCGATAAACCGGGTCGCTGCGCCTTGACAATGGCCCGCTCCCGCGCGAAAGGGCCGCCTCCCAGCGTGGAACGGACCTTCCGCCCGCGCCGAGTGCTGCCGTAGCTCAGTGGTAGAGCGCATCCTTGGTAAGGCTGAGGTCGTGAGTTCAATCCTCACCGGCAGCACCATTTTCCCCAATCCGAACTGAAGGTTGCGGGGCCGCGTCTGCGGTTTCCGTGGAACCCCCTCGCCTCCCGCTCATTGATGCGCGGCATCAAAAGGAGGAATTTGCATGAAATCGATGTTCAAGGCCGCGCTGGCCGGGGCCGGGCTGCTCGCGCTGGCGGCGTGCGGCGGCGATGCCGATGACCGCGCGGCGGACAATGTCGAGGCCAATGCCGAGGCAATGGCCGACAACCTCGAGGACCAGGCCGACATGGCCCCCAATGAAACGATGGAAGAGGCACTGGAGCAGCAGGCCGACAATGTCCGCGATGCGGGCGAGGCCAAGGCCGACGCGATCGACGACGCCGACGACGCGCGGATGGAAAATAGCCGCTGATAGATCACCCCCACGCGCGCCGGCGGCTTGCGTCGGCGCGCGTCCGGGCGCACGATGACACCGGTAACCCATCCCGGAGTTTCGCCATGCGCTTCCTCGCCCTTCCCCTTCTTGCGCTCGCTGCCTGCTCGTCCGGCGGAAACGACGCGGCCCCGGCCAATGGCACGCTGCCCGAAGGTCCGGAGGCGGTGATCAGCAATGTCGCGGCGGCGGAGCTGCCCGCTGGCGTCGCCGAGCTCGCCGAGGCGACGGTGCCGGGGATGAAGATCGCGGAGGCCGAGCGCAAGGACCGCGACGGGCGGACATATTATGATGTCGAGGGCACGCGGCCGGATGGCTCAGAGGTCGAGATCGACATGCTGGTGCTGCCCGACGGTTCGTTGAAGGCGGTTGAGGTACAGCGCGACATTGGCTGGGCGGACGCCCCTGCCCCGGTCCGCGCCGCCGCCGCCGCGACCGCCGACGCCTTTACCCCCGAGCGAGTGATCGAGAGCCGTCAGGTCGAGGACGGGCGGACCATTTACGAACTCTTCGCACCGGGCAAGCCCAAGGAACCGGCGATGGAAATCGCGTGGAAGGACGGCAAGGCAACCTTACTGACCGAACGCGCAGCGCACTGACCCCGACCTGCTCCTGCTTCGCGAATTCGCAAGCCAGCGGGCCGCACTGCGCCTACACCGACCCCGGGCGCAACGCCCGTGAAGGAACAGGTCATGGCCAAGAGCCAGAAGAAGTCGAACCGCGAAGTCCGCAAGCCCAAGGCGGAGAAGCCGCCCAAGGGCAACGCCTCCAACCCGACGACCAAGGACAAGCCGGTGGCGATGGTGACGATCAAGGGGTGATGTCGCTGCCGGGCGGGGCGGGGGCGAAGGGCGCGGCACCATCGCACCCCGGCCCCTCCCCATGTTGCAGCGCCGCGCGCCTAGGGGTAGCGGGCGACGAGCGCGCGGCCGAGCGTTTCAGCGTCCTTGCGGTTGCGCGCGCTGGGCAGGTCGACGGTCACGATCGACTGCGCCCGCCCGCCCTGATGCCAGATGATCAATTGCCCCGTCCCGCCGACCCAGAGCGCAGCGTCGCCGATCGCGACCTCCTCCGCCTCTGGCCCGTTGGGGAAGGAATAGAGCTCTTTGTTGTCGAAGCTGGCGCGCATCGTCACCCGCTGCTCCGCCGATGGGCTGGGCGTGCCCTTGTCATAGCGCAGCTGAAGGCTCGCGGTGCGGCTCCCGGCCTGCGCGATGCATTGCGACAGCGCGGTTTGGGGATTGTCGATATTGGTCTGTTCGGTGAGCGTGGGCGCGCCGCCGAGCAATGCCGCAAGGTCGAGCTGTTCCAGCACCTTGCACGCCGGCGGCGGTGCACCCGCCGCTGCGGGTACGGCCGCGCTGCTGGAATTACCCGCCTGCTCGCCACCGCATCCGGCCAGCGCCAGCGCCAGCGCCGCCACGATCCCGATTCCCCGCATGTGAATCCCCCCGTCTGACCCACGCCGAGAATGCCATAGCGCGCGCCGAGTCGCCACGGAATTGCGTGCCGCACGCACCGCATCCGCACCCGGAAGGGTGCCCTGGTAGGCGGGTGGCCCGATTCTCGGTGGCCGTCGAAGCTGACGAAAAAGCGAGGTGTGCGGGCCGAACGGAAGGGTTCGCGACCGGAAGCGGGCCGCGACGCAACAGAGACGCGACACCGGGGCGACAGTGGCGCTGCATCGGGGCGACTGCGGCGCGGTGGGGGCGGCCGGTTTCGACGCTGAGGCGAAGGCGGGGCGTCATGCGCGCGACGCCGGGGCGACCGGTGCGGGACGGATCACGCGCGGGGTCAGGGGATCCGGGGCGAAGGGATCGGCGAGCCGCGCGGCGTGAAGCTTGAGCGCGCGGGCCCGGGCGTGGTCAAACGGCGTGCCGGCGAGGCGGTTGCGCAGCGCGTGGGCGTTGGACCGCGACATGCCCGCAGCACGCGCGGACCGCGCGATGTTACCGGTTTCGACAAGCGCAGCGAGGAAGATGCTCCGCTTGGCCGGGGTCCAGTGCGCGCGGACGGGTGGGGTTTGCTGGGTCATCCGACAGGATGAAGCCGATTGTGCGCGTGTAGGACAGGGTACCGTGGGGCGTGTTGGATGGATTTGGGTGGGGTGTGGCGCGGGGGCATCCGTCACGCGGACGTAGCTATCCACATTATCCACTAGAGGATTCCATCGGAATCCTTTAGATTCGTAGGATGAGCAAGCCAAAACTGATCGTATCAGGGCTACTGGAAGATGATCTGCTTGAATTCGACGCCCTCGTGAGCTCCGTTCGCAAGGTCGTCGATCCGACGCTGCACAGAGTGATTGATAGATCCGTTTTGGCGCGGTTTGCGGTCAAATCGGTGGTTCAAGAGTATAAGTCCGACCCTGAAAATTTGGCGCGGGCACTGGGGTTTGAGGTGCGGCAATGAATAGCTTTTCGGCCTTGCGCCTCCAGACTGGCTATGAACTCGACGAGCTAGCTTTAGATTTCGGGGCGACGCTTTCCGACGTGCACAGCTGGGAAAGTGGTGAAGTCGGGCCGCCAGCGGCAATCTTGCAGACCTTGAAGGTCCTTTCGCTGATCACTGACAAGAATGAGGCAGGGACTCCAGCAGCGGTTGAAGCGAACGAACCCAGCGGCCACCTTTATGAAGGCGACTGCCTAGAGATTTTGCCGACGATTCCGTCTGGCAGCGTGAACCTGATTTTGTGCGACCTGCCGTATGGCACCACACAAAACCGCTGGGATTCAGTCATTGATCTTGACCGGCTTTGGGCTGAGTATCGGCGGGTGCTAAAGCCGAACGGTGCTGTCGTACTGACAGCACAAGGCATTTTCACCGCCAAACTTATCTTGTCCAATGAGGCTTGGTTTAAATACAAGATCGTTTGGGAAAAATCCAAGCCGACCAACTTCTTAAACGCAAAGAAACAACCTCTGCGGAAGCATGAGGATATTTGCGTCTTCTATCCGAAGCCGCCAACCTACAACCCCCAAATGCGCGCAGGAAAACCGTACGACAAGGGTGTACGAAAAAACCAACTGTCAGGATCGTATGGAGATTTTGAGCCTGCACATATTCGCAGTGACGGGGAACGTTACCCAGCGGATATAGTATATTTCAAGACTGCAGAGAGTGAGGCCGAGCGAACGGTCTGGCATCCGACGCAAAAGCCGGTTGAACTCGGTCGCTATCTCATCCGCACTTACTCCAACGAAGGCGATGTCGTTCTCGATAATGCGTTTGGCAGCGGCAGCTTCCTCGTAGCAGCGGCACTAGAAAAACGGTGCTTCATTGGAATTGAACGAAACGAGGAGGTTCACCTCTTCAAGGAGCAGCGCATCGACTATGTCGAACTTGCAGCTGAGCGCCTTGCCAAAGCGGGAGCTTCGCCCTGCATCATTCGCAGCTAGTAATAACCATAGTGACGGCCTCCAGGATTTCTTGTTCGCTCTAAAATACCTACCGCTTGTGAGCGGGCAAGCAATGCCGCATGTGCGGGACTGTCAATGACGATAAGGTCAATATCATAGTCGGCATCACCTACGGTTCTAGAAAAAACAATCGCAAGGTCAGAACGATTACTATCATATGAAACGGGCCGTAAGCTTTGGCGGCCAATCCCAGCAAATATGGCATCTCGACTAAACAGCAGGCGCCACATTTGGTTGTCCGTTCGCATTGTGAACGTCAGGGGAAAAATCTGACCGTTCTTCATACGAAATCGCTTCGTGCTGGGCGAGTGTGTCAGGTGGAAAAACGGCATCATAGGGCGAGGAAATTCCAGATCCCTCCCGCCCGCGCTTGGTGTTGCTCCTTCCGTCCACGCAACAGAAGCGCGTGCTGGGTCTCCATCGAAAACAGGAAGGTCACCCATCTCCTCCTCGCCCTCTGGGTCTGCCGGGACGGCACCAATCTTTGCCATCCGCTTGCGGGCCCTCCTAGCTCGGGCGTGTGCCTCACGGTAGTCGTTGAGGTCCCAGTCGTTCAAATCACGGCCGAGCGCATTCATCTGACCCCATGAAGCTTTGAGCATTTCGGCCTCAGCGACATTCTCTGCCACTAGAATCGCTCCGACCTCACCATTTCTGTTCAGACCGTGCAGCGTCATATTGGCCGATCCGATCACCGCCAGACACACGGTGGGATCGGTTGAAGACCATAGGCAATATAGTTTCGGGTGGAAGCGTCGCCCCTCCGGTGCCAGAGAGGCGAGGCGGAGTGTAGCTCCTGGAAGAGCAGTGAGTTCATCTATTGCCTCGGGTTGCGTGATCGCGTCGTCGAGGCCGACCACCCAGCGTGTTGCGACGGGCCAGTCACCGATCGCTACGCGCAGCGCTTCCAAGCCCGCTCGCGTCGCATACGCAACAGCCACATCGAGCCGGTCGAACGCAATCTGCCCAATTGCGGCCTGCATTTCGGCAGCGATCGTGACGCTGCCAAGATGCCCCTGAGCCACAACCTGCCGCACAATCATATACTGCCCCCCAATGCGGTTGCGGAGCCTATATTTTGCAACTGGAGCGGTCTAGTGGGTAGGCATCAATTGTGCTCGCGCCCGCCGCTCCCCAGATAAAGCTCGCGCCCCATTTCGTCATAGACGCGGCTCATCTGCGCCATGCCCTCCTCCGCTTCAGCGGCATCGACCGGCTGCGCCGCGATAAACGCATCCGCCCCCTGATTCTGCTTCGCCGCAAAATCCCGCACTTCCTGCGTGATCTTCATCGAGCAAAATTTCGGCCCGCACATCGAGCAGAAATGGGCGGTCTTGGCGCCTTCCGCCGGTAGCGTCTGGTCGTGGTACTGTTCGGCCGTATCCGGGTCCAACGACAGGTTGAACTGGTCGCGCCAGCGGAATTCGAAGCGGGCGCGGCTGAGGGCGTCGTCGCGGACCTTGGCGGCGGGGTGGCCTTTCGCCAAATCCGCCGCGTGGGCGGCGAGTTTGTAGGTCACTACGCCGACCTTGACGTCGTCGCGGTCGGGGAGGCCGAGATGCTCCTTGGGCGTGACGTAGCAGAGCATCGCGGTGCCGTACCAACCGATCATCGCGGCGCCGATGCCGCTGGTGATATGGTCATAGCCGGGCGCGATGTCGGTGGTGAGCGGCCCGAGCGTGTAGAAGGGGGCTTCGCCGCACGCCTGCAGCTGCTTGTCCATATTCTCCTTGATCTTGTGCATCGGCACATGGCCGGGGCCTTCGATCATCACCTGAACATCCTGTTCCCAGGCGCGCTTGGTCAGTTCGCCGAGCGTATAGAGTTCGGCGAACTGCGCCTCGTCATTGGCGTCGGCGATCGAGCCGGGGCGCAGGCCGTCGCCGAGGCTGTAGGCGATGTCATAGGCTTTGCAGATCTCGGTAATCTCATCGAACTTCTCGTAGAGGAAGCTTTCGCGATGGTGGGCGAGGCACCATTTGGCCATGATCGAACCGCCGCGT
>CAZWZP010000023.1:18199-18522 GCA_964638925.1 uncultured Stakelama sp. | reverse complement strand
GAAACGATGCCGGTGACGCGCTTGGCGGTCATCGGGATGTAGGGCAGGCGCACGCCGGCGTGGATGGTGAAATAGTCGACGCCCTGCTCCGCCTGTTCGATCAGCGTGTCGCGGAAGATTTCCCAGGTGAGGTCTTCGGCGATGCCGCCGACCTTTTCCAGCGCCTGATAGATCGGCACGGTGCCGATCGGCACGGGGCTGTTGCGCAGAATCCATTCGCGGGTGTCGTGGATGTTGCGGCCGGTGGAGAGGTCCATGACGGTGTCGGCGCCCCAGCGGATCGACCAGACCATCTTGTCCACCTCGTCGGAGACGTGGCTGAG
>CAZWZP010000023.1:0-18189 GCA_964638925.1 uncultured Stakelama sp. | reverse complement strand
ACCTCTTGCGCCACGTTCGACGCGACGGCGGAATTGCCGATATTGGCGTTGATCTTGACCAGGAAGTTGCGGCCGATCGCCATCGGCTCGCTTTCGGGGTGGTTGATGTTGTTGGGGATGATCGCGCGGCCACGGGCGACCTCATCCCGGACGAACT
Organism: uncultured Stakelama sp.; assembly: GCA_964638925.1. Lineage (GTDB taxonomy): Bacteria > Pseudomonadota > Alphaproteobacteria > Sphingomonadales > Sphingomonadaceae > Sphingomonas. The sequence goes on along the minus strand of CAZWZP010000023.1, from coordinate 18,032 downwards.
CTGGCGTCACGTAATCGGGGATTTCCGCGCCCCAGCTTTCGCCGTCGCGGACATATTCGGCGAGCATCTGGCGGCCGAGATTTTCGCGGGTGGCGACATATTCCATTTCGGGCGTGATGATGCCGCGGCGGGCATAGTGCATCTGGCTGACATTCATGCCGAGCCTGGCGCGCAGCACGGTCTTGCGCACATTGGGGAAGGGCTGGACGCCGCCGCTGCGGTCGGGGCCGAGCTGGCCGTTATCCTCCGGGCGCACCTCGCGCTGGGTCACTTCTTCGACATCGCCGCGATCGCGGATCCAGTCGCGGCGGAGCTCCTGAAGCCCCGCCATGATGTCGATGCGGGCATTGGGGTCGGTGTACGGCCCGCTGGTGTCGTAGACGCGGACCGGCGGCTCACCCGACGAGGGTTCGAGGTGGATTTCGCGCATCGCCACCTTGCGGGGGCCGACATGGATTTTCGTCGATCCGCGAATCGCGCCGGTGGTGACCTTCAGTTCGGGATGCTGCGGATTGTCGGCCATGATGCGCTCCAAATTCGCGGAGAGCGCACGGTTTTCGGGTGAAAGCCGCCCACTCCCTACGCCGGTGTCAACCGGATCAGGTTCAGCGGGTCGAAGGCTCCTGCCCTCCTCTCAAGCGCGGATCGGCGCTCCCCCGGGGATGGGACGGGTTGTAGGGGGTGTCGGGGGGAAGGTCCAGCGCGCTATTCGAAGACCGCGGTCAGTTCCTCGGGCGCATCCTCGCGCGGATAGGTGTTGGCGACGCGGGTCGAGCGGAGGAGATAGGTCGTCCAGAGCACTGCGTAGAAGAGCGCCTTTACAAAATCTGCGGCCGAATCCCGCACCAACAGATCAATTGCGATGCCGCCGAGCAGCGCGACGATAAACGTATCGAGCACCATCGCACCAACCGCGATCGCCCAAATCCCCACCACGGCGATCTGCACCGTGCGCCACGTCCGCCGCATGAAGAACCGCCACAACAGATATGCGATGACGAGCACGCTTGCGGCCATCAGCAGCAGTTCAGCCGTGACGAGCGCTGGCCAGCGCTCACCATAGGCTGCGGCGATCTGCGGATCCGCGAAGAAACTGTAGGCGGTGGCCGCGAGCCGGATCGGGGTGAATACCCCCAGCGTAACCAGAAAAAATGCCAGCCAGCCGCCGATACCGCTGGGTCCGTCGCGAAATGCCATCAATGCCCCCTGCCCGATGCGTTCAGGCTAAAGCCTGGCGAGGGGATGGCAAGGGGGATGTCAGAAGGATAGCGCCAGCCCCGCACCCGCGGTCCACTGGTGCCGCGTCCCGGCGATCGAAACGAGCGGCGAGTCGGCGAAGTCTCCGACCAGCTTCTTGTAGGTGCCGCCCGCAACCAGCGCGAGGCCCTTGGTCAGGTTACCGGTGAGCGAATGGGTGAACATGCCGCCAAAGCTGATGTCCTTTTGCCCGCCCTGCGGCACGAAGGCCGGCAGGCCGCTGAGCACGCTGCCCGCCGGGGTCACGCCGAAATAGGTGCGGGCATAGCGGTCCTCGACAATCTCCGCCGAGGCGAAAACCGACACCAGTGCCTTGGTGCTGAGCGGGGTCATATAGGTGACCGAGGGGGTGAAGATGCCGCTTTTATGGATCTTGGTCACGTCGTGGCGGTAGCTGAGGCTGACCGACAGCGTGTCGAAATCGTGGATGATCCCGGTCTTGCCGATGCCGACATAGCCGCCGACCTCGACCGCCGTGTCGATCTCCCCCAGCGCGCGCACGCGCGGGTCGGCGATGGCGTCGCGGTTGGTGCGGTTGAGGTTGATGACCGCGACCGGGCCGAGCTGGAAATTCCAGTCCTTGCCCACGATATCGGGGATCACATCGAGGCTGGCGCGGTTGCCGAGCACGGTAAAGCTCATCCCCGCGACGGTGCCGTTGGCGGCGGGCGCCGGGATCCAGCGATTGTCGTCCGACCCCTCATAGTCCGGCAGCCACACCCCGCCGGCCGCGATGGTGAGGCGCGCGCGGCCCTCCTGCGCGGCTTCCGCCTGTTCGGGCGTCAGCGCACCGTCTTGCGCCAGCGCCGGCGTGGCGAGGGTGGCGGCGAGGAAGGCGGAAAGAACGCGGATACGCATGAAGGTGATTTCCTGAACCTGTTTCAGGGGCGCAACGCCGCACTGCGGAATTGGATGCATGGGGCAGGCGACGGGGCGCCGTCCTAAAGCATATACCGCATCTTCACCTGCTGCGTCGCGCCGTCGAGCGGGAAGCAGGCTGCCTTGAACTTGGGCGGGCCGAAGGTGATGGTGGGGTTGCGGCTGAAGCCGAAGCCTTCTTTCGGGATGCCCATCATCGTGTCGAGCTTCTTGTTGCTGTTCGCGTCGTGGATCACCGCGACGGCGTAGGTGGCGGTCGCCAGTCCTTCGAAGCGGGTCGTCGGGTGCGCCGCCGAAATGGTGCGCGAGACGGCGCGGGGGTCGTCCTTGCAGTCGGGGAAGCTGTCGGGGCGCGCGGTCAGGCAGATTTGCAGCACGCCCTTGGCATTGCGCAGCCCGGTGACTTCAAGGTCGAAGCTGCCCACCGGCGAAGCCGCCGGGAGGGTCAGCGCGGCCAGCGCCACCAGTGCGAGCCGCCGCGCGCGCATGTGCTTTTCCAAAATCACCAATCCCCCGGTCGGTGCCGCAGACCCGGTCCCAGAAACGGAAATAGAGACCATAGTTGCATCCATATTGCTCGTGGTGCCGCTGATGATGGCTCGCAGTGATCAGCCACGCCCCCAGTGGCCCCCGCCACATCACCCGCGGAAACACTTCCCACCCCATGTGATTGGTCACACCCATAACGGTCATGATTCCCAGCACCAAGCCCAATGCGCCGACATGAATCGGAATTACGAAGACCAGTGACGGGATGACCACAGCGCCGGTCAGCGCCTCTACGGGATGAAAGCTCATCGCGGCCCAGGCGGTGGGCGGGCGGCTCTCATGATGCACGGCGTGCGCGATGCGGAAGAGGCGCGGCCGGTGCATCCAGCGATGCGTCCAGTAGAACCAGGTGTCGTGCGCGAAGAGATAGAGGAACACCGACAGCGGAAGATACCAGAGCGGGTAGCTCGACACGTCCGTGTAGATCCGCGTCCAGCCGAGATTCTGCCAGCCCCAGGCGACCACGCCGGCGGGGATGCCATAGATGGCGGCGCTGGCGAGGCTCCACATCAGCTCGCGCCGCATCTGGCGGTCGAGCCCGGCATAAAGGCCGGGATGCCGCACGCGCGTGGCCCAGGCAAAGGCGCCCGAGACGATCAGATAACGCACCCCGACGATCAGCGTCATCGCGAGTGCCGACAAGAGGATGGCGAGCCACATGCGACCGCTCTACATGAAAGCGGTGCCCGCCAACAAACGGAGAAACCCGTAATTTCGACCGTCATCACCCGTTTTGCGCCCAGTCCCACGGGAAGGCTGCACATGGGCCATGCGTTTTCGGCGATCGCGGCGCATGATTTTGCGCGGGCGCGGGGTGGTCGCTTCCTGCTGCGGATCGAGGATATCGACGGGACGCGCAGTCGGGCCGAGCATGTCGAAACGATCCTGGAGGATTTGCGCTGGCTGGGGCTGGACTGGGATGGCGAGGTGCTGTTCCAGTCGGCGCGGCTGGATGCCTATCAGGCGGCGCTGGACGAACTGCGCGACCGGGGGCTGATCTATCCGTGTTTCTGTACGCGGGCCGACATCGCCGCGAGCGCGAGCGCACCGCATGGGCCGGAGGGATTGGTGTATCCGGGGACGTGTCGGGGGCTGGTTGGGCCGGATCTGAGTGCGCCGCATTGCTGGCGGCTGGATGTGGGAGCGGCGCTGGCGTCCATTCCTCCCCTGAGCTCGCTCAGGGGAGGGGGACCGCCGCGAAGCGGGGGTGGAGGGGCGGCGGTCGAAGACCGCCGGGAACAGCTCGGCAAAATTCCGCCCTCTGCGGGGCGGCCCCTCCACCAGCCTGCGGCTGGTCCCCCTCCCCCAGCAAGCTGGGGGAGGAATGGGTTGTGGTTCGAGGATAGCCGCCACGGCACCATCGCCGCCGACCCGGCCGCGCATGGCAATGTCGTCCTCGCGCGCAAGGATGCGCCGGCGTCCTATCACCTCGCCGTCACGATCGACGATGCGGCGCAGGGCGTCACCGATGTGGTGCGGGGCGAGGATTTGTTGGCCGCGACGCATGTCCATCGGTTGCTGCAGGAACTGCTCGGACTGCCGGTGCCGCGCTACCACCATCATCAGCTGCTGACCGGGCTGGACGGCGAGCGGCTGGCCAAACGGCATGGCGCGCCGACGCTGGCGGCCTTGCGCGAAACCGGGGTCGATGGGCGGGCGCTGGCGGATGCGTTGCGGCGGGGCGAGGTTCCGGTTGGAATCGGCGCAGCAAAGGACTAGATTAGCGATATGCAGCTCTTCCTGGTCCTCCTGCTCGTCGCCGCAATGCTGGCCACCGTCTTTGCCCTGATCAAGGGGATCGTCGCGTTCCTGCGCACGACCGAAGCGGAACTCAAATCGGGCGAAGGGCCGAGCGCATCGGCGCTGAAATCGAACAAGGCGATGCAGCAGCGTATCCTGTTTCAGGGCATCGCCATCGCGATCGTCGCGCTGTTGCTGTTGATGGCGAGCGGGAAATAAGGGGGAGACCCCGCCCGATGGTAAAACTCAACAAGATTTATACGCGCACCGGCGATGATGGCACCACCGGCCTCGTCGATGGATCGCGCGTCGCCAAGCATGACGCGCGGCTGGCGGCGATGGGCGATGTCGATGAGGCGAACAGCGCGATCGGCGTGGCGATTGCCGCGATCGGAGAGGACTATCCCGCACGGTTGCTGACCACGGTGCAAAACGACCTGTTCGATCTGGGCGCGGATCTGGCGACGCCGGGTGACGATTTCGAGCCGAGCGAGATGACCCTGCGCATCGTCCACGCGCAGGTTGCGCGGCTGGAGGTGGCGATCGATGCGGCCAATGAGTCGCTCGCCCCGCTCACCAGCTTTATCCTGCCCGGCGGAACACCGGGCGCGGCGGCGATGCATCTGGCGCGCGCGATCGTGCGGCGGGCGGAGCGCAGCGCGACCGTGGCGGCGACGCAGGTTGCGATCAATCCGCAGGCGATTGCGTATCTCAACCGCTTGTCGGACCTGCTTTTTGTTCTGGCGCGCGAAATGAACCAATCGGCGGATGGCGACGTTCTGTGGACGCCGGGGGCGCACCGCTGAGCTGAGGATTTGACCCTCGCCGCGTTTCGGGTTAGGAGAACGAAATGCGAACGAAGGCGATGCCCGCCGCGTGCTGCACAACGCTTGAAGCGCGGTTTCGCGCAGTGCGGGGGCTTTCCGCCGAACTCGTCGCGCCACTGTCCGACGCCGATGCGAGCGTGCAGTCGATGGACGATGCCTCGCCCGCCAAATGGCATCTGGCGCATACGACCTGGTTCTTCGAGACCTTTGTGCTGCGCGACTTCGTGGACCGCTATCGGCTGCACGACGACCGCTTTCCGTTTCTGTTCAACAGCTATTACGAGGCCGAGGGGCAGCGCCATGCGCGGTCGAGGCGGGGCATGGTGACGCGGCCGTCGCTGGCCGAGGTGCTGGACTATCGCGCAGCGGTGGATGCGGCGCTGGTCGCGGCACTGCCCGACCTTCCGCAGGCGGCGTTGGCGCTGGTGGAGCTGGGCTGTCACCATGAGGAGCAGCATCAGGAATTGCTGCTGACCGACATATTGCACCTGTTTTCGTGCAACCCGGTCGAGCCGGCGATGTGGCCGGGCGCGCGCAAGATCCCGGTCGAAATGCCGGGGCCGCTGCGCTGGATCGCAGGTCCGGAGGGCGTTGCCGAGATCGGCGCGCAGGGCGAGGGCTTTGCGTTCGATTGCGAGGGGCCGCGGCATCGTGTGCTGCTGCACCGCCATGCCATTGCCGACCGGACGGTGACCAATGGCGAATGGGCGGCGTTCATCTCCGATGGCGGCTATCGCGACCCGCGCCACTGGCTGTCCGATGGCTGGGCGTGGGTGCAGGCGCAGGGCATCGCGGCGCCGCTCTATTGGGAACAAGGCGACGACGGCTGGACGCGGTTCGGGCTCGACGGGCGACGCGCGATCGATCCGGCCGCGCCGGTGACGCATGTGAGTTTTTTTGAGGCCGATGCCTATGCCAGCTGGGCCGGCGCGCGACTGCCGACCGAGGCGGAGTGGGAGGTTGCGGCGGCGGGGCATGACCCGACGGGCGGCAATCAGCTCGACCGCGCCGGACCGGTCGAACCGCGTCCCGCCGTGTCGGGTCCGGCGTTCTTCGGGGATGTGTGGGAATGGACGGGCAGCGCGTACCGCCCCTATCCCGGCTTTGCCGCCGCGCAGGGCGCGGTCGGCGAATATAATGGCAAGTTCATGAGCGGGCAGTTCGTGCTGCGCGGCGGGAGCTGCGCGACGCCGCGCGGCCATGTCAGGCTAAGCTACCGCAACTTCTTTTATCCGCACCAGCGCTGGCAGTTCACCGGCGTGCGCCTGGCGAAGGATCTGTAATGCTCAAGCAGGAAATCGAGGATGGTCAGGCGGGCCTGGCCGATCCGGCATTTCGCGCCGATGTGCTGAATGGCCTGACCGCGCGGCCCCGCGCGATCCCCGCGCGCTGGTTCTATGACCGGCGCGGGTCGGAGCTGTTCGAGGATATCACGCGGCTGCCCGAATATTATCCGACGCGGACCGAAACGGCGTTGCTGGAACGCGTGTGCCCGGAGGTGGCGCGCGAGACCGGCACCGGCGGCGCGGTGATCGAGTTCGGGTCGGGATCGTCGATCAAGACGCCGATCCTGCTGCGCGCGGTGCGCCCTGCAGCCTATGTGCCGATCGACATTTCGGGCGAGTTCCTGCGCGATTCGGCGCGGGAGATCGCGGCGCAGTTTCCCGTCATGGCGGTCGAGCCGGTCGAGGGGGATTTTTTGAAGCCGCTCCAGCTGCCCGCCGGGATCGGTGGGCTGGCGCGGCTGGGCTTTTTCCCCGGATCGACGATCGGCAACATGGCGCCGGTGGCGGCAGTGGACCTGTTGCGCACCATGCGGGCCTCGCTGGGCGAGGGATCGTCGCTGCTGATCGGGATCGACCGGATCAAGGATCCGGCGGTGCTGGTCCCGGCCTATGACGATGCGGCTGGCGTGACGGCGGCGTTCAACCTGAACCTGCTCGAACGGATCAATGCCGAGCTGAACGGGACCATCCCCATCGACGCCTTTGCGCATGTCGCGCGGTGGAACGATGAGCGCGCGCGGATCGAGATGCATCTGGAGGCGACGCGCGCGGTCGCGTTCGAGGTCGATGGGCGCGGCTTTGCGATGGCGGCGGGCGAGACGATCCACACCGAGAACAGCCATAAATATGGCGACCGCGATGCGCGACTGTTGCTCGCGGCGGGCGGATGGACCGTGGCGCGGGCGTGGACCGACGATGCCGGGCTGTTCGGGCTGTATCTGGCGGAGGCGCGCGCGGCGGAGACGGCGCCCTAGGGCTGGCGGTTCCCGCTCGCGCGCCAGCGGCCGCGCAGGAGCTTTGCAGCGAGGCCCGGCAGGCCAGGCCGCACGAACAGCCAGTCGCGGATCGCGGGGCCGGCGTCGGCGCCGATCACGCGCTTGTAGCCGCTATCGCCCGCGCCCCAGTCGACGGTGGTGATGCCGTCCGCAAGCGCGCGGACGAGGTTGCGGTAATAGAGCAGCTTCCCCGGCGAGTGTTTGGCGACGGCGGGATCGTAGCTGTTGGCGATGGCGTATTTGAGCGACCCGGCGTTGAGGTCGAAGGAGAAGGCGGTGGGTGCGCCGTCGATCCGCAGCACCGCCGCCCACAGCATGTCGGCGATCACCGGGTCCTGCGCCGCCGCGCGCCAGAACCCGCCGTGGCCAGTGTCGGTGAACTTGGCATCGCGCCCGTCGGTGCGGTCGGCGATCCAGCTTTTGCGCTCGATCGACGCGAGGGCGTCAAATGCCTGTTCACTCCAGTCCGCGCCGCTGACGAAGCTCCACTCGGGTTCGCCATGTTCGGCGAGATGCTTTTCGTGGAAGCGGTTCTTGCGCAGTGTCGAGTTGCGCGGCCAGGTCCCCTCGGCCTGCAAGGCGGCCATGTCGAGCAGGAAGCTTTCTGCGACGAAACGGTCGAGCGCGACCCAGCCGCGCGTTGCCGCGGCGGCGCGAAGTCCTTCGAGCGCGGGGTCGCCGTCATAGACCGGACCGATGCGCAGCGCATATGCGTGGCGCGCGAGCAGGTCGAGCGCGACCTCGAACGCTTCGGTTCCGGCATCCTGTGCGACCGGAAAACTGCGGAACGGCCAGTAGCAGCCGGGCACTTGGGCGATCCGCAGCAGCGCGGGGCCGGTGGCGACCAGCGGCAGCGCGAGCAGTGGCACGCCCTCGCGCGCGACCGTCAGCGTGCGCGCTTCGCCGCCATAGGCGTGGAGCGCGGCGGCAAACCAGCCATAGCGCAGGAAACGGTGCGTCGGCGCGGCGGATGCAGCGACGCTGTCGATCGCGCTCGCCAGCCCGTCGCCGATGCTGGCACTCAGCAGCGGCGGCAGGCGCGTGAAGTCGGCGAGCGGCATCGGCTTCGTCATGCGAGGCGGTCTAGCGCCAAGTCGTTACGAATGGGTGGAAGTGCTTGGCGCGGACGAAGCGCCGCCATAAGCTCCAAACCATGCAGGCCCCCATGATCTCCACCGTTGCCGCGACAATCCAGATTTCGATCGCGCCCGTGTTCTTGCTGGCGGGCATCGCCGGCATCCTCAACGTGCTGGTCGGGCGGATGGCGCGGGTGGTGGACCGCGCGCGCAAGCTGGAGCAGCTGCACCCGGTGTCGACCGGCGCGGAGCATGAACGACAGGTGTGGGAGTTGCGGCTGATCGACCGGCGGCTGTCGATCATCAACACGTCGATCTGGTTGTGCGTCGCGAGTGCGATTGCAATCTGCCTGGTCGTCGCGTTGCTGTTCGGGGCGGAGATCGTCCATCTCGACATCGGCGTGGTGGTCGCCGCCGCGTTCATCGCGTCGATGCTGTTGCTGATTGCGGGTCTTGTAGCGTTCCTGTTCGAGGTGCGGCTGTCGGTGCAGGCGGTACATGTCCGCGAGGAATTGCTGGAACGCGACCGGGGGATTTGAAGGTTAGCGGCCTTCGCGGGCGCGGGCCACCGCGCGCTTCAGCGTGGGCAGGTCGATCATTCCGGGCACGATCTGCCGGCCGACCAGCATTCCCGGCGTACCCGACAGGCCCATCATTCGGGCATAGTCGTTGGTGCGCGCAAGCAGCGCGTCGATTTCCGCCTTGCGCTTGACCTGATCGCGTTCGAGCCGTTTCCAATCCACGCCTGACGCATCGGCTGCGGCGCGGATCTTGGCCGCGTCGATCCGGCCCGACTGGGCGATCAGCGCGCGGTGAAAGGCGAGGTGCTTTTTCTGGAAGCTGGCGGCGATCGCGGCGCGGGCGGCGGGGCCGGAACCGCCCCCCAGAATCGGCCAGTCGCGATAGACCACGCGCACCTTGGGATCGGCGGCCATCAGCGCATCGAGCGTCGGGTTGAAGCGGCGGCAATAGCCGCATTGATAGTCGGAAAAAACGACGAGGGTGACGTCATAGCCGCGCGGCGCGACGGTCGGCGCGAGCACGTCGTTGCGGATTTTTTCGCGAATCGCCTCGGCCGCGTCGCGGCGGCGGGTGTCGCCGGATTCGGACACGCCCTCATCCTGCGCGGCAGTCGAAAGCGGGAGCGCAAACGCGAGCGCGGCGAGGGCCAGAAAGCGAATCATTACGCCTGCTTAGCGCAAGCGTGCGGTCATCAGAAAGCGTTCGCGGCTTTCGGCCGATTTGCGGCGCAATTCGCTGATCTCGCGCTCTTCGGTCGCATCCAGCATCGCTTCGAGCAGGCGGTTGAAATGCTGGCGCATCGCGATGCGCGCGGCACCGGAGTCGCCCGCGCGTAACGCATCGACAATCGCGGCATGTTCACGCTGGCGGGTGCGTCCATCATGCTGACAGACGCTGGCATAGGTGCTGCGCACCTCAGGCATTTCGGTGCGCATCCGCCACAGCTGCTTGATGACGTGAATCACCGCCTGATTGCCCGAGGCGGACGCGATCAGCAGGTGAAACTCCTGATCCGCTGCGGTCGATGCCGCGTCATCGCTGTCATCGCGTCCCATGATTTCGAGCAGCTGGTCGAGGCGCGCGAGCATGTCCGGCGTGACGGTCGAGGCAGCGAGCGCGGCGGCTTCGCTCTCGAACAGCGAGCGCGCCTCGGTCAGCTCGAACGCGCTGACCTTGGGCGGGGCGTCGGTCGAGGCGGGTTTGCCGTCTGTGACATAGACACCCGATCCGGTCTTGATGACGATGCGCCCGAGCGCCTGCAACGCGATCTCCGCCTCCCGGATCGTCACGCGACTGACCCCGAACCGCTCGGCCAGCTCACGCTCGCCGGGCAGGCGGGTGCCGGGGGGGAATACGCCCTGATCGATCAGCGTCGTGATCTGATCGGCGATCCCCTGGTATAGCCGGTCAGCCATTGCACTCCTCACCAATTCGCATGGCCCGATCCTTATTCCCTTCGCACCAAAGCGCAAGCAGAGACCGGGCCGAGCGAACCGTCCACACTACATCCGGAAGCGCGCGCCGATGAAGTAGCGCGGACCGTAATAATGGTACTGCCGGATGCTTCCGACCACCGGCATGTCGGTGACCTTGGGCGAATCGAAGATGTTGGTCGCTTCGGCGCGCAGCGAGATGTTGCGGTTGACGTTGTAGGAGGCGCGCAGGTCGAACGTCTCGTTGGCGCGGACGTAGCGCAGCTGCGTATTGCCGCCGACAAAGTCCTGATAATAGCGCGACCGGTAGTTGTAGATGCCCTGAATCGAGAAGCCCTTGAGCTGATAATAGAGCTGGGCCGAGACGACATGCTTCGAGAAGCCGCTGAGCGGTGCGGGCGGGATGATCCCCTGCGTGATGGTGCCGGTGAGCGGATCGAGCACGTCGCCGAGGCTGACATCCTCATTCTCGAAATTGGTGTCGGCGTAATTATAGCTGATCTTGCCACCAAAGCCGTCGAGCGGCTTGGGCAGCCACGAGAAGCGATTGGTCAGCGTGACTTCGACACCCCAGACGCGGCTCTTGTCGGGGCTGTTGGCGGTCTGGACCACCGGGACACTGACATTCTGTCCGCCGATCACAAATTCTTCATTGGTCACGAACGGGATGAAACCGCCTCCGAACTCCTTGATGTACAGGGTCGCGGCGAAGATCGAATCGCGGTTCGGATAATATTCGAGCGCCAGATCGCCGTTCCACGACATCAGCGGCTTCAGCCCCGGGCTGCCGGTGGCGCGGATTTCGTTGATCGCATCCTCGATCGTCGTACCGCTGGCATCGAGGAAGAAGGTGCGGCCCGCCCCGAGCGCGCTGGGCGCCGGGCGCGACATTGCGCGATAGGCCGCGGCGCGGAGCAGCAGCCGGTTGGGCTCAAGCTCAAAGATGGCGTTGACGCTGGGCAGGACGCGGGTGGTCTGCGCCTTCAGCGTCACCGTGTCGAACGTTCCCGGTGTGGGAGTCAATGTGATCGTGCCGTCTGTATTGTTGACCACGGTGAACGCGCTGCGCAGACCGATCGAGGTCAGCTGCGTATTGACCACGCGCACGCCGAAATTGCCGCGCACCGGCATATCGCCCAGATTGCCCGCATAGTCGGCCATCAGATAGCCGGCGAGCGTGGTTTCGGTAACGTCGCGATTGGCGGGCGAGCGCAGGTCCGCCGGGCGACCCGGATCTTCCGACCCGGTATATTCGCGCAGCAGGCAGAGCGGGTCGAAGGTCGCCCAGCTGGTGATGCTGTTGCCGCGCGCCTGCTCCAGAAAGCCGGTCTGCGGGAAGGCGGTACGGCACAAGGTGTTGATCCGCGCATCTTCACGCCCGGCATTGGGCGGGCCTGACGGGTTGTACGTTACCTCATTGCGGACATCGTAATCGCTGAAGGTCTGCTGCGCCCAGCGGCCGCCGACGGCGATGTTGGTGATGAAGCCGTCGAGCTTGTAGTCGAGATCGAGGCGCGCGCCCCAGATTTCGTTCTGGCGGCGGCTTTCGTCGCGGCGAGCGCGGGCGTCGTCCCAGAACAAGGCGTGGTTATTGGGGTCGAAGCGCGGGTCGAAGGTGATGGTCGGCGCAAAATTCCCCGGCAGCACTTCATAGGTGTAGGGGACCCGCATGTTGTTGCTGGCGAACGGCGCGGTCGAGAAGAAGTTGCGGTTGCCGTTCATGTCGAACGGGTCGGTGCGCAGGCGGACCTGGCGCTCGATTTCGGTACGGACGGTGCGCGAATAGGCACCATCGACCGCGACGGTGAGACGGTCGCCGGTCCAGCGCAGATTTGCGCCGGCGCCAAAATACTCCTCCGCACGCGACAGGTTGGTGGCGGTCGATTCGACTGCGCTGAGGCCGTTCATCCGCTGAATCACACCATTGTCGTCATAAACGACATTGGTCAGGCCGAAGCGCATTTCGGAGATGTTGAGGTCGCGGCGGTTCTCGACGAAGGTGCGGTCGGACCATTGCGCGTCGAGATTGAGTTCGACCCGGTCGGAAAAGCGCCACTGGATCGCGCCAAACACCGCATCACGGGTATCGACTTCACTGATCTGGCGAAAGGTCAGCGCGTTGGGGGCAAGGTAGAAGGGCGTGCCCGCCGCAGCCTGAGGGCGCGTGACCGGGGTGCAGTTGCCGTTGGCGACGACGATGGTGGCGTTGCACGCCGTCCAGGTCGAACTGCCCGCCATGGTTTCTTCGGGGTTGTTGGTGCGGTTGCGTTGTCCGCCGAGCGCGATGCCGACTTCGCCAAGGCCGCCCAGCTTGAACTGATCGACATAGGACAAGGTGCCGCGCCAGCCCCAGGCCGACGATCCGGTGATCTTGTCCTGATAGGGGCTGTAATTCCCCTTGATCTCGCCCTGTACGCGCATCTTGCCGAAATCGAGCGGGCGCAGCGTGCCGATGTCGATCGTGCCGGCGACGCCGCCCTCGACCAGATCGGCCTGCTGGCTTTTGTAGATCTTGATATTGTTGACCAGCTCCGAGGGGAACTGATTGAAATTGACCGCCCGGTCGCCCGATCCGTTGGTCGCGTCGCGACCGTTGAAGGTCGTGTTGCTGAGGAACGGGCCAAGACCGCGCAGCGCGATTTCGGACGCGCCGCCCTTTTCGCGATGCGTGGTCGCGCCGGTAATCGTCTGGATCGCCTCACCCACCGACAGCGCGGGGAGGTCGCCGATCTCGTCGGTCGACAGCGCGTCGACGATCGCGGTCTCGCGCTTTTTGACGTCGATCGAGGTGCGCAATGTTTCGCGGATACCGGTGACGACGACCTCGTCCTCCGCCGTGGTGTCGGCGTCCTGCGCCAATGCGGGCGCGGCGACGAGCAGCGGAAGCGCGGCTCCGGCCAGCAGGAAATTACGAAGTGCGCGCGGCGCGCGTGCCTGATCGAGCATGGCCATCGGCCCTCTCCCCTGAGTTTATCTTATGGTCGCAGTGGTCGCCGGTCAGGACGATTCTGTCAACCTGTTATTTAGTCCTATTATGGTCAATTGGTCCTACCAGTTGGTCAGGGCACCAATTGCGAGGCCAGCGCCGGCACCGCACGGGCGAGGTCGTCGGCCATCAGTCGGGCGAACACGCCCGCCCCGGTTTCGCCGAGATGGGTGTAGTCGAACCTGCGCACATTCTGGCCGCGCGCGCCGCCGGGGCGGGTCGGCAGATCCGGCTCGCGCGCTTCTTCGGTCGGGCGCTGTTTGAGCGTGGTGCCGGCCTTGGCGGCGGCACGTTCCTCTGCGGTCGGTTCGGCCTGGGCGAGCGCCATCGAGTCTTCGGCGCCCAGCTTTTGCACGACGGCGGCGCTGCGGCGGTTGAGGTCGACCAGGGGGGTCTTGGTCGCGGCGGCGACCTTGCGCACCTCCTCCGACCATTCCTCAAGGTTGTTGTCGAGCTTGCCGTTCTTGAACACGCGGCGGGTGAGCGGGGTGACGAGGACGGGGATTGCGCCCGCCGCGCGGACCTCCTCGACCATCTTGGCGAGGTTCGCCGGGAATTCGGTGGTGCGATCGGTCCACCGTTCGGGCGCGCTGGACTGGTCGTTATGGCCGAACTGGATCAGCACATAGGTGGCGCGGTAGCCGGGCACCTTGGCCTCGGCGAGCGCGATGGCCCAGCTGCCTTCCTGGCGGTAGCTGCGCGTCGAGCGCCCGCCGCGCCCGGCATTGAGGCAGGCGACCGAGGACTTGACGTGGCGCGCGCAGAACATCGACGCCCAGCCGCTCGCCACCGCCATGGTCGAATCGCCGACCAGCACGATCTTGTACGGTTGCAGCGGGGGCACGTCGGTGCGCTCCTTGGTCTGCGCCTGAGCGGCGGCGGGAAGGAGCGCGATGGCGGCGGCAGCGGTGAGCAGACGGATCATGAGAAAGCGAGACCCCCGTTAATGTCCATGTTGAGTCCGGTGAGGAAGCTGGCGTCGTCCGACGCGAGGAAGGCGACGGCAGCGGCAACCTCGTCCGGATGGCCTTCGCGGCGCAGCGGGGTGTTGCCGGTAACCGCGGCGCGGCCCTCGGGCTTGGAGAAGATGTCGTGGAAGCTGGTGCCGATCAGGCCCGGGCACAGCGCGTTGACGCGGATGCCCTGCGGACCCAGCTCCTTGGCCCAGCCGCGCGTCAGCGTGGTCAGCGCGCCCTTCGATGCGGCATAGATGCTCGCGCCCGGCCCGCCGCCGTCACGGGCGGCAAGCGAGGACAGGTTGACGATCGCCGACCCCTTGGCGAGGTGCGGGAGCGCGGCCTTGGTGACGAGGAAAGCGGACTTGAAGTTGAGGTCCATGACCGTGTCGAAAAAGGCCTCGTCCATGTCGGCCAGCGTCTTGCGCGCGACCATCCCGCCCGCGCAGTTGACGAGGATGTCGATCGTGCCGGTGCCGAATGCGGCGGCGGCGGCGATCAGGCCGGCGACCTCATCGGACTTGGTGACGTCGGCGCGGTGGAGCAGTGCAGTGCCGCCCGCGGCCTCGACCGCCGCCAGCGTATCCTGCGCCGCCGCTTCGTCGCTGCGATAGTTGATGACGACCTTTGCGCCCTCTGCTGCAAAGCGCAGCGAGATCGAGCGGCCGATGTCGCGTCCACCGCCGGTGACGATGACGAGCTTGTCCTTGAAACGCATTTATGCCCCTTGGTCTTGAGTGTCGGATTGAACGGGCTCGATGCGCCCGCCGATGAAGATGCAGATCAGCGACAGCGGCACGAGCGCGGCGCCGAGGATGAAGATCGGTGCGAAGCTGACCTTGGTCATTGCAGGCACCAGCCAGGTGGTGATCAGCGTGCCGGCGACGGCGGCAGTGCCGCTGATCCCCGCAAGCGAGCCGACGGCGCCGCCGCCGAACCAGTCGGACGGAAGCGTCTGAATATTGTTGATCGCGACCTGAAAGCCGAACAGGATCGCGGCGATCAGCAGCACCGCATAAAGCGGCGTCGCGGCGGTGGCGGTGAGCAGCAAAGCGGGGAGCATGATGACGCAGCCCAAAGCGATCACGCTCTTGCGCGCCTTGTCCGTGCTCCAGCCGCGGCGGATCAGTCTTCCCGACAGCCAGCCGCCCGACAGCGATCCCGCCATCGCACCGACGAAGGGCACCCAGGCGAACATGCCGATCTGCTTGACGTCGAAGCCGAAGCTTTCGTTGAGGTAGATTGGCAGCCACGAGACGAACAGCCACCAGATCGGGTCGAGGAAGAAGCGGCCCGACATCACCGCCCAGGCCTGACGATGGCGCAGCAGCTGGCCCATCGAGGGGGCATAGCCGGCGGCCTTGGGTCCGCCTGCCGCCTCGTTCGCGCCGAGGATATGTTCGCGCTCGGCCTTGCTCAGCCAGGGGTGGGCGTCGGGGTCGGATTTATAGACCCAGATCCAGGGTAGCAGCCACAGAAAGCCGAACACGCCGATGATGACGAAGGTGGTGCGCCAGCCGACAAAGCCGAACAGGATCGCGATCAGCGGTGCCGAGACGATCGCGCCAAGCGAGGCACCGGCGTTGAAGATCCCCTGCGCAAAGGCGCGTTCGGAGCGCGGGAACCAGGTGGCATTGGCCTTGGCGGCACCGGGCCAGTTACCCGCCTCGCTGACCCCCAGCGCGGCGCGCAATATACCCAGCACGAGCATCGAGCGGACCAGGCTGTGCGCGGCGATCGAGGTCGACCAGACCACGATCGAGATGGCAAAGCCCATGCGGGTGCCGACCACATCGAAAATCTTGCCGAAGATCGATTGGCCGAGCGCGTAGAAGACCATGAAGATGGTCACCAGCAGCGCATAATCTTCCTTGTCCGCGCCGATGTCCTTGGCGACTTCGGGCCACATCACCGCGAGCGCGTTGCGGTCGATATAGTTGATGACCGTCGCGATCGCGATCAGGCCGATGATCCACCAGCGGAAGCCCGATTTCATTTGCTCTCTCCGTCGAAGCGGCCGACCGGGCCGCTCCAGTCGAGCTTGCGCCCGTTCAGGGTGACGCTGTGCGCCTTGCCCGCGCTGGTGTCGGTGGCGATGGCGATCAGGATCGTCTTGCCGCCGGTCAGGGTGATCGTGGCGACACGCGCGCCGGCACTTTCGGTGAGGGTAAGGCCGGTCACACCGCTGCGGCTGCCGGTCGTGGTTTCGGTCGCGGCGTCGTAGCGGCCATGCGGTTCGAGCAGGCTGAGGAAGGCGGCGTCCCCTGCCCCGCTCAGCCGCTGGATCAGCACCGGTTCGCGGCGCAGGTTGAAGCGAGGATCGTTCGCGCCGCTTTCGGCGACGATCAGCTGCGCGCCGGGCGTCGCCATGCGATAGCTGTAGAAGCGGCCCTGATTGATCCAGGTGACCCGGCCTTGCCCGTTTGCGAGCGGGCCAGTGGCATCGACCCACAGGTGCTGATAGCCATTGGCATTGCCCAGCACCGGGCGGGTCGCGACGTTCGACGCGAGCTTGACGTCGGTGTCGATGATGTGGCCGGCGAAGTGCAGCGGCAGGTCATAGGTCGCCTTGCCGGGGTTCTTCACCGTCATCAGGTCGAGGACGAGCGGGGCGTTCTTGCCCATATCGACCTGCACCAGCGCGCGGCGGAAGGTGACGCCCGGATAGGCCCCGGCCATCTCGCCGATGCTGAAGCGCAGCGGGCCTTCGCCGACAAAGGCGAGCTGGGTCGGTGACGCGGCCTCGGCGGGTTTCAGCTTGGCGCCGAAATGGCTGGTTTCGTTGACCACCAGCGTGTTGTGCGCGACGCTCTGCTTCGCCCAGCTTTCATTTTCGGGCAGGTAGCGGCCGCCGTCCTTCGCCTCGATATTGAGGAAGCGCGCGGCGCCGTAATCGGTCACCACCGCCTGACCATTGTCGTAGAGCAGCCAATTGAGCTTGTCGAAATGGCCATGGCCCATGCCCTGGGCGGTATTCTTGGCGACCACCACCTGCGCATTGTCCTGCGGGCCGGAGCGCAGGATGGCGAGCGCGCCGTCCTTGCCATCTGGCCCGTCGCGCAGCAGCGTCGAGGCGAAGGCAAAGGGTTTGGCCTTACCCGCCGCGATGTCGCGCGCGACCGCGAACCCCTCGGGCGAGAGTGCGACCTTGTTCTGCCACTCCGCGATGCCGAGCAGGCCGGGATCCTGGGTCGCGGCATAGCCGATGGCAACGCCCTGATAGAGTTCCTCGGTCTTGAGGCTCTTGTCCGGCATCGCGTCGTTGATCGGGAAGAAATAGCCGCCATAGCTGGTCTGGATCGCGGTGCGGATCGCCTTCAGGACGATGCCGTCGCGATAGGCGAAGATCTTGCGGCCCGGTTCGTTCGCTTCGATTGCCTGTGCGAACACGACGAACGGCTGGAGGGCGTAGCGCTGATAATAGGGCCCTTCGGCATAATAGCCGTCGGGGGAGAAGAGCAGGTCGAGTTGGCGCAGGAAGCCGACCTTGCCGCTGCGGTCGCTGCCCTTCAGCGCCTGTTCGACC
>CAZWZP010000022.1:0-26681 GCA_964638925.1 uncultured Stakelama sp. | reverse complement strand
GGACGTTCCAGCCAAAGCCGGGGGCTTTGGCGACCTGGTCATCAGGGCAAACGGCTGTAGAGCGATCCAGATTAAACGCTCGACGATCTGGCCGTCAGTCCACCAACCGGGTCAGCAGATCGGAGATCCGCGCGCGGTAAGCTGGCAATCCGAAGTAATCGAGGCCCTCGGGCACGCCCTTGGGCTGGTCGAGCGCACGCAGCACCGCCGCTTTCAGCCCCACGCGGTCGGCCGGGTCGACCACCTGCCCCAGCTTGCCCTCACGCACCGCCTCGCGCCCGCCGTCAAGGTCGCTGGCAATCGCCGGAATCCCGCACGCCATCGCCTCCAGGAACACGAAACCGAACCCTTCGCCGGTGCTGGGCATCGCATAGACGTCCGCCAGCCGATAGGTCGCGACCTTCTCCGCCTCCGGCACCATCCCGGCGAACACCACGCGATCCGCGACGCCCAAAGTTGCCGCCTTCGCCTCCAGCCGTGCGCGGTCCTCGCCCTTGCCCGCGATCAGATAGGTGATGTCGGGCGCCAGCTCCGGCAGCAGCTCGATGATCTCGTCGAACCCCTTGTAACGCTCCGCCGGATCGAGCCGCCCGAGCGTCAGGATCACCCGCTTGCCCGCCAGGCCATAGCGCGCCTCCAGCGCCGGATCGCGCGGTCCCGGGGCATAGCCGGTAAAGTCCATCGCATTGGGGATCACCACGCACCGCGCCGGATCGACCCGGCACCAGCTGCGGAACCGGCCCAGGGTCAGCGCACTGACGCTGACGATCGCATCGGCGCGCAGCCCGAAAAACCGCCGCCGGGGGGTCGCGGCCGCCGGCCACGCGTCGATCCCGTGCAGACACAGTGCCCAGCGCGCGCGGCTCAGCTTCGCCGCCAGCCACGCCACCGGCGCCAGGTTGATATGCGGCACGATCACCGCGTCGAATCGCCCGGTCAGCACATGGCGCAGCACGGCGCGCAGATAGGCGCCCCGCCCGCGCAACCCGCTCAGGTCGTAGCGCAGCTTGGCGGGCAGCGACCCGATCTCGCCATCGGCAATCCGGGGTGGGCAGACGATTTCGGCGACGCGATCATCGGCATCCAGCGCTTCGATCAGATTGCGGCTGAACAGTGCGATCCCGCCATGCCCGCCATAGGCATCGGTCGCGAGATACAGGACGCGCAGTCCGCGGCGCGGGCGATCGACCAAGTTCAACTCCTTTGCGATCCCGGCCCGCGCGTGGCCCGTCTGCACGCGACCTAGCCCGGTTGCGACGAATTGCAAGCCGCGCCTCCGGTCCCGCGCTTGGCAAGCCGGATGGCGACGGTTAAGGACCGCCCTGCACCGGCGAACACAGGGGATGCGCGGTTTTGTTCAGTACCAGTCGACCAGGTATGCTCTATGCTGCCTTGGCCGTCCTTGTCGCGGCATTGTTGTTCGGGGGAGCGTCGCGCATTGAGACTGGGGGGGCATTTCTCACCCGGCTTGTGACGCTCGGCGCGTTCGTGTGGCTGGTGTGGCAACGCCGCGTCGGCACGCTGCGCATCGAACGACCCGCAGCTTTGCTCTGGCTCGCCATGATCGCGCTGCTGATCATTCAGCTGATCCCCCTGCCCTATGGGGTATGGACGGCGCTGCCCGGTCGCGCGCTCGCGGCGGCCGCACTGGACCTGACCGGCCAGCAGTCCTGGGGCGCGATCAGCCTGACCCCGATGCGCACGCTCGACGCGTTGCTGATGCTGCTCTGTGCCTTTGTTGCCTATGTCATCGGGTCGCAACTCGACGCGGCGGGGCGCACCATTTTGCTGACCGTCGCGCTCGGGGTGATGGTGGTCAGCGCATTGCTGGCGATCGCGCAGGTCGGGTCGGGGCCACAAAGCCCGCTCTATTTCTACGCGATCACCAATCGCGATGCGGGGGTCGGCTTCTTCTCGAACGCCAACCACCTCGCCAATTTTCTGAGCGGTGGCATCGTCCTGACCGGCTTGTGGCTCGCGCAGCGCGCGGCGGATCGTCGCGCGCCCACGACCGGCGAGCTGTTCACTGCGGGCCTGATTGTCGCGCTGTTCCTCGTCGCGATCTTCACCACCACCTCGCGTGCGGGAACAGTGTTCGCGCTGATCGCGCTGTGCTTTGCCGCCACCTTCCTGCCGCTGCGTCAGCTCGGCATCAGCCCGCGCTTGGCGATCGGCGGCGGATTGGCCCTCGTTGCAGCGGGGGGTACCGTGGTCGTACTGCTGCTAACCGGCGTGCTCGGCGACGGTGCCTTCACCTTTACCGGCGGAGAATCGCAACGCGTCGCGCTGGTCCCCGAACTGCTCCGCATCGCGCGCGATTTCCTGCCCTTTGGCTCCGGGGTCGGCAGTTTCGACCCGATCTACCGCAGCTATGAAACGCGCGACGGGCTGCAATTTGCCTATCTCAATCAGGCGCATAACGAATATCTTCAGATCGCGATCGAACTGGGGATCTTCGGCGTCGCCGCACTGGTCGCGGGGCTGGTCTGGTATGTATATCGGGCATGGCAGGCATTTCGGGGCGAGCCCGAAAGCCGCACCGTGGCGCGCCAGCAACGCGCCGCCGCGATGGCGATGGTGTTCGTCGTGGTGCATTCGGCGGGCGACTATCCGTTGCGTACCGACGGCTTTGCCATCTATTTTGCCTTTCTGTGCGCGCTGTTGACCCCGCCAATCGCTGCCCCGAAGCGGGCTGACGGGCGGATTGGCCGCGCATCCGGCCCACGTATCGACAGTGCGATGCCGGGGCTTTCCTATTCCGAACCGCACCCCTAAAGATGGACACCGCAGGGGTATGCGGCGCGCAGCTCGACACCATTTGATGGAGGCCGTTATCAACGCCCGGTTCCTTACCCTCATGACGCTGGGGTGTGCCCTTTCGGCATGCGCGGCAAAGCCCAATTTCAAGCCCGAACTGGCAACGACGGCGCAGGTCGCCGAAGGGCTTCCGGCGCCCAGCGCAAGCGATACGTCGCCGCGCCAGCGCGCGCCACGGATCGGCGCCTTCGACAAGCTGACCGTCAGCGTGTTCGGGGTGCCCGAGCTGACCACATCGGGGTCGGTCGATGCCAGCGGCACCTTCAACCTTCCGCTGATCGGCACCGTTCCGGTCGAAGGCATGACGTCGAACGAACTGGCCGCCGATTTGCGCCAGCGCTATGCCCGCTATGTCCGCGATCCGCAGGTCAATGTCGTGATCGATCAGGCGGTAAGCCAGCAGGTGACGATCGACGGCGCGGTCGCGCGCCCCGGCGTCTATCAGGTGTCGGGCGAAACCACCCTGATGCGCGCCATCGCGATTTCGGGCGGCCTCACCGAAGACGCGCTCAAGCGCGAGGTGCTGGTCTTCCGCACGGTGCAGGGCAAGCGCATGGTCGCGCGCTTCGACATGAACGAAATCCGCGGTGCCCGGGCTGAAGATCCCGCCGTATTCGGCAACGATGTGATCGTGGTGGGCAACAATGCCAACCGCTCGCTGTTCCGTGACGCCATCCAGGCCGCGCCGCTGCTCAGCCTTTTCTATCTACTCCGTTAAGGGTTCGACCTTCCATGAACGACGTCACAGTGCAGTCCCGCCCCCCGGAAGGGCGCCAGCCTGGTGTGAACGGGAATTCGGCCGAACCGATGCTGACCGCGCTGGTCCAGGACGAACGGCGCGAAAGCCCCCTGACCTATTATCTTCAGGTGCTGCTGCGCCGGCGCTGGTTCATCGTCGCGACGGTGCTGCTGTCGATCGGCCTGGCGGTGTACGTCAATGCGACCACGGTGCGCCTCTACCGCTCGACCGGCACGATTGAGATTGCGCGCGAAGCCGCGCGGGTGATCGACGCGGATGACGGCTCGGCCAAGCCGGCCTTCTACTCGCAGGAATTCTACCAGACCCAATATGGCCTGCTGAAGAGCCGCGCTTTGGCTGAACTGGTCGTGCGCAAGCTCAACCTCGTGAACAACCAGACCTTTATGTACGGTTATTCGGGCCGCGAGCCCGGCGAACAGCCGCGCGTCCTGGGCGCAGAACAGCGCAAGAATCTGGAACGCGCCGCTGCGGGTATGCTGATGGCGAACCTGACGATTGAGCCGACGCGTTCGTCCAGCCTGGTGTCGATCAGCTTCGACAGCCCCGATCCGCAGCTCTCCGCGCGCATCGTCAACACCCTGTCCGAATCGTTCATCGAGCAGAATCTCGCACGCCGCTTCGCCGCGTCGAGCTATGCCCGCAAATATCTTGAGGACCGGATCGCGCAGACCCGCCAGCGGCTTGAAGAATCCGAGCGCAAGATCGTCGATTATGCGACCGACCAGCGCATCATCAACCTCGACGCCCCGGCCCAGAAAGAGGGCGGCGGCACGACTGCCGCACCCACGCTGGTGGGGACCGAGCTCGGCGCGCTCAGTTCGGCCCTGACCACCGCCAAGGCTGAACGGATCGCCGCCCAGGCCCGCTATAACGAAGCACGCCAGAGCGGGCCGCTCGCGGCAGCAGAGGGGCTGACGGACAACACCATCACCGCGCTGCGCGGCCAGCGTGCCGAGCTGATGGGCGAATATTCCAAGCTGCTTGCGCGATTCGAGCCGGAATATCCTGCCGCCGTCGCACTCAAGCGCCAGATCGACGAGATCGACCGCCAGCTGCGCGCGCAGGGCGGCAACGTTCTGGCGTCGCTCCGCTCCAACTTTGAAGCCGCTTCTGCACGTGAGGCGCAGCTCCAGGCCCAGGTAGACGGGCTCAAGGACGGCGTGCTCGACCTGCGCCGCCGGTCGATCCAGTATAATATCTACCAGCGAGACGCGGACACCAACCGCTCACTCTACGACGCCCTGCTCCAGCGCTACAAGGAGATCGGCGTCGCCGGCGGAGTCGGAACCAACAACGTCTCGATCGTCGATGCCGCGCTGCCTTCTTATGGCCCGGTGCGACCGCGCACCACGATGAACCTGCTCCTGGCGACCATGCTGGGCCTGTTCCTCGGCGCTGCCCTCGCCTTCCTCGTCGAACAGCTCGACCAGTCGATCATGGCTCCCGACGATCTGGAATGGAAGCTCGGCATCCCGCTGCTGGGAAGCATCCCGCGCCTGCCGGAAGCCGACAATCTGCTCGAGGCGCTGGAGGATCGCCGCACACCATTGGCCGAAGCCTATCTGTCGCTGTTCACGGCGTTGCGCTTCACCACCAGCCATGGCGCACCGCGGGTCATCTTCATGACCAGCTCGCGGGCGGCAGAGGGCAAGTCGACCAGCTCGGTCGCGCTCGCCCGCAACTTCGCCCAGCTCGGGAAGAAGGTGCTGCTGATCGACGCCGACATGCGCGACCCGTCGATCCATCACATGATGAAGCTGACCAACAGCGGCGGCCTGACCAACGTGCTCGCCGGTGCCGACGACATTCAGCGCTTCATCCAACCCGGCCCGCATGAAAAGATGTCGGTGATGACCGCTGGCCCGATCCCGCCCAACCCGGCGGAATTGCTGGCAGGTCCGAACCTGCCGCTGGCGTTCGAAACGCTGCTCAAGACGTTCGACCATATCGTGATCGACGGTCCGCCAGTGCTCGGCCTTGCCGACGCTCCGCTGATCGCCAACTATGCCGAGGCTACGGTGTTCGTGATCGCGTCGAAGCAGACCCGGACCAAGGTGGTTCGCGTTTCGCTACGCCGCCTTGCCGACGTCAATGCGCATATTCTGGGCGCGGTGCTCACCAAGTTCGACGCCAAAACCTCCGGCTACAGCTATGCCTACAGCTATGAATATGGCGAGCGCGGCAAGCGGCGGGGCTCGACCCTGGCAGGCCGGATCCTGCGCGGCTGAGCAGGTCCGGTATGACCTTGTTCGGAACGAAGCCGGTCCAGCTGCCCACCGGCAGCTGGACCGCGCGCATCGGGGCGATCCTGATTGCGCTCGTCTTCATCCTGTTGCTGGCTCAGTCGCGGGTCGGATTCATGCTGGCACGGGTCCAGCCTGACGCGGCACTCGCGGTCGCGCCGGGCAATCCGGACGCGCTCAAGGCCAAGATCGAATATCAGCTGATGCGCGCCAAGCGCGAGGATCAGGCCACACTGACCGACCTCAGCCGCCGCGCGCTGCGGGCCGAGCCCTATAACCCGGTCGCGCTGCGCACGATCGGCCTGTTCGCCGCCTTCGAGAAGAAGGAGGCGCAGGCCGACGCGCTGTTCAGCATGGCCGCCAAATTCTCGCTGCGCGACCTGTTTACTCATGCCTGGCTGTTCGAGAACCGGCTGACCACCGGCCGCTATACCGAGGCATTCTCGGAAGCCGACATCCTGCTGCGCCAGCGTGCGACCAACTGGGACGTGGTGGTACCGATGCTCGCTCAGCGGCTCAAGGATCCACGTGTGGTCGAGCCGATGGCCCGAATGCTCGCCACCCGGCCAAGCTGGCGCGGTGCATTGCTGCTCGAACTCGCCAATCCGAAGGTTGACCTGGAAGCCGGCCACGCGCTGCTGGCGCGGCTCGCGGCGCTGGGTTCGCCGCCGACGACCGACGAGGCGACCCCCTATTTTCAGCGCGCCGCCGCCGAAACCCGCCTGCCGCTGCTCCACCGCCGCTGGATGGCAATGCTGCCACGGGCCACGCGGATCAAGGCGGGCGGGCTGCTGCGTGATGGTGATTTCACGGGACTGGACGTTCCCCCGCCCTTTGGCTGGCGGTTCTTCCCGGATGGCGGCGTGATTGTCGAAATGGGCGAGAGCCTGATTCCCGGCCAGGGCCGCGCGCTCTACATTTCTTATCCCGGCGACCAGCAGGCGACCTTTGCGGAGCAGCAACTGGTGCTTCCCGCCGGTCGCTATCGCTTCGCTGGCCGCGCCACGACCGATGCGGAAGTTGCGGCCGGACAGATCCATTGGTCACTACGCTGCGGACGCGGAAACGCCGAGCGCGAGATCGCAAAACAGCCGCTGTCGCCGGGCATCGACCGACCGCACCGCTTCGCACTCGGCTTCGACGTGCCCGCAGGCTGCGTCGGTCCGAAGCTCAGCCTGATCGGAGCCAGGAGCGACACGCTGGAAAGCGCCAATCTTTGGGTCGATGCACTCACCATGACCCGTATCCCGTGAATCCACGATCAAAGCAGCCTACGCATTCCGAATAATCGCTTGCCTCCAAATTGCTGATCTGAAAGGGGACCGGCATGGCCACTGCACCGCGACTGCGCGTACTCATCGTGTTCGGGACCCGGCCAGAGGCGATCAAGCTGTATCCCCTGATCCAGCGGTTGCGCGACGAACCGGAGGTCGATCTGCGCGTGTGCGTCACGGCGCAGCATCGCCAGATGCTCGATCAGGTGCTGGCCATCGCGGGCATCGTCCCCGACCATGACCTCGACATCATGCTGCCCAACCAGTCGCTCGACGAGCTAACCGCGCGGTTGCTGCGTGAGATGGGCCGGGTGCTGGACGAGGAAAAGCCCGACCGCGTCGTGGTGCAGGGCGATACCGCCACCGCGATGGTCGGCGCACTCGCCGCCTATTACCGCAAGATTCCGGTCTCGCATGTCGAAGCCGGCCTGCGCAGCGGCAATATCCATCATCCCTGGCCCGAAGAGGTCAATCGCAAGATCATCGGCACCATCGCCGACCAGCATTTCGCACCGACCGACACCGCGCGCGACGCGCTGCTGATCGAAAATGTGCCCGCGAATCGCGTCCATGTGACCGGCAACACCGTGATCGACGCGCTTCACACCACGCTCGCTTCGATCGAGCAGAACCCGGCGCTCGCTGCGCAGATTGGCCCGATCCTCGCCCCCTTTGCGGGCAAGCGGATCATTGCGGTCACCACGCACCGGCGCGAGAATTTCGGTTCGGGGCTTGAGGGCATGGCGCGCGCGGTGCGCCGCATTGCCGAGCGCCCGGATGTCGCGGTGATCTTCCCGGTCCATCCCAACCCCAATGTCCGCGCACCGATGCAGGCGGTGCTGGGCGACATGGCGAACGTCGCGATGATCGACCCGCTGGATTATCCCAATTTCGTCGCTTTGCTCGCGCGCTGCCACTTGGTCCTCACCGACAGCGGCGGGGTGCAGGAAGAGGCGCCGGCGCTGGCCAAGCCGGTGCTGGTGATGCGCGAGACCACCGAGCGGCCCGAAGGCGTCGCCGCGGGCACCGCCCGGCTGGTCGGCAGCGACGAAGAAGCAATCGTAGCGGCGACGCTTGAGTTGCTCGACGACCCCGAAGCCTATGCCGCCATGGCGCGCGCACACAATCCGTTCGGAGATGGGAAAAGCAGTGACCGGATCGCACGGATCATCGTCAATGCCCGCTGAAGCCCAGCTCCGCGTCGGCGTCGTCGGCCTCGGCTATATCGGCCTGCCCACCGCAGCGGTGATCGCGCGGACAGGCGCGCGCGTCGTCGGCATCGATGTGAACCCGCATGTCGTCGAGACGATCAACCGCGGGCAGATTCATATCGAGGAAGCCAATCTCGACGCGCTGGTGCATCAGGTGGTGACATCGGGGCACCTCGCCGCGTCGCTCGCCGCCGAACCGTGCGACGTGTTCGTGATCGCCGTCCCGACGCCATTCGACGACGAACACCGCCCCGATATCAGCTATGTGCTGAAGGCCGGTGAGACCATCGCCCCGGTGCTCAAGCGCGGCGATCTCGTCATCCTCGAATCGACCTCGCCCGTCGGCACGACCGAACAGCTGCGCGATCTGTTCGCCGCCGCCCGCCCCGACCTCAGCTTCCCGCAGGGCTGGGACGATAGTGCCGATGTCTGCGTCGCCTATTGCCCGGAACGCGTGCTACCGGGGAAGATCCTGTTCGAGCTGGTCGATAACGACCGGTCGATCGGTGGCATCAGCGCGACCTGCGCCGATCGCGCAACCGCCTTCTACAAGCACTTCGTCGAGGGCGCGTGCATCGTCACCACCGCACGCACGGCCGAGATGTGCAAGCTGGTCGAGAATTCGTTCCGCGACGTCAACATCGCCTTTGCAAACGAATTGTCGATCGTGTGCGACACGCTGGAACTGGACGTGTGGGAGGTGATCCGCCTCGCCAACCGCCATCCGCGCGTCAACATCCTCCAGCCCGGCCCCGGCGTCGGCGGCCATTGCATCGCGGTCGATCCGTGGTTCATCGTGCACAGCGATCCCGCCAATGCCCGGCTGATCCGCACCGCGCGTGAGGTGAATGACGGCAAGATCGGCTACAGCTTCGACCGCGCCGCCGCATTGGCCGACGCTGCGCCGGACGCAAAGATCGCGTGCCTCGGCCTCGCCTTCAAACCCAATATCGACGATCTGCGCGAAAGCCCCGCGCTGCGCGTCGCACAGCTGCTGGCGGAGCGGTTCGGCGATCGGGTGCAGCTGGTCGAGCCGCATGTCGACGCTCTGCCCCGCGCGTTCGAGGGCACCGGCGCTCAGCTGACCGATCTGGCAACCGCGTTGAGCGAGTGCGAGGTCCTGATCCTGCTGGTCGATCACGACGCATTCAAAGCGGTCACGGTCGAGCAACGCGCCGGCAAGCTGATCTACGATTGCCGCGGTATCTGGACCGCAGCGCGGAGTTGAACCCCGCTACTTCGCGCCGAACCCGCTGATCACGGTGGCGACGGTGCGGAACAGGATCAGCAGGTCGAGCCAGGCCGAGAAGTTCTTGATGTAGAAAAAATCGTAATGGAGCTTGAGGTTGACCGAGGTCAGGTCGGCCACATGCCCCTGATTGACCTGCGCCCAGCCGCTGATCCCCGGCCGCACGATGTGGCGATAGCGGTAATGCGGAATTTCCGCTTCATACCATTCGGACAGCGGGATCGCCTCGGGCCGCGGGCCAATCCAGCTCATCTCGCCGCGCAGCACGTTGAACGCCTGGGGCAGCTCGTCGAGCCGGCTGCGCCGCAGGAAGCGCCCGATTCGGGTGATCCGGTCATCTTCATCGACGGTCACACAATCGTCGCGGTCCAGCCGCTCTTCGCGCGGGCGCATCGTGCGGAATTTGATGACCGTGAAAGGCTCGCCGCGGAACCCCATGCGCTTCTGAGTGAACAACACCGGGCCACGCGAATCGAGCCGGATTGCCAGCGCGATGAGCGCGAGCATTGGCAGCAACACCGGCAGGATGAACAAGGTGCCGACCACGTCGATCAGGCGCTTGATCTTCACATAGGCAAGGTTCGGCATCAGCGAACCGAAGCTGTTTTCCGACAGATGCTCGATCGCGACGCGGCCGGTGAGCGATTCGGCGACCTGCTTGACATGGTAAACCAGATGGCCGCGGATCGCCGCCTCGGCCAGCATCCGCTCCCACGCATCGGGATGGTCGTGACGCAGGTCAGCGACGATCACCGCGCGCCGCGCCGTCGGCACTTCGGGGCTGAGCAACGGGGTCCATTCGACCCCCGGAGTCTGATCGACCACCGACATGTCGCCTGCGGGCACGTAAAAGAATCGCTGCGCCGTCGCCTTGTCGAGATGGAAGCGCAACGCGAACGCGACACCGACCGCGATCAGAAACGACGCGGCGAGATAGAGGCGGCTATAATCCTCACGCGCCAGAAGCAGCGCAGCGAGCGCGAGCCCGTAGGAGCTGACGAACGAAGGGATGATGTACCCGAACACGGTCGTTCCGGGGAACGCCGACACCCGCCGCAGCAGCACCAGGCCCAGAGTCACGCCGAACGCCGCCGCAACCACCGCATAATCGACCGGCCGTGCGGCAATTCCGGGCAGCAGATAGCGACCCAGCAACGGCGCTGGCGCGGCCACCGCCAGCGCGATCAGGACGAGCCATTCGACCCGCAGCGATTCGAACAGGCTGTTGCGCGGCCGATGCGTCAGCTCGGCATACATCTTCAACATTTTTGCCCCCCACAAGCCGGGCGACCGAGCAGCGTTGCGCGCATGTTCAAGTCGAGCCTCCCAAAGCTCTGGCCCCCCAATTCCAATCCGCCTGCCATCCTCGCGCCGTGAATCGGCGACAAAAATGGCTTCAACAGTATGGACGGGCGAATAGTATACCCGAAAATTCGCCAGACCGCCAATGCACGGAACCAGCATTGGTTCCATCCGATCCGACAAAAACCCACTTCGCGGACCATTCTTACGTCGCCGTGACGATCCGGTCACAGACTCGCCGATCAGGCCCGCCGCCCGACCATCACCAGCAGCGTCTTGCTGCGATGCGCGCCCAGCCGTCCCATCACCGCGTCGCCCGGAGGCGCAGCGTAAAAATGATGCTCGACCGGCTCGACACCCAATTCGCGATACAGCGCCGCCAGTTCGGTGGCGTTCGCCATGGATTTGACATGCGCAAAGTAGCGTGGCCGCCCGGTCAGACCGAACGCTACCCGTTCGGCCTTCCGGTACAGCGACTCGCTGTTGGGCATCGACAGGATCAGGCGCCCGCCGGGCTTGAGCAATCGCACCAGTCGCGCGACCTCCCCCGCCAGATCGGGCAGATACTCGAGCACGCTGGAGCTTAGCACCACGTCGAACGCGCCCGCCGGCCGTGCGGACAGGCTGTCGAGCAGTGCCACGTCGAAAGCGATATTGGAGAGGCCCAACTCCTGCTGCCGCTTGCGGGCGAGCGTCACCATCGCCGCGCTGCCGTCGATCGCAGTGACCGATGCACCGACGCGCGCCGCCTCGAAACTGAACGTACCCGCTCCGCACCCCGCATCGAGGACGTGGTCCCCCGGCGCGACATGGCGCGCGATCAGATCGCGCCACAGCGTCAGTCGCTCGCGAAAGCGCGGCGAATGATCATATCCGGCCTGGAACGACTCGGCGATCGACTCGTGCCAATCCACCGCATCGGCTGTCTTGGCTGTCACGGGACCTCGCCTCCAATCGCCGGGCCGTCTAGGGCGCAGCCGGTCGGAGATCAAGGCTTTCAATAGCCTAACCGCGCTTGCCATCCCTCCGGCACTTTGCGAAAGGGCGCGCGGAACCTGCCCCGTCGGGCATGGGGCGGGGAATCCTTGCATGTCGCCAGATACGAAGGTTGTTGTCGTCGGCCTCGGCTATGTCGGCCTCCCGCTGGCGGTCGCGCTGGCAAAGAGCTTCGATACCGTCGGTCTCGACATCGACACCGGCCGGATCGCCGAACTCAAGGACGGCCATGACCGCACCGGCGAGATCGACGCCGATCGCCTCGCCGCGTCGAGCCTCACGCTGACCAGCGATCCGGCGGAATGCCCGGCGGCCGATTTCATCATCGTCACCGTGCCCACCCCGGTCGATGCCGACAACAAGCCCGACCTGCGCATCGTCATGGCCGCGACCCGCACCGTCGCCGGCATGATCGATCCCGCCCGCGCGCCGATCATCGTCTATGAAAGCACCGTCTATCCCGGCGTGACCGAGGAGCTGTGCGGGCCGGAGATCGAGCGGATTACGGGCCTGGTCAGCGGCAAGGATTTCTTCCTCGGCTATTCGCCCGAGCGGATCAATCCGGGCGACCGCGAGCATACGATCGACAAGATCACCAAGGTCGTCTCGGGCCAGACGCCCGACGTGCTCGACCGCGTCGCCGCACTCTATGAGCAGGTGACGAGCGGCGGCGTATTCCGCGCCGCCTCGATCCGCGCCGCCGAGGCGGCCAAGGTGATCGAGAACGCGCAGCGCGACATCAACATCGCCTTCATGAACGAGATTACGCGGATTTTCTCCGCGATGGACCTGTCGATCTGGGACGTGCTGGCAGCAGCGCGGACCAAGTGGAACTTCCTGCCCTTCCACCCCGGCCTGGTCGGCGGCCACTGTATCGGCGTCGATCCCTTTTATCTCAGCCACAAGGCGGAGATGCTGGGCCACAACCCGCAGGTCATCCTGGCCGGACGCAGCACCAATGACGATATGGCGGGCTGGATTGCCGACCGGCTGCACGGTCTGCGCGGCGGCACCGCCGGGCGCGCGCTGGTGCTCGGCCTGACCTTCAAGGAAAATGTCCCCGACCTGCGCAATTCCAAGGTTGCCGACCTGATCGCGCGTCTGGTCGAACTCGGCCATGCGGTCACGGTCCACGACCCGCTCGCCGATGCGACCGAGGCACACCACGAATATGGGCTGGAGCTGGCCGGCGAGGCTGCGCTGGGCGAGCAATATGACCTCGTCCTACTCGCCGTGAACCATGAGGCATATCTCGCGATGGGTGCCGACAAGCTTTCCGCGCTGGTCGCCCCCGGGGGGCTGTTCGCCGACCTCAAGAACGCGGTGCCGGGCGCGGGCGCAGCCACGGGGCGCTGGACGCTTTGATCCGGCCCGACGAACGACGCCTCCTCGTTCCCAAAACCCGTTTGCCCTGAGCCTGTCAAAGGGCCTGTCCTGAGCTTGTCGAAGGGGCGGCAGCCCAGCCCCACCTCACGCAGGAATCGTGCTTCGACAAGCTCAGCACAAACGGGCGTGAGCGATCAATCGCAGCGCCAGACATGAAAAAGGCGAGGCTTGCGGCCTCGCCTTTTTCTGTTGTGCTCGGGGTCGCCCGATCAGCGATCCTGCGGCGGCGGGGCCGCGCCACCCGGAGCGCCACCCATCTGCTGCTGCATCATCTGCATATAGACGCTCTGCGGCAGGAACTCGAGCAGCTCGACCTCAAAGATCAGCAGCGAATCGGCGGGGATGATGTCACGCCCGCTGCGCGGATCCTTCTTCGCCTCGCTGCCATAGCCCAGCTCCGGCTTGATCCAGATGCGATATTTGCCGCCCTTCTTCATCAGCTTGAGCGCTTCGGTGAAGCCCGGGATCATGCCCGCAACGGGCAGCGGGGTCGGCTGCTGGCTGGCGTCGAACGTCTCGCCGTTGCGCAGCGAGCCCTTGTAATTGACCAGCGCGACGTCGCTGTCGGTCGGGCTCGCGCCGGTACCTTCGGTGATCGTCTGGATCTGCAGCCCCGACGCGGTCTCGGTCACGCCGCCCTGCGTCTTGTTGCGGGCAAGGAACGTGGCGTTGTCGGCGCGTTCGGTCACGACCTTGTCGGTCCCGACCCAGGCAAGCGCCACCGCGCCCGCAATCGCCACGACGATCCCCACCCAGAGCCAGACAAGATAGCTGCGCTTGGTCGGCGCGATCGGCACGGCGGTGACGGACGACATGAGTCAGCTATCCTGCAGGGGCCGGCCGGCGGCGCGGCGAACGATCACAAACGTAACGCTGACGACACGCGCTGCGCGCCGACAGCGAATCGGGCCTTAACGGGCGCCGTCGCGCTCCATGCGCTTGCGCTCAAGCTTGCGTGCACGGCGCACTGCAGCGGCACGCTCGCGCGCGCGCTTTTCGCTCGGCTTTTCGTAGTGACGGCGCAGCTTCATCTCGCGATAGACGCCCTCACGCTGCAGCTTCTTCTTGAGCGCCCGCAGCGCCTGGTCGACATTATTGTCGCGAACGATGATTTGCATAAAGCCGTCTCAACTCCAGATTCTAATTCAACAGAACAGGGATCGCCGAAGCTGATGCCCCGGGCGTTGGGACGCGCCCCTAGCAAAGGGCTGGCATAAAGACAAGGCAAAGCGGCACTTTCGGCGATCAACCGACGATTCAATCGCATCGCCGCGCACCGGTTCGGTCAATATGCGCGGCGCACGCTGCATTTTGCGCATGACGGGCGTTCGCAGTTGCGATACCCTACCCCGATCATGCGTAACTTTACCCTTCGTTCGCAGCGCTTTACAGCAACCGTCGCAGCCCTGTCCCTGTTGTCCGCATGTGGCGGCGGCAGTGGCACGATCAGTTCGGGGGGCGGCGGATCGGGTTCGGCACCCACACCGACGCCCACGGGCACCTGCTCGCTCAGTTCGCGCCAGACCTGGGTCGCGCAGCAGCTCAACGAATGGTATCTGTTCCCCGAGACGCTTCCCGCCAACCTCAGCCCCGCGCCTTATACCACGGTTCAGGGCTATATCGACGCGCTGACCGCCACGGCGCGCGCGCAGAACAAGGACCGGTATTTCACCTACATCACCTCGATCGCCGAAGAGAATGCCTATTATAACTCCGGCTCCAATGCCGGATTCGGCTTTCGCCTGACGCTCGATTCGGCCGCGCGGCGGCTGTTCATTGCTGAAGCGTTCGAAAACACTCCGGCGCTGACCGCCGGAATCGACCGGGGCACCGAGATTCTGGCAATCGGGTCCAGCACCGCGACGCTGCGCACCGTCAACGACATCCTCGCAACCGAGGGCACGGCCGGTCTCAACGCCGCGCTTGACGGCAATACCCGCGCCTTCCGCTTCCGCCCCATCGGCGGTGCCGAACAGACCGCGACGATCACCAAGGCCGATTACACGCTGACCCCGGTGTCCGCGCGCTATGGCGCAAAGGTCATCGACGATGGCGGCAAGAAGGTCGGCTACATCAACCTGCGCACCTTCATCAACACCGCCGAATCGCCGCTGCGTACCGCCTTTGCCGATTTCCGGGCGCAGGGGATTACCGAGGTCATCATCGACCTGCGCTATAATGGCGGTGGGCTGGTTTCGATCGCGACGCTGATCAACAATCTGCTGGGCCGCGACAAGACGACCAGCCAGGTGGCGAACTACACCACGTTCCGCACCTCCAAGGCGTCGAACAACGAAACCGCCTTCTTCAATCCGCAGCCCGAATCAATCGCACCGACACGCCTTGCGTTCATCGGGACCGGCGGCAGCGCGTCGGCGAGCGAATTGGTGATGAATACCTTCATCCCCTATCTCGGCAATCGCTCGGCGCTGGTCGGCACCAATACCTATGGCAAGCCGGTCGGGCAGATCGCCATCGACCGCAGCGCGTGCGACGACCGGCTGCGCGTCGTTGCCTTCGCAACCGAAAACAGTGCGCGCCAAGGTGCCTATTACACCGGGCTTGCCGGGTTCATGGGCGCGACCTGCCAGGCGAGCGACGACATTACCCGGCCACTCGGCGATCCGCAGGAAGCATCGGTCAAGGCCGCGCTCGACTTCCTTGGCGGGCGCGCCTGCATCCCGATCGGCGCGGTCGCAACCTTGTCGGCCGATCGCACCCCGATCCAGTCGACCCGATTCGAACTGCTCAGTCCCGAACGGCCAAGCACGGCGCAGCGTGAGGTGCCCGGATCGTTCTGATGGCGCGGGTCGCACGCCGGGGGGCGTCCGCGTGAAACGGCCAAAGGGGGATTGGTGCAGTGCCGGGGGGTGCGAGCGATGCAACGGGTGCCTTCGGTTTTCTGGCTGCGGCGTGCTGCTGGCCCGATGATGCCGCGCGTCATGCGGCGATCCGTGCTGCTGCCGATCGGGTAACCGACTGGGACGCCGTACTCACCGACGGCGCGCAGCACCGGGTCATGCCGCTGGTCGCCAGCGCGCTCCGCGCAGCCGCAAGCGCGCCGGAATCCGTCGCGGAACGGGCGGCGACAATCGCGCGGCGCGACGCGATCCTCGCAATGGCGCAGACCGCCGAACTGTTCCGCATCGGCGATGCGTTCACCGCGCTGGGGATCGACTGGATCACGATGAAGGGTCCGGCGCTCGCGATGCTCGCCTATGGCGATGTCGGGGCAAAGGTCTCGCACGACATCGACCTGCTGATCGACCCTGCCGCGCGCGTCGCCGCCTTCGCGGCGCTACGCGACCTCGGCTATGTCTCGCTCGACGGCCAGGACCGCGCGCCGCCCGGCTCGCTCGACCATGTCCTCAAGGACAGTGGCTGGCGGCACCCCGATCGCAAGGTGACGGTCGAACTGCACACCCGACTGTTCATCAACCGCGCGCTGGTCCCCGGCCTCGGCCTCGGCTCGCCGCGCGAGACGGTCGCGTTCGGCGCGGGCCGAACCCTGCCCACGCTCGCCCGGTCCGAAACATTGGTCTATCTCGCGGTGCATGGGGCCAGCACCAACTGGCACCGGCTGAAGTGGATCGCCGATTTCGCCGCGCTGATTCGGTGCAGCAGTGAAGCGCAGCGCGCCGCCGCACGATCCGTTGCCGATGCGATGGGGGTGGGCGATATCCATGACAGCGCGCTGACGCTGGCCGCAACCCTGTTCGGGGACTCCGCTCTGCCGCCGCCCGCGCGCCTGTCGCGACAGGCGCAGCGGCTGACCGCAGCGGGCCTGCGCAATCTGACCGCACCGCATGAATCGACCCTGCGCGAGGTCGATTGGGACCGGAGCGCCATTGTCTATCTCGACAAGATCAGGTTCATGCCGGACTGGGCCTATCGCCGTGAGGAGCTGCGCCTGATGCTGATCGAAGCTTCATCCTACTCCCCCGACGCCCCGTGGTGGCGGCCTTGGGTCGCGCCCTTCGGACTCGCGGGGCGGTTCATCCGGCGAAAACTCACCCAGGCGATCGGTCGATGAGCGCGGCGCCAGACACGCGCCAGCGGCTCAAGTCGATCTTCGGCGGATCGGCGGGCAATCTGGTCGAATGGTATGACTGGTACGCCTATGCCGCGTTCAGCAGCTATCTTGCCCCGCATTTCTTCCCCAAGGATGATCCGCTGGCGCAGTCGCTCAACGTCTGGGCGATCTTTGCGGTCGGTTTCTTCATGCGCCCGATCGGCGCGTGGCTAATGGGCATTTATGGCGACCGGCGCGGGCGCAAGGCGGGGTTGACGCTGTCGGTGACGCTGATGTGCGGCGGATCGATGTTGATCGCGGTGACGCCCAGCTATGACAGCATCGGCGCGTGGGCGACCGTGTTGCTGGTCGTCGCGCGGCTGATGCAGGGGCTGTCGGTCGGCGGCGAATATGGCGCGAGCGCGACCTACCTCTCCGAAATGGCGGGCAAGGAGCGGCGCGGTTTCTATTCCAGCTTTCAATATGTGACGCTGATCTCGGGCCACCTCGTCGCGCTCGCCGTGCTGCTCGCGCTCCAGGCGGCGATGGCCGACACCGCCCTCGCCGAATGGGGCTGGCGCATCCCCTTCTTCATCGGTGGTGCGCTCGCGGTCGGGGTGTTCTGGCTCCGCCGCAACCTGCCCGAGACGCAGAGCTTCGCCAATCGCAGCACCGCGAAGGAGGACAAGTCCAGCTTCGGCGGCCTGTTCCTGCGGCACCCGCGCGAAGCCGCTCTGGTGATGCTGCTCACCGCCGGCGGTACGCTCGCCTTCTACGCCTATTCCGTCTACCTGCTCACCTTCCTCAGCGGCACCGGCGCCTTCACCAAGCAGGTCTCGACCCAGATCAGCGCCGCCGCCTTGTTCGTGTTCATGTGCATCCAGCCGCTCGCCGGCGCGCTCTCCGACCGGATCGGGCGCAAGCCGCTGATGGTGGGCTTCGGCGTGCTCGGCGTCGCCTTCACCTGGCCGGTTTTCACCACGCTCGAAACCGTGCAGACCCCGCTCGCCGCCTTCCTCATCATGTCCGGCGCGCTGGTGATCGTCACCGGCTACACCTCGATCAATGCGGTGGTGAAGGCGGAGCTGTTCCCGGCGCATATCCGCACGCTCGGCGTCGCTTTGCCCTACGCGCTCGCCAACGCCATCTTCGGCGGCACCGCGCCCTATGTCGCTTTGTGGTTCAAGGATCAGGGGATGGAGCGCGGCTTTTACTGGTATGTCACCGCGATGATCGGCGTGTCGCTGATCACCTATCTGATGATGCGCGACACGCGGGTGCATTCGAAGATTTTGGAGGACTGACACTTTCTCCCCTCCCGCCAGCGGGAGGGGAACGTGATTCCCTCTCTCTCCAATCCACGCTAAAGCCCCCCGATGAATCCGGTGCTCAACGTCCACAGCTCAATCCTCGGTCAGGCATGGCGCTGGCGGGGGCTGGCGGCGGATGCGCGCGATCCCTCCTTCGCCCCCGACGACTTGGTCACCCAGCTGCTGCTCACCCGCGGCTGTCCGCGCGAGGAGCTGGAGGCGCATCGCAACCCCAGCATCCGCGCCTTCATGCCCGACCCGTCGATCTTCCGCGACATGGACCGCGCCGCCGAGCGCGTCGCCGATGCGGTGCAGCGCGGCGAAAAGGTCACGGTGTTCGGCGATTATGATGTCGACGGCGCGACCTCCGCCGCTTTGCTGATCCGCCTCCTCCGCGATCTCGGCCTCGATCCCAAAGCCTATATCCCCGATCGGCTGATGGAGGGCTATGGCCCCTCGGGCGAAGCGCTGGTCCGGCTCAAACGCGACGGCGCCGACCTCATCATCACCGTCGATTGCGGCGCGATGGCCTATGACGCGCTGGCCGAGGCCAAGGCGGTCGGCGCCGAGGTGATCGTGGTCGACCACCATAAATGCGCCTCGGAGCTTCCGGTCGCGCTGGCTTTGGTCAACCCCAACCGCCTCGACGAGGATGAGGGGGCGGCGCACGGCCATCTCGCTGCGGTCGGCGTCGCCTGGCTGCTCGGCGCGGCTTTGGTCCGCGTGCTGCGCGGACGCGGTTTCTTCGCCAATCGCGCCGAACCGCGCTTGCTCGACCTGCTCGACCTCGTCGCGCTCGGCACCGTCGCCGATGTCGCACAGCTGAAGGGGCTCAACCGCGCCTTCGTTGCCCAGGGTCTCAAGGTCATGGCCCAGCGCCGCAACATCGGCATGAATGCGCTGATCGAAGCGAGCCGCCTGACCCGCGCCCCGACCTGCACCGATCTCGGCTTCGCGCTCGGCCCGCGCATCAATGCCGGCGGGCGCGTCGGCAAGTCCGACCTGGGCGTGCGCCTGCTGACCACCGAAGACATGGACGAGGCGCGCGGCATCGCGCAGGAGCTCGACCGCCTCAACGAGGAACGCCGCGCGATCGAGGCGGAGGTCCAGCAATCCGCCGAGGCGATGGAGCCGGAAGGCGCGGTCGCGGTCGTCGCCGCGCGCGGCTGGCACCCCGGCGTGATCGGCATCGTCGCGGGCCGGCTCAAGGAAAAGCACGGCCGCCCCGCGATCGTGATCGCGATCGGGGAGGACGGCATCGGCAAGGGGTCGGGCCGCTCGATCTCGGGCGTCGATCTCGGCGCAGCGATCATCGCGGCGAAGGAAGCGGGCCTGCTGATCGCGGGCGGCGGCCATGCGATGGCGGCGGGCGTGACCGTGGCGGAGGATCAGATTCCCGCCTTCATCGCCTTCCTCAATACCAAGCTGGCCGAAGCAGTCGAGCGCGCCTCCGAATCGCGTGCGCTGCTGCTCGACGCGGTCCTCGCCCCGGGCGGGGTCAATCCGCAGCTGGTCGAGGCGATGGAGGCCGGCGGCCCCTATGGCATGGGCTGGCCCGCGCCGCGTGTCGTCGCCGGGCCAGTACGGCTGGTCAAATGCGACGTCTTCGGCAACGGCCATGTCCGCGCGATCGTCGCGGGCGATGACGGGCGCAGCATCAAGGCAATGGCGTTCCGCGCCGCCGACACCCCGCTGGGCCTCGCCCTGCTCGGCGCCCCGCGCGACCGCAAGCTGTGGATCGCGGGCCGTGCGAAGATCGACGACTGGGGCCCGCGCCCCGCCGCAGAGATCCATCTCGACGACGCCGCATGGGCGGATTGATCCGCACGATTCGCCCTTGACCGCCGCGACGGCTTTGCCTAACCGGCCCCCTCGCCTTTATGGCCCCTTCGTCTAGCGGTTAGGACGCGGCCCTTTCACGGCTGAAGCACGGGTTCGATTCCCGTAGGGGTCACCATTCGGGCGTAAGTGCCTGAAAGTGCTGATTTTACGTCTCTTTTACCCGTCGTGTGTACAGAAGATGGGTACAGAACGACGTGAAAAAGACCAGCATGGCGACGCCTTTCGCGGATCCAAGGACGGGACAGCTCTACTTCCGCCGGGCGGTACCGGAGGCGCTGCGGGCTGCATTCGGCGGGAAGGCGCAGGTCAAGGTGACGCTGCGAACAAAGGACCCGGCTGAGGCGAAGATCGCATTCGCGCGTGAGAACGCGAAGTTCGAGGATCAACTC
This sequence comes from uncultured Stakelama sp., assembly GCA_964638925.1. Lineage (GTDB taxonomy): Bacteria > Pseudomonadota > Alphaproteobacteria > Sphingomonadales > Sphingomonadaceae > Sphingomonas. Next base: position 5,890 of record CAZWZP010000022.1, on the reverse strand, counting down.
GCCCATGCCAGGCGCCGGATGGCAGAGGGCACGCTGCTGCCCACCCCTGCCGCGCTTGTGCGACGCTGGTGCGAGGGACCGGCAGGCGATACGGCGCTCACTGGCGCTCAGCGCCTGATAATGACCTTCATGGAGCTCGATGCCGCGGCGGGCAGCCGCTGCTCGGCCGGTGCTGACGACATCTTCCCGCCGGCTGTGCTCGGGCCTGCCGCGAACACCGACTGGACCACAGTGCTGGGGAACCGGGATCGCTTCGAGACGATCCTATCGCAGGCCTATAACGGCGACGCCGAGCGGGCGGGCTCGAATTGGATCCGCACGCGCTGGCACGAATCACCCGAGAGCTGGCGGCATTGTCTCGACGGCCCGGTGGCGCGGTTGCGCGCCTTCGACGCCAGCGCCGAACGGTTTTCGGACGAGGCGCTTGGAACCGCACTGCTGGCGGTCATCGACGCGAAGCGATCCTGCGATGACGAAATCAACCGGGCACGCCTCGTTAGCAAGCGGCCGCGCGCGCCGCAGTCGCGGCTGCGGCCGACCATGCGGCTCAAGCAACTGTATCGCGAGTGGAAGGATGGCCGGGAGCCGCGGCCTCAAACTGCCTTGGAATTCGAAGCCGCGGTCGATGATTTCATCGACTTTGCCGGCGACATTCCCGTCTCCACGATCGATGCCGATCTGCTCTACGATTATCGCGACGCGGCAGCCGGTTTGCCCGCCTCGATGCCCCGCGCCGATCGCCAGCTTCCCTTCACCGCGCGCTTGAAGAAGCACGCCGATACCTACCCCAAATGTTCGCCCCCGACGCTCAAGAAACGGGTCGGTGCGCTCCAGGCATTGCTGACCTATGCCGTCGATCAGCGCTGGCTGGCGACCAATCCCGGGATTCGCATCAAGATCGAGGGGTATTCAAAAGGCAAGCGCACGCGGCGGGCGTTCGAGGATCATGAACTGGCCGCGCTCTTCGCTGCGCCGCTGTTCGTCGATCCGACCGGCTGGAACTCACGCTCGCGGATCAGCGACGTGACGATCTTCTGGCTGTTTCTGCTGGCGGGGACCACGGGAGCGCGGCTGGAGGAAGTCGGCCAGGTCGCGCTCGCAGATGTGAAGCGGGATGGCGAGATCGTCTATCTCGATATCGACTCCTATTCTCTCGAAGCGGACGATGTCAGCAAAACGGTTAAGAACGTGGAATCGGTTCGTCTGGTGCCGATCCATCGCAAGCTTATCGAACTCGGGTTCAACGAGTATCGCAAGGCGCTGGCCACGCATGGCCAAACCCAGCTATTTCCTGATCTCAAGGAGAACAGTCTGGGCAAGCGAACCAAGGAAGCCAGCCAGCGCATCAACCGCATTGTCGATCGTTACGTCGCACGCGATCGCCGCCTAGTGTTCTATTCGCTCAGACATGCGTTCAAGGCCAAGGGCAATGATGCTGGCATCACCGATAAGACGCTGGACCAGATCTGCGGGCATGCGCCGCTGACGACCGGCGGGCGATATGGCTTGACACCCCGGATAAGAACGCTCGACCGTGCGCTGCACCGGATCGACTTCTCCTGCATCGACTGGGAGTCGATTGTCGCGGCATTGCAGCAGGTGGATTGGGAAGCCCTGCTTCGCGCCAAGCAGCCATCCGAATCGCCTTGATCAGTTCGGGCCGATCTTCACTGCCTGCTGGGCAACGACAAGCTGCTGATCGTTCGTGCATGCAAACTATCCATGCGGCGGAGGTCGATCCAACCCCAGGCCCATCCCAGCTTGATCAACCGGGTTACGACGGCAAACTGTCGTCAAATCGATGGTCCACCATAGCTGGAGTGACCATTATGACTGATCCCGATCGTCTCGTCACCCTCCCTGAGCCTGAGGAGCCGTTCGAATATTTCAGCCCGACCCTCGCTCGCCTGCCGGTGGAGAGACGCCCAAGCCCCCTCCCCGCCTGTGCAAGCTGTCCGGCTTCCGGCTGGTATACCACGACGAGCGGCCTTGCGTGTTATTGCACGAGCTACGGCCGCACCGTCTGGTCGAAGGTCTCGCCGCCGGTGACCGCGTGCGATGGCCGGGAGAAGGCGTTGGCCAGATTGCGCGCCGAAACGTCTCCCGGCTAATCCTAGAATGCCACGCACGAATGCAAGGGAAGCGCACGGAAGACCCAAGTCTGGAGCCAGAATGCAGAAACTGTACCTCTCAGACCCATTAGCCGACTTGCTGGAGCGCTCGGGACTGTCGCCCATGAAGGTCAACATGTCGTTGGAGCGGCAAGCGCGCCTTCGGTATCCGACCGTCCTGGCTCCTGGGCACATCTATCTGAGACAGATCCGCGAGCATACCGGCGTGAATGTGGTGATGATCTCACGCCGATACAGGCGCCTGCTGGTCCAAATCGAGCAGATGAAGGACGGCAAGTGGCAGTGGATATATAAAGAGCGGAGCCAGACCGACGTCGAGTTTGCCTGTCCAGGCGACATCCCTCACACGCTCGAGGCGGCCCTGCCCGGCCGACCGCTCAGCAGCCTCATCGATCCGACCACACCGGCCTTGGGGTGTTTGATCGTCGACGCATGTTCGCGCGATCGGCACGGGTGGTTGATTCCTTCGATCAAGCCAGGCTGGCGGGAGATCTGATTGCAACGGCCGTCCCACTTCTCGGGCGCATTGTGACAGACTAGAATCTTCCCATGACAGACCAAGCGCAACCCCGCCTCGGCGCCGGGCATCTCGACGAGTTGGCGATCATCGCCATCATCACCCGTGCAGGTTCGACCGCAAAAACGCCCTGGCCGGAGCTCGACGAGGACGAGCGTGCCCGGCTGCGCACACGCATGAAGCTCATCAGCCGCCATGATTGGCCATCGAACCTGCGCGAGGACCCGCAACTGCGCCGCGGCTATACATTGCGTCAGTGTTTCAGGCTGCTGTCGGCGTTGATGCTCCTCGACGCGCATATGCCGCCGAGCATCGCCATTCCCGTCGCGCGCAGCAACGAGATGGCGCTTCTTCGCCTTATCGCCACCCGCTTGGCCGACCCTGATGCCGAGGCGAGCCCGACCGATACGGTGGCGGTGATTTTACCAGGCCAGTTCTGGGAATGGCTCGATCCAACCGAATGGAAGGAGGCCGAGCCCTATCGTGCTCGCCTGATCCAGCGTTCGCAGTTGGTAAAGCTTTGGTCTGACGACCTCGGCCTTGGAACAGCTGGACAGCGGTTGGTGCTCGACATGGGTGGCTCGGCCCAGACGATGTGGCGATGGATTCGTACGCGCCGCCTTCTGCCGGATGATGCCCTTACCGCCTTTTTGGCAGAGGTGGAGGGCCTGCACCGGGAGCCCGATTATCGGCCTTTCGATGAGCTTTCCAGACGACGATAGCCATTTGGGAGTCCTGCGACCCCGACAACTTGACTTCCTGTTGCTGTGGCGGTATTCCAATGCCCAGGAGGTAACCGATGTCGCACGAACTCACCTTAGCTCAGGTGCGCCCTTGGGGCAGCACGCTCCAGCCGGTCACGCTCGGGCGGTCCCACGTCATGCTGCAGGCGCCCGATGGTCATCTGTGGGACTCCGTGCGCGACGCGTTCTGGGGTCATCACCTCGATATGTGCATGTGCGAAGACCAGAGCGATCAGCTTGAACTGATGCGCGCGACCCTACGGTGCGTTGCCGAGGAAATGCACCGGATCGATCCCACCGCGATGATCGAGCACCTGTTCGACGGAAGCGAGCTGTTCTTCCGCCACTACATGCTCGACCTCTCGAACCGGGAGATGCTCGAGCATGTCGGCACCGTGTTCAAGCATGCTCAACTCTCCGCGTTCGGCTGGTCGGTGCTCGCCATGCTCGAAGCCACCAAGCCAGTCATCGTCGACCATGACGACCCGGCTCAGCAGCGCTCTGCCTCCATCCAGCGCGGCGAGCTGCGCATCCTCTCGAACTAAGGAGATTGATCATGCCCGACCGCAACACGTTCAGGTTCAACAATAGCCCGACCCCGGTCGCAGGCGGCACGCTGTTCGAGCGCATGCGGCGTGCGAGGCAAATGCCGGTCCAAGATCTGCAGGATGATATCCCGCGCTTCCTGAGCGCGCCTGCGACCGGCACCCGCGACCTCGTTGTCGTGGAGCCGGCCGCTCCCGCTGAGGACCGTGCTGTGCGCTTCACCCGCGGGGAAGTCGATGGGCAGCCTACGGTCGTGATGCAGGAGCGCGGGGAAAGCGGTGCATGGGCCGACAGCTGGTCGCTTCCCACCGACTCGATCGATGCTCGCGAAGGGATGATCGGCTGGCTCAACACCCAGAGCCACCGGTGGGATCGGTTCGCGCGCATGCTGCACCGGCGTGGGCCCGACGAACTGACGCATTGGATCTTCGAGCTGATGGTGGTGCCGAGTACGGTTCATGCCACTCCGCCCCGGTTCCAGCCGCAGCGCTGGACAACGATCAATCAGTACGCCCGTCCCGCGCGCATGGTGGACGACTGCGCCTGCCGGCCCGGTAGCGTCCAGAGCACGCGCGACTTCTGATCGAGGCCGCCATGTTCCACGACAGGAATTGGTTCTTCACCGACGAGCCCACCGTGATGTGGGGTCGGCAGCTCGAATATGTCGATGGTGAGCGCGACCCCGATTATGTGGTTACGCCCGATCGGCGGCGCTTCGGCACGTTGCGGCACGCGTTCGCGCTGTACCGGGTCGGCAGTGGCGAACGCGGTCCGGGTGACGAGCAGTTAGAAGTAATGCGCCGGACCATGGCATGGCTGCACTGCGGGCGCTATGAGCAGCCGATATTCAGGGCCGGCGCTAAATGCCCGGCGTCGTCGCGTCACCCGAAGGTCGATGACCGCCGCGCAGTCTGCGATATCTTCGGCGGCTCGACTGCGCTGTACGAACATTATCTACTTCACCTCGAAATGCTCGGTCTGGCGACGGTGATCGCCAAGCACGACTATGTACTCACGCGTGAGGGGCAGGCTGCGCTCATCATGCTGGAGCTGACCAGACCGCAGTCGGGCATCGCCACCAGCGTTGGATGGCTCGAATATCTGCACAGCACCAATCGCTGGGTGACCGTGGAGCCCAATCTGTGGGCAAGCGGCATCATTGTCGCGTCGGACGGTGATGAAGACGAGGATGAGTGAGCGCGCTCGCCAACCCCTTCGACAGCTATCGGTGAAACACGGTCAGTCAGCAACGCGCCCCAACCTCGGTCATTCCACTTCGACACATTCAATCCCTATTCTGTTGAAAAACTCCCAAGGCGAAATTTTCGTGCGTAGAGGCGCATGGATGGAATCAGAATCGCGCGACATTTGAATCGTTCCTGCGTGCCGCAAGTAGTCATAGTCCTAATATTTCACGGCGTTCTGGAAGGCCGACTTTTTCAACAGAATAATCCCGAAAGCCGCCATTCATCCAAGAGACGCGGGAACGACAATGACTGGGACAAACCCGTCATTCCCGCCCGTCTCTCCCAAAGTCGGCTTCCGACACGAGCCGACATTCGCGCGTTCGGTCACCTTGCCCATCTAAACCAAGGCTAGGCCTATTCTGTTGAAAAAGTCTGGGCGCAAATTTTTTATGCGTCACGGCGCAGGGATAGAATTAGTTGACTGCATATTTGAATTGATCGTGCGCGCTCAAAATATTAGAAGTTCAAATATTTCGCTTCGCTCTAAAAGATCGACGTTTTCAACAGAATAAGGCCGTTTGCGGACTGACAGCCTTCAGGTGCCACTCCGCAGAAATGCTACAAAACCACGGCGTCAAGTCGGCCGTCAGCTGTCAGGCCGATCTGCGTACCCGCTTTCCTTAGGGTCAGGACCCATTGATGTGAGGCGTGCGATCTGATTCAGGCTCCGCAAGGAGACTGGGTTTGAGCGATCTTTACTGGCTG
>CAZWZP010000021.1:0-27512 GCA_964638925.1 uncultured Stakelama sp. | reverse complement strand
CATCTGCACGTCGCTGGCATCGCCCGGCGTACCGCCGATGGGCTTCAGCGAGATATTGACGATGGCATAGCCCGGCGCCTTGTGCGCGGCGACATTCTGATCGAGCCAGACGGCGAAGTCGGGATCGCTGCGGTCGAGATCGTCGCTCAGGCCACTCTCGAACGCCGGATCGGCGAAGTGCGCCGCGATCCGGTCGAACTCCGCCTTGGGCGGGTCGATCCCCAGCTTCTTGACCGCGACAAACTCGTCCTCGACCTGCGCGCGATAGCTGTCGGCGCCGATCTCATGGACCAGAATCTTGATCCGCGCCTTGTACATATTGTCGCGGCGGCCATAGCGGTTGTAGACGCGCAGGCACGCCTCGATATAGCTCAGCAGGTCTTCGAGTGGCACGAAGTCCTTGATCAGTGGCGCGATCATCGGGGTGCGGCCCATGCCGCCGCCGACATAGACCGCCGCACCATGCACGCCGTCCTGCTCGACGATCTGGATGCCGATATCGTGCAGCCGCATCGCCGCGCGATCCTCGTCCGCCGCGATCACCGCGATCTTGAACTTGCGCGGCAGATAGCTGAATTCGGGGTGGAAGGTGCTCCACTGGCGCAGCAATTCGGCCCAGGGGCGCGGATCGGTCAGCTCGTCCGCCGCCGCGCCGGCCCATTGGTCGCTGCTGATGTTGCGGATGCAATTGCCGCTGGTCTGGATCGCGTGCATCTCGACCGTCGCGAGGTCGGCAAGGATGTCGGGCGCGTCCTCCAGCTTGATCCAGTTATACTGGATGTTCTGGCGCGTGGTGAAATGGCCGTAATCGCGGTCGTACTTGCGCGCGATATGGGCGAGCATCCGCATCTGACGGCTGTCGAGCGTGCCATAGGGCACCGCGACGCGCAGCATATAGGCGTGCAGCTGCAGATACAGGCCGTTCATCAACCGCAGCGGCTTGAACTGGTCCTCGGTGATCTGTCCCGCCAGGCGGCGGTTCACCTGATCGCGAAACTCCTCGACGCGCGCTGCGACGATGGAATGATCATATTCGTCATATTTATACATGTCAGATCACCCAGCTGCCGGCATTGGGATCGGCGGGTTTGAGCGTCAGGTCCGGGCGCACGGTTGGCCCAAGCGCGCGGATGCGGTCCTTGATATGCGCGGGGCGCGGACCCTCGGGCGTCGCGGTCGCGTCGATGACATAGGGGGAGTTCACCCGGCGCGCGCCTTCCTCGGCTTGCGCGATCGCCTCGCCCTGCTCGCCGACATCGACCGCGTCCTCGACATGGCGCGACCAGCCATTGCCGGTCCACCAGGTCACGTCGCCGCTGGCAAGGTCGTTTCCGGTCAGTAATTTCATGCCAGCGCCTCCGCCGCTTTCGCCCAGCTGGCGAGCCTGTCCTGCGCATCCGACAGCGCGACCACTTCGCCGACCACGATGATCGCCGGGCTCTGCACCTGCTCGCGCTCGACCATCGGGCCAAGATCGGCGAGCAGGGTGCGGATCGCACGGCTGCCGGGCAGCGTCGCACGCTCGATCACAGCGACGGGCATGTCCGGCGCAACGCCGTCGCCCATCAATTTCTCGGCAATGTCGGGGCAGGTCGCGACGCCCATATAGATGACAAGCGTGCGGCCCTTGCCGGCAAGGCCCGACCAGTCCTGATCCTTCAGCCCCTTGCACTGGCCCGCGACGAAGCTGACCGCGCTCGACCAGTCGCGATGGGTCAGCGGCAGCATCGCTTCGGCCGCCGCGCCCAGCGCCGCGCTGACGCCCGGAATCACCTCGACCGGCAGCCCGGCGGCGCGCACCGCCTCGACCTCTTCGCCGCCCCGGCCAAAGATGAACGGGTCGCCGCCCTTCAGCCGCACGACGATCGCGCCGGTCTTCACATGCGCGATGATCAGCGCGTTGATGCCGTCCTGTGGCACCGTGTGCTTCGAGCGCTTCTTGGCGACGCAGATGCGGTGCGCCTGGGGCGCGAGGTCGAGCACACGGCTGTCGACCAGCCCGTCATGGACCAGCACATCGGCGGACTTGAGCGCCTCGACCGCGCGGACGGTCAGCAGGCCGGGATCGCCGGGGCCAGCCCCGACCAGGATGACGCGGCCACGCGCGGTGGGATCGAGCAGGGAAACCATGTGACCCAAATGGCTGTCGGGCGGGCAAGCCACAACCGAGGGTTGCTTGGGGACCGACTAGCGAATCTTTGCCTTGGCCAGTTCGCGCGCGCGCTGGGCGAGCTTCAGCGCCTCGTCGATCAGCTCCGCCGCGAACGCGACATCGCCATGCCCCACCGCGATGGTCAGGCAATTGCGTGCTTCCTGGGCAAGGCGTTGGGCACGGGGCGGGGCGGGCGACGCAAGGACGATCGGTTTCACGGCGCGCTTAATCCGCAGATCGACCGGCGGTTCCGCGGCTCGTCGCATCGCCGCGAAATCGGGTGTCAGCCCTCGCGCAACCCGATCCCGATCGACACGCGCGCCTGTTCCGATTCCGACGATACCACCGGATAGGCGCAGTAATCGGCGGCGTAGAAGGCGCTGGGGCGATGGTTTCCCGACCAGCCAATCCCGCCAAACGGTGCCGATGAGCTGGCACCGTTGGTCGGCCGGTTCCAGTTGACGATCCCCGCGCGGATATTGGCCCAGAACTGGTCGTACAGCTGCGGATTCTGGCTCACCAGGCTCGCCGACAGGCCGTAGCGGGTGTTGTTCGCCTCGGCGATCGCCTCCTCGAACGTCTTGGCGCGGATCACCTGCAGGATCGGGCCGAACAGCTCGACATCGGGCTTTTCCTTCGCCTCGGTCATGTCGATCATCGCGGGGGTGACGAATGGACGCCCCGGAATCGGCCGCTCCATATGGCGCAGCGGCTTGCCGCCGAGGAAGGTCAGCTCAAGAAAGCTTTCGGTCAGCAGGTCGGCGGTGTCGTTGTCGATCACCGGCCCCATGAATGGCGCGGGGTCGGCATGGGGTTCGCCGATGATCAGGCGACCGATCAGCTTGTTGACCTCGCCCACCAGCGGTTCGAACAGGGTTTCGTCGACGATCAGGCGGCGCGCGGCAGTGCAGCGCTGTCCCGCGCTGGTGAAGGCCGACTGCACCACCAGCACCGCGGCGGAATAGAGATCGGGGGTGTCCCAGACGAGGATCGGGTTGTTCCCGCCCATCTCCAGCGCCAGGATCTTCTCCGGCTTGGACGCAAAGGCGCGGTTCAATGCAATTCCGGTGCGCGCCGAGCCGGTGAACAACAGCCCGTCGATCCCGTCGTGCGACGCCAGCGCCTTGCCCTCGTCCGGCCCGCCGATCAGCAGGCGGATGCACCCCTCCGGCACCCCTGCCGCATGGAAGCATTCGACCAGGAACGCGCCGGTCGCCGGGGTCTTTTCCGATGGCTTGAACACCACCGCATTGCCCGCCAGCAGCGCCGGAACGATATGCCCATTGGGCAGATGCGCCGGGAAATTATACGGCCCCAGCACCGCCAGCACGCCATGCGGCTTGTGCCGCAGCGCGAGCCGCGTGTTCATTGCCGCGTCGATCCGCCGCTGCCCGGTGCGTTCCGAAAAGGCGGTGATCGAGATATCGACCTTGGCGATCACCGTCTCGACCTCGGTCCGCGCTTCCCATAGCGGTTTGCCGGTCTCGCGCGCGCTCAGGTCGGTGAAGGCGTCGCTCTTCTGCCGCACGACATTGGCGAAGCGGCGCAGCGCCTCGATGCGGTAGGCAAGCGGGCGCGCGGCCCATTCGGCCCAGCTCGCGCGGGCCGTGGCGACTTCCGCATCGACATCGCCGCTCTGACGCCGCCACAGGACGGCACCGGTGGCGGGTTCGGTCGAAATGATTTCCGTGCCGGGCATTCGGTCTTTCTGTGCTTGGTGGCCCCCAGGATTAGGCAGTCTCTAGCAGCAATTAGCCATGTTGCCACCTCACCAGTCGTGTCCGCCTGCGTCGAGCGCTTCGCCCATCGCGCGGATCGCCGCGACCTTGGCATGGAACGGTCCCCAATCATCGTCGCGGTCGATTGCCGCCCAGATCACCTCGACCTCGTCGATCAGCAGCGAACAGGGCTCGGACGCGTCGAAATAGGGGTCGGCGCGCCCCTGCGGCACCGGGTCATATTCGGCCAGCGCCGCGCGCACCGCATCCCATTCCGCGCCATAGCTGTCGGGCAGCGCGCCGCCATAGGCGTCGAAGAAGAAGCGGTCGATCGACACCCCGGTCGCCATCAGCGCGCCCTCGATCGCCTCCTTGAGCGCCCAGCCATGATCCGGATCGCTCACGTCCTGCGGCACCCGAATGCCCAGTCGCCGCCGCAGCGGGTGGGCATAGAACATCTTGTAATAGCGCTCGAACTTCTCCAGCCGTGCGATCAGCGGCGGCGCCTCGCTGATGATGCGCAACGACACCGCCAGCTGCGCGACATTCCACAAGATCGCATCGGGCTGGCGACCAAAGGCGTACAGCCCGGCATGGTCGAAATAGGCGGCGGTAAAGCCGGGGTCGAACGTCGGCGCGAACCGCCACGGCCCATAGTCGAAGCTCTCGCCGGTCACATTGATATTGTCGGTGTTGAGCACGCCATGGACGAAGCCCGCGACCATATATTCGCCCGCCAGTGCCGCGGTGCGCGCGACCACCAGCTCGAAAAATTGCGCGACCGGGTCCTCGAACGGCGTCACCCCGAACAATTCGGCCAGGCACCAGTCGACCAGCCGCCGCATATTCTCCGTATCGCCATGATAGGCGAGCCGCTGGAAGGTGCCGATGCGGATCTGCCCATGGCTCATCCGCACCAGCACGGCGGAGCGGGTGGGGGAGGGCTCGTCATTGCGCTCCAGCGCCTCGCCGGTCTCGATCAGCGAAAAACTGCGCGACGTGCGCACGCCCAGCGCCTGGAGCATCTCGGTCGCCAGCACCTCGCGCACGCCACCTTTCAGCGTCAGTCGCCCGTCGCCGAACCGGCTCCACGGCGTCTGGCCCGAACCCTTGGTGCCCAGCTCCATCAGCGCTCCGTCCGCCCCGCGCCGCATCTGCGCAAAGGTGAACCCGCGCCCGTCGCCCAGCTCGGGATTATACACGCGGAACTGGTGGCCATGGTACCGCATCGCCAGCGGACGGGGCAGGTTGCCGGGCAGGGCCTCGAACCGGCCGAAATGGCGCAGCCATTGCTCGTCGCTCAGCACGTCCAGCCCCACCTCCGCCGCCGCACGATCGTTGCGGAAGCGCAAAATGGTCTGCGGAAAGTCGGCGGCGTCGACCGCGTCGTAGAAACTGTCCCCCAATTTCAGGACAGCAGGATCGGGGGTGTACGCGGGCGCTTGCGGGAAATCGGCCATGCGGCGATATGGGGGGCGATGGCGACCGCGCGCAACCTGCCCAGTTATACCGACGGCTATTGGTGGTCCGGCGACGGACTGCGCCTCCATTATCGCGACTATCCGGGCCGTGCCGACCGACCGCCCTTGCTGTGCATCCCCGGCCTGACCCGCAACGCGCGCGATTATGAGACGCTCGCCGAGCGCCTTGCGGGCGAGTGGCGCGTGATCGCGGTCGACCTGCGCGGGCGCGGCGAGAGCGGCTATGCCAAGGACCCGATGACCTATGTCCCGCTGACCTATCTTCAGGATCTGGAGGCGCTGGTCGGCGAACTCAAGCTCGACCGCTTCGTCGCAATCGGCACGTCACTCGGCGGCATCCTCACGATGCTGATGGCCGCGACCCATCCCGAACGGATCGCGGGCGCGGTGCTCAACGATGTCGGGCCAGAGATCGACCCGGCAGGGCTGGGGCGCATCCGTGGCTATGTCGGCAAATCGACCTGGCACCCCACCTGGATGCACGCCGCCCGCGCCGTCGCGGAGGCGAACGCCAATGTCTTTCCCAATTGGGGCATCACGCAATGGCTCGACATGGCCAAGCGCACGCACCGCCTGACCAGCGCCGGGCGGATCGTGCTCGACTATGACATGAAAATCGCCGAACCCTTCCGCGTCCCCGGCAACGAAGCCGGCCCCGACATGTGGCGCGCGTTCGAGGGGTTGAAGGACAAACCCCTGCTGATCGTCCGCGGCGGCACGTCGGATATTTTGCCGGCGGCGGTCGCCGACCGGATGCACGCGCAAGTCGCGGGCAGCGAGTTGCTGACGATCCCCGACACCGGTCACACCCCGACCCTGACCGAGCCCGAGGCCGAGGCGGCGATCGACCGGTTGCTGGCGCGGGTGGTTTAAGGACGAAGCCCACTTCTTCTTCTTCTTCTTAGCCCTCTCCCGCTTGCGGGAGAGGGTTGGGTGAGGGTCTTCTTCTTCTACCTTCTTCTAACTTCTACCTTCTTCTCCAACCCGGCAATCCGGTTACCCTCCCCCAATGCCGCCCGTCCGCCGCACCATAAACCCCCACGCCGCCCCCCTCCGCCGCGCCCGCACCGAAGCCGAAAACCACTTCTGGCAAGCCGCCCGCAACCGTCAGATCGCTGGCCACAAATTCCGCTTCCAGCATTCGATCGGCTCCTACATCGCCGACTTCGCCTGTCTTGAGGCGATGCTGATCGTGGAAATCGACGGCAGCCAGCACAGCGTCGAAAGCGACGCGGTGCGAACTGCATTTCTCGAAGCTCAAGGTTTCCGCATCCTGCGCTTCTGGAACAACGAGGTGCTGGAGAATCTCGACGGCGTGCTGACGGTGGTCAGCGCCGCGCTCGCGGGTTCAGCCACTGGCGATGGGAAGTAGAAAGAAAAAGAAGAAGACCCTCACCCAACCCTCTCCCGCAAGCGGGAGAGGGCTAAGAGCGGTCCATCAGACGCGCTGCCTCTGCGAGCAGGGGCCGTGTTGTCTCCAAGGGCACAAGCTCCAAGTCGGACAGTGCATCGATCAACTGATCGTAGGCTAATCCAAACTCGTTATGATCGAGATAGTCGGTGACGTAGCTCGCTTGCTCTGCCCCTATCCTGCCTCGCTCCAAGTCAAGGGCTTTGGCCAGAATTGAGCGCAGTTTGCGCCATCGCCAAGCATGTCTCAGCGTCTGCATCCTCAATGCTACCCCCGCAAAAGCAACAGGCGCAATGGCCTTACATGTGTTCCAAAACCCTTCCAATGTTGGATTTATTCTGATCTACCCTTGGGGTGGACACGATCCGACTCCCCCTCCCGCGAAACACCCCGCGGTACACGGTCGCGCGCCCGTCCTGTGGCAGTCGCGCAGGTGTCGCGTCGCGGTCCCGCCACGGTTGTCCTCTTGTCGCGCGCCCGTCGCACAACAGTCGCCCAGCTGTCGCGTCCCAGTCCAAAGCCCGCCCCGTCGCGGTCGCTTCCCGGTCGCTTCCACCCGAAACCCCCGCATTTACGTCAGCTTCGTCGGACACCCCGGTTGACTCCGCCCCGAAAATGACAACTGCACAGCACCGATGATGCTCAACATCCTGCACCTCCACTCCAGCTTCGACCTGGGCGGCAAGGAAGCCCGTGCCGTCCGCCTGATGAACGCCTTTGGCGACCGGGCGAAGCATGTCATCGTTTCCGGGGTTGACGGCGCGCTGAGTGCCCGCGACGCGATTGCGAAGGGCGTCCGCTACGAAATCGCACAGAACCCGCCGCCACTGACCGGCAAGCCGTCGGTCGCCCGGTACGAGGCGATTGCCAAGTTCATGGCGCGCTTCGACCTGGTCCTGACCTATAATTGGGGCGCGATCGACGGGGTGATGGCGCGGCGCGTGTTCGGCAAGAACATGCCGCCGGTGATCCATCACGAAGACGGCTTCAATTCCGACGAGGCATTCCGCCTCAACCGGGTGCGCAATATGTACCGCCGCATCGCGCTGACCGCGGCGCATGGCCTGGTCGTGCCGTCGCACGCGCTGGAAAGCATCGCCTACCATATCTGGAAACAGCCCAAGGCGCGCATCCACCGCATCTCCAACGGCATCGACGTCGCCGCTTATGCCCGCAAGCCCGATCCCAAAGCGATTCCGGGCTTCAAGCGCTTGCCGGGCCATGTCGTGGTCGGCACGCTGGCCGGACTGCGCCCGGTCAAGGATATCCCGATGCTGGTCCGCGCCGTCGGCGGCATGAAGACCAAGGCGCAGCTGGTGATCGTCGGTGAAGGCCCGGACCGGGAGGCGATCGCGGATACGATCGCGAACATGGGCATGGAGAAACAGGTGCTGCTCGCCGGTTTCCTGCCCGATCCGCACAAATATATGGGCCTGTTCGACATCTTTGCTTTGTCGTCGAAGAGCGAGCAACAGCCGATTGCGGTCATGGAGGCGATGGCGGCCGGGTTGGCCATCGCTTCGACTCCGGTCGGCGACGTCGCCAAGATGGTCGATCCCGGCAATGTTTCGACGATCAGCAAGGACTGGAACCCGGTCCATCTGCGCGACCGGATCGAGGTGCTGGCGGCCAATCCCGATGCACGCCGCGCCGTGGGCAAGGCGAACCAGATGCGCGCTCGCGAGTTGTTCGACGAACAGGCGATGATCGCATCCTATGCCAGGCTGTACGCGGAGGCCGCTGGCCGGCCCGGCGCGCTGGGGTGATTCCCCTCGCACAAATCAAGGATCGCGGCTAAAAGTGGCGCGAAATTTTTTGGAGGATGTCGTTGTTCAAGGGTTTGAAGCCGATCGTCTATAACGGCCATGAAGTCTGGCCGCTGGTGGAGGGCGGCAAAGGGGTTGCGGCGACCAACCATGCATCGGCAGGTGCCTGGGCCGCCGCCGGGGGTATCGGCACGGTGAGCGCGGTCAACGCCGACAGCTATGACGCCGAAGGCAAGATCATCCCCCAGATCTACAAGGCGCTGACCCGCCGCGAACGCCATGAAGAGCTGATCGCCTATGCGATCGAGGGCGCGGTGCAGCAGGTGAAGCGCGCGTTCGAAATTTCGGGCGGCAAGGGCGCGATCAACATCAACGTGCTGTGGGAAATGGGCGGTGCCCAGCGCATCCTGCACGGCGTGCTCGAACGGACGCGCGGCATGGTTGCCGGCGTCACCTGTGGCGCGGGGATGCCCTACAAGCTTAGCGAGATCACCGCCTCCTACGGCGTCAGCTATCTGCCGATCGTTTCCTCGGGTCGTGCCTTCCGCGCCTTGTGGAAGCGCGCTTATTCCAAGGCATCGGAATGGCTGGCGGCGGTGGTCTATGAGGATCCGTGGCTCGCCGGCGGGCATAACGGCCTGTCGAACGCCGAAGACCCCCGCGCGCCGCAGGATCCCTATCCCCGCGTCAAGGAACTGCGCGCGGTGATGCGCGAAGGCGGTATTTCCGACGATGTGCCGATCGTGATGGCCGGCGGCGTCTGGTATCTGCGCGACTGGTCCGACTGGATCGACAATCCCGAACTCGGCACGATCGCCTTCCAGTTTGGCACCCGTCCGCTGCTGACCCAGGAAAGCCCGATCCCGGAGGGGTGGAAATCCAAACTGATGGAGATTGAGGAGGGCGATGTGCTCCTCCACCGCTTCTCTCCCACGGGCTTCTACTCCTCGGCAGTGCGCAACCCGTTCCTGCGTGCGCTTGAAGCGCGGTCGGAGCGCCAGATTGCCTATTCGACCGAGGCGGCGGGCGACCACAGCTTCCAGCTCGACGCCGGGGTGAAGGGCAAGAATTTCTGGGTCACTCGCAACGATCTGCTGCGCGCCCGCGAATGGGTTGGCCTCGGCTTTACCGACGCGCTCAAGACGCCGGACAACACGCTGATCTTCGTCGATCCGGTGGAAAAGCAGGCGATCCGCAAGGATCAGGCCGATTGCATGGGCTGTCTCAGCCAGTGCAGCTTCTCAAGCTGGGCGGACAGCGAGACCAACTCCACCGGCCGCCTCGCCGACCCACGCAGCTTCTGCATTCAAAAGACGCTGCAGGACATCGCCCATGGCGGGCCGACCGACCAGAATCTGATGTTCGCCGGTCACGCCGCGTATAATTTCAAGCGCGACCCCTTCTATTCCAACGGCTTCGTGCCGACGGTGAAGCAGCTGGTCGACCGCATCCTGACGGGGGACTGAGGCGTGCGGGCGCTCGTGATCCGGTACAAGCCCTATGAAGGGCTGGCCGGGTTTCGGGCGCCGATCGCTGCGGCGGGCTATGCGATCGACACCGTGGACGTCGATGACCCGGCCTTTGCCGCGCTAGATTTTGTGGCGCCCGATCTGCTGGTGGTGATGGGCGGCCCGATGGGGGTGTATGAGCGCGATGCGCATCCCTGGATTGAGGACGAGGTCGCCAGGCTGGCAGCCCGCCTCGCCGCTGGAAAGCCAACCCTCGGCGTCTGCCTCGGCTCGCAGCTGATCGCCGCGGCGCTGGGGGCGGAGGTATTCGCCGGGCCGGTCAAGGAAGTCGGCTTCGCGCCGATCGACCTGAACGACGCCGGGGCAGGGTCGCCGCTCCGTCATCTCGACGGCGTGCCGGTGATGCACTGGCATGGCGACACGTTCGACTTGCCCGATGGCACCGAATTGCTCGCATCGACCCCGGCCTATCGCAACCAGGCATTCCGCCGCGGGGCGGAGCTTCTGGCGCTGCAATTCCATCCCGAAATCGGGGACGATGCGCAGTTCGAAGACTGGCTCGACGGGTCGGACGATTATGTGGCGCAGGGCGGGCTGAGCATTGCCGAACTGCGCGACCAGCATGACCGACTCGGCCCCGCAGCGGCGGCGGCGGGGCAGACGATGCTGAGTGAATGGCTGGCCGGGCTCTAGCCGATCTGCCGTTTGACCGCCGCGTCGGTCGCCTTGCCATAAGGCGGCATCAGCCCGCCGAGCTTGGCGACGTTGAGCTTCGACTGTTTGAACACAGACTTGGCATGGCTGAAGGTGCGGAAACCCGGTTCGCCATGATAGGCGCCCATGCCCGACGGCCCGATCCCGCCGAACGGCAATTCCTCCATCGAAACATGGAAGATCGTGTCATCCAGGCTGACCCCGCCCGAGATCGTCCGGTCAAGCACCCGGCGGCGCTCGCCATCGTCGCTGCCAAAATAATAGAGCGCGAGCGGGCGGTCGCGCCGGTTCACCTCGGCGATCGCACCGTCGATGCTGTCATATTTGCGCACCGGCAGGATCGGGCCGAAAATCTCTTCCTGCATCACGATCATGTCGTCGGTCGGGTTGCGCACGATGTGCAGAGGCAGCTTGCGGCTGTTCGACGACGCGAAATCCTCGTTCGCCGGGTTGACCTCGATCACCTCCGCACCCTTGTCGCGCGCGTCAGCGATGGCGGCGGTCAGGCGGGCATAATGCCGGTCGTTGACGACCGATGTATAGTCGGGGTTCGACAACAGCGTCGGATACATCGCCGAAGCCGCAGCGACAATGCCGTCGACCGCCGCCGCCTCCTGCTCCGCCGCGACCATCAGATAGTCCGGCGCGATGCAGATCTGCCCAGCGTTGAGCATCTTGCCCATCGCCACCCGCTCGGTCGCCTGCGCCAGATTGGCGGAGCGGCCCAGGATCGCGGGCGACTTGCCGCCCAGCTCCAGCGTCACCGGGGTGAGGTTGTCCGCAGCGGCGTGGAGGATATGCCGGCCAACGCCGGTCGCGCCGGTGAAGATCAGATGGTCGAAGGGCAGGGAAGCGAACGCCTTGCCGACATCCGGCCCGCCGCTGACGAAGGCCAGTTCGGTCGGGTCGAAATAGTTGGGTGCCAGTTCCTCGAACAGTGCGGCGGTCACGGGTGTGAACTCGCTGGTCTTCACCATCGCGCGGTTGCCGGCGGCAAACACCCCGGCGAGCGGGCTCATCACCAGATTGACCGGGAAATTCCACGGCGAGATGATCCCGACCACGCCCTTGGGCTGATATTCGACCCAGGCCTTCGCGCCGAGCAGGCCGAGCGGAAACATTACCGGCTTCTCCTCGCGCCGCGCCCAGCGGTCGAGCGACTTGCGCGCATGGTCGAGCGGGGAGACCGATGCCGCGATGTCGGTGATCATCGATTGCTGGCGGCTGCGATGGCCGAAATCCTCGCTCAGCGCGTCGCAGAAGCGGGCGGCATTGTCGCGCACCATCGCGGCGGCGCGTTTCAGCCGATCCTTGCGCACGTCCAGCCCGACCGGCAGCTCCGCCATGAACGCCGCCCGCTGGGCATCGAGAATCTCGCGCATCGTCACACTCCAACCGAATAGAGCCACGCCGGGAATGCGGCGATGGCCAGCAATGTGCCAAGCGGAAGCCGACTCGTCATCCCGATTTCGCGTCCCGACAGCTTCATCGCCAATGCAACGGCAAGGCCGGTGACGCTCGCGCCCAGCAGGACGGGCGCCAGCATCGACGCGCCGAGCCACAGGCCGATCGCCCCGAACAGCTTGGGGTCGCCCCCGCCCAGCCCCTCGCGTTTGCGGACATGGCGATAGGTGAAGGCGACGAGATAGAGGAGGCCGAAGCCGATCAGTCCGCCGAGGATGCGGTCGGCCCAGCCGGGTTCGAAGAAGATGCCATCGACCACCCCGGCCATCGCCAGCGTCGCGGTCAGGACATTGGGCAGCCAGAAGGCGGCGAGGTCGAGCGCGGCGAGCGCGAGCAGCAGCCAGCCGAATACCGCGCCTGCGACGCCTTCCCAACCCGGCGCAACCAGTCCCGCGGCGACGCCGATCGCCAGCCCCGCGACTTCGGTGGCGGGGTGGGCGAGGTGGATGGCGTTTCCGCACGCCCGGCATCGCCCGCGTTGCAGCAGGAAGCTGAACAGCGGGACCAGTTCATGCGCTGCCAGCGCCTTGTTGCACCCGTCACAGGCCGACCGCCCCCGCAGCGCGCTGCGCCCCTGCGGCCAGCGGATCGCGACCGTGGCGATGAAGCTGCCGAAGATCGCGCCGAGGATGCCGAGCAGGATCGGCCAGTAAAGTTCAGCCATCGACCGCCTTCTTGCGGATCAGATAGCGATACACCCCGAAGATGTTGATCCCGAACAGCACCAGATTCTGTGACAGCAGTGCGGATTCGCCATCGATCAACGCCCCGCTGATCCACGCGATGCTCGACGCGACGAACAGCGCAAAGCCCCATCCGGTGACGCGCCGCCCATTGTCGAGGCTGACCATGAACGCCGCGATGATGCCGCTGATCGAGGCGAACCATTTGAGGATGTCGAGCAGTTCCATCGTGGGTCCCTTTTGCATTTGTGCAGGCGCACGCCTAGATCGCCCGCAACGCAAACTCCCGGAGAGGCCAACATGTCCACCGACCCCGTCGTCATCGTCTCCTATGCCCGCACGCCGATGGGCAGTATGCAGGGCGCGCTGGCGGATGTGACCGCGACGCAGCTGGGTGCGACGGCGGTCGGCGCTGCGGTCGAGCGCGCGGGGCTGAAGGGTGAGGCGATCGAGCGCATCTATATGGGCTGCGTCCTGCCCGCGGGCCTCGGCCAGGCGCCCGCGCGCCAGGCGGCGATCCGCGCGGGGCTACCGCAGCATATCGAGGCGACGACGGTCAACAAGATGTGCGGATCGGGGATGCAGGCCGCGATCATGGCGTCGGACGCGCTTGTGGCTGGCTCAGCCGACCTGATCATCGCGGGCGGGCTGGAGAGCATGACCAACGCGCCCTATCTCTCGCTCAAGCATCGCAACGGCGCGCGGATCGGCCATGACCGCCTGTACGACCATATGTTCCTCGACGGGCTCGAGGACGCTTATGAGCCGGGTCGCGCGATGGGTACCTATGCCGAAGAGATCGCGACCGAATACCAGTTCACGCGCGAGGCGCAGGACGACTACGCCATCGCCAGCCTGACCCGTGCGCAGAAGGCGCAGCAATCCGGCGCGTTCGACCGCGAGATTGTGCCGGTTGAGGTCAAGACCCGCAAGGGCGTGGTCACGGTCGCACTCGACGAACAGCCCGCCAAGGGCGACCCCGCCAAGATCCCGACACTCAAGCCGGCCTTTGCCAAAGACGGGACCGTGACCGCCGCCAATGCCTCGTCAATCTCGGACGGCGCGGCGGCTCTGGTGATGACGCGCGCGTCGGTGGCGGAGCGGCTGGGCCTGACTCCGGTCGCGCGGCTGGTCGCACATGCCGGCCACGCCCATGCCCCCGCGCGTTTCACCACCGCGCCGGTCTTTGCGATGCAAAAGGCGCTGGCCAAGGCGGGCTGGGGCGTCGGCGATGTAGACCTGTTCGAAGTCAATGAAGCGTTCGCGGTGGTCGCGATGATCGCGATGCGTGACCTGTCGATCCCGCACGACGTGCTCAACATCAATGGCGGTGCGTGCGCGATGGGTCACCCGATCGGCGCAAGCGGCGCGCGGATCATGGCGACGCTAATCGCCGCGCTCCAGAACAACGGCCAGCGGCGTGGCATGGCCTCGCTGTGCATTGGCGGTGGCGAGGCGACGGCGGTGGCGCTGGAACTGATCGACTGATCGCTGTCGCGACGCCGCGCCGATTGTCAGACGGCGCGGCGTTCATGCTCCTCGGCAAGTCCGCGCGAGCGGTCGAGCAGAACCAGCGCGCCGGCCTGGCTGACCGCGCGGCCAAAGAAATAGCCCTGGCCCTCGGCGCATCCGATTTCCTTGAGGATGGCCAGGACGCCGGCGCTCTCGACGCCCTCGGCCACCACCGACAGGCCGAGGTTGAAGGCCAGGTGGATGATCGACACCGCCATGCGATGCGCCTCGGGGTCATGCTCGATGCCGGTGATGAAGGACCGGTCGATCTTCACATTGTCGAACGGCAGGATGCGCAGATGCTGGATCGACGAATAGCCGGTGCCGAAATCGTCCAGCGCGAGCAGCACGCCCTGGTTCTTGAGACTCTCGACAATCGACTTGGCGTGCGCGGGCTCGGCGATCAGCGCATTCTCGGTAATTTCCAGCTTCAACCGTCGCGGCGGTAGCCCGGCCTGGGTCAGCACCCGCAGGATTTTCTCACTGAGCCACCGGTCTTTCAGCTGGGTCGGCGACACGTTGATCGACAGGGTCAGGTCCGGCCCCCACGCCGTCGCATCCAAACAGGCCTGTTCGAGCAGGTTGAGCATCAGCTCGCCGACCAACCCGCATTCCTCGGCGATGGGGATGAACTCGCATGGCCCGACGTCGTTGCCATCGTCGCGCTCCCACCGCGCGAGCATTTCGAAACCGGTGATGTCGCCGGACTCGAGATGGACGATCGGCTGGTAATAGGGGCGGAAGGCACCCTGAATGAGATCGCGGCGGAACTCCTGCTCCAGCACCGATCGGCGGACGATCTGGGCGTCCATGGCGCGTTCGAACATACGATATTGCGATCGGCCGGACGCCTTGGCCTGATACAGGGCGATATCGGCGCGGCGCATCAGCGTTTCGCTGTCGGTCGCGTCGCACGGATATAGCGATATGCCGATGCTGCCGCCGATATGGTGGACCAGCCCGTCGATCCAGAAGGGCGTCGCGAGTTTGCTGACGATGCGCTGCGCGGTGACCTCGGCCAGATCGGGCCGCGCGCGATCAAGGTCCAGCGTGATCGCAAACTCGTCGCCGCCAAGCCGATAGGCGGTGCCGGTTCCGTCAACGATCTCGGTCAGGCATTCCGCCACGCGTTGCAGCAACTCGTCGCCGGCATGGTGGCCATGAACGTCGTTCACCGCCTTGAAATGGTCGAGATCGAGCACCAGCAACGCAACGGCACGTTCCGGCGCGAGGAAGCGCAAGCCAGCAAGATTCTCGCTCAACGCCCGGCGGTTGGGCAGCTCGGTCAGGACATCCTGATAGGCGAGTTGCTGCGCCCGGCGCTCTGCCGATTGCGCGCGCGCCTGCTCGGCCAGCATCTCCGAGCGTGAGTTGAGCATGTCGATATAGCCATCATGGTAGCTCGACAGCATCTTGGCGATCAGCGCCGCCACGAGGATGAAGTTGACCCCGATCCCGAACAAATACCAGTCGTGCGACAGCAGGAGGCGGGCCGTTACCGGCGCGGCGCCGAGCAGGAGGACGAGGCGCGCGGCCGCCGGCAGCGCCTGGAGGCAGTAGCAGCATCCGATCGCACCGCCGAAGATATAGAGTGCGATCGAAAAGACTTGCGCGGGGGTCGCAAAGTTCATGAGCACGAAACCCCAGCCGCCGAACGCGGCGCTGAGGATCGCGGCGACCACAACAGTGCCGCGGAGATAGCGGCGGATGCTGGCAGTCTCCGGAGTGGTGTCCGGTCGCCGCATCCACATCAGCGCCCGAATGCTCGCCATCACGGTCAGGAGCATCGGCGCGCCGATGCTGAGCGCGAGCGGAACGTCGTGGAAGGTCGCGGCTGCAAGAAATGCGGCATCGACGATCATCAGCGCGTACATCAGCGGAACCTGGCTGCGCAGCGCGCGATATTGGGCGGCGACGAGCTCGGCGGAACTGCCAATCGCCCACAATCCGTTCATGATGCCCAGGAATCTCATCCGGCGGCCCGCTTTGCCTCGCTCGTCAAACTGGGCCGCCACGCGACCGGATGGAACGCCCAGCCGATGACAGATGGCTGGAACTTCTCATTCTAGCGGAAAGCCAAGGAAAACGGGTGGTGCGGGCCGTGAATCTGGCGTGGCGCCGCCTGCGCAACGCATGGAGCGGGCGTGTAGCGCGTTGCAGCGATTCTGACAGGATCCCCGGCGATCGGGACCGGCGCTATTGGGAAATGTCAGCTTTCACCAATGATCGCTCAATCCGGTGTTGAAAAGAGGCACCTTTTTCATCTTGAGCGGTTGCTTCGATTGCAATCTGTCCGCTCAAAGGAGACCGAGCTTGCACTTGGACCGCTCAGATCGGATCAATTCGAGTGAGTAAGCATAGATTTGCCTGCCGGGTTGTCCTAACTAGCTGAAGTGCTCGGTCGTTTGGATCGCATGCCCGAAGGTTTCGACGGCCTCGTCCATCAGTCTGGCCTGTTCGCGAAGTCTTAGGGTTCTTCATCAGACCAACGCCCAGGCCGGGGGCTGGCATGTTCGATCTGCTCTACCAGCTACCTGGGACCAACGTGAGCTTTTCGGCTGCGGAGCGTTCCCAAAGCCCTGGCGCGACCTTTTTCACATTGTTCTCTTCGAGCCTCGTCACAATGCGTCTCGTTCCGACGCCAGCCCGACGGGACAGGTCGAATGTGGTTACGCCTGCTGCTGCGCGTTTGAGCACCGCATCCGCTCGGAAACATCTCTTCGAAGCCGTTCCGGAGAATGGAAGCCCCTCAAGGAGGTAGGTGGAGCTCGGCGCCCCATTGAGGCACTCGATTGCGTCTGCGCCTACCCATTCCTCGGATCGATGAACCGGGGCGCGTGCCACGGGCTCGTGAGACATGCTCGCCAGGTCAGCGATCGAATCGCGCCCGACGATAATCCGCCCTGCCAAGCCGGTCTTCTCGGCGCCGCGGCGCAAGCTGAAGGGCACGTCACCGTTAAGCAGTGCTACGAAGGCTGCTCCCCAGGGCTTCGGTCGGCCAGACACGTGGCGGATCGCGTCAAGGAATGGCACGGTTGGCCCGCTCACAACGGAAACCTTGCCCTCGACTTTCGCCACGAGTCGATAGGCAGCTTCCCTGTGGGCGGTGATTTGCTTGAGCTCCCTGCTGGGCGCGACAGGTGTGAATAGCTCGACTTCGAGCAATTGTTCGAGCCCGTAGACTGGCAGCCCGAGATGTCGCGCCGCGATGGCGCGCGAACCTCCGAGGCGCAAAGTCGGCGCAATGGCGATAACTTCGCCCGGATCGAACACCCTGACGCGGCGGCCCCCAAGCGTCCACACATGCTTCGTGAAGATGCCGTCATCCCAAGCGTTCTTTAGCGCCTGCTCGTCCACGCCGCCGAGACGTGCAGCCTCCATTGCGCTAAGGAAGTTGGTCTGGAGACGTCCGCCTGATCTGGACGGGGCGTAAGCCGAGCTCCTCGTGTCAGGTGCTGGTGATCCGGTGCTAGCGCTCGACGCGGCCGCATCGCGATCCAGAATGGGGTAGGTTCGGCGTATCCAATCCCATCGGTGCTCGGGACATTTGGCGGGGCGGTCGGCGCCTGTTAAACCGTTAGGCCAGCCAATCACGATCTGACAGGCTTGGGCGAGCATGGTGGTGCGCGATAAGGGATCGGCGGGCTCCACGTCGGTATCGAGGGCTCGCACTATGTTCATCACGATGTCGTAGAGAAGCGTGCGGCTAGTGCTCTGGAGCTCGCCAGGCAGCATAGCGAGCGCCGCACGCTGGACCGTTGGATCGGGATCTACCAACCCTGCAACGAACTGGAGTGATGGCCTTAGGTGCTCCGGCACCGGGACGGAGGTGACCTTGCCCAGGCTGCCGCCGCAGGAGTGGCAGCGGCTCGAACCATTAACGGTTACCCAGTTTTGCACCACGCCTCTGTTCTCACAGGGACAGGCGTCCTGTAGAATGTCCCACCCCATCGTCGAAAACGGGAGATCCCGCAACTCGTGGGTGGCAGGGTGATAGATGATTCCTCGCGCGATTGCCGCCGGGGAGAACCTGCGAACTCTGTCCTCTATCCGGCTCCTCATGATGCAGATGCCGAAAAACTCGCGATGTCCGCTGCTTCGCAGCGGGTAGCGGCGGCGCAGTACTTCAGCTTCATCAATTCTCAAGGCTGACGCGAGCCCACCCGTGTTGAGGTGCTCGCTCTCCGACACAAGGACGCGATTGCGGTTGGGCATCCCGAAGTGGCGGAGCATACCGAAGGTGTGGGGGATGCGGTTGTCATAGCAGCTATCGAAGACAAGTCCCCGGAGCGACGCTCCGGGGACGAGGTTGGCTGCGCGGCGGGCCTGACGTACCATCAGCCGTGTCTCAACGGATTGTATCCGATGAACCTGTGGCCAATGTTCCACAGGTCAATGGCCACGACGAGATCCTCAAAGGTGACATGATCGCGCCCTTCGCGAATGGCGTGGCGGACGGCCGTACGGATCGTTCCCATCAGCTGACCGATCACGCCGTTTGTCGCCTCGAGCAGCGGGCGCTGTAGGGCGGGATCGTCCAGGCCGATCTTTCTGTCGATGATGCCATCGCTTACTAGGCGGCTATCGAGGTTCGCTAATAGACCTTCCCAAACCTCCCGTTCGTACTCGTCGTGCCAGCGCAGGCCGTTTAGGCTGCACGGTGCCGTGAGGCGGCCGCTCAGTTCGAGATCCTTTGCGAAGACCGGCACAGCTTCCTCGGTGCCCAGTAGCGCAACGGGCACGATTCCACCGTCGAGCAGCAACTTGACGGACGAGGTGATCTCACCGCCGAAGCCTGATCGCTTACCGCCGTGGTGGCTCTCGTCGATGATGACCAGCTCCGTCCCAGCGTCGCCAAGTGCGTCGAGCGTGCGGCGGCGCAGGCTGTGCTCGGTGCCGTTGAGGGCAAAACCATCTCCGAGCTTCGCGAGTGCCTCCACATAGAGGCTGCGTGCCGTGCCGGAGTTGTCGAGGCGAATGTGAAGGACAGAGACCTTCCCCTCCTCATCGTTCGCATTGATACGCTTGGCGTATTCCTCTGCGGTCGTGGTCTTGCCGGCACCGGTGACTTCGAACAGGGTCATGCCCAACATAGGCAGACCCTTCATCTCAAGCCCGGTAAGCCTGATCTCGTCGAACTCCGCGTGTATCTCGAGCTGGCGCGGCTCAGGTAAACGTAAGCTCCGGATGCCGGCGATGGCTCTGCCCACGCGCTGCGAGCGGTCAGCCAGAGACCCCGGTCGCGGCGCTCCAGCATCGCGGCGGTCGCGGGGTTGCGTCTGCCTGCTGGCGGTGGGGAGCGTCGGCGGTGTCTTCGTGGCCTCGAAGGCGCGCTGCGCCTCCGACTTCTTGGCGCTAGTGCTATCAGTCATAAGTCACTCCCCACTTTGGGCGGTTGATAGAAGTTTGCGCAGGGCTGCCGTTATCGCCGATGGCTGCCGTCTTTCTGGACGATCCCGCGTTGCGGGGATCGCGATTCTTCGGCTGCTTCGCCTTCGGGCGCCGAGGCTTCTTGGCGTTTGCCACGCGTTCAGCAGCACCGTGCCGTTCGTTGGTGCGCGGCGTCATTGTGGTGGCGTCGGCGCGGAATGGCGCGGCCAACCCGTCCTTCAGTTGCGTGTCGGGCGCGTCGGCGCGCTGCGGCGCCACGAGGGGTGCAACGTCCTCATCGACGACCTCAATGATGTCGCCCATGATGCGTTTGAAGAGCGGTGAATCCTTGAGCTTGGCGAGGGTCGCGCGATCATGCTCGGCCGCCTCAGGCGTGATATTGCGAACCGCGTCGAACAGACCCGCGCGTGCCTCTATCAGACGGTCGCCATCGGAATCCTCCGTTTCCTCGTTGTAGTCACGCATGTCGAGCTTCGCGATCTCTGCGATGCGTTTGTGCGCCCAGAGAGGGAGACCATCGGCGTAGTCCTGCCTCACGGCGGGCAATGTGACGTAGCGCTTGGTCCGCTCGTTCCAGACGTGGATGCGGCCCATGTCGTGACGTGAGTATTTCACTTTAACCGGAAGCGTGGTGACCTTGTTCTTAGCTTCGGATGCGGGCTGCAGTGACACAATGTCGTCAATAAGCTCTCGAGTGATCTTCGCGTGCGAGTATCGCAGGCCTTTGATCACGACCCCGCTCGGGCGGAGCTTTCCGTCGAACTCGACGTCTCCGATCGATTTGCGAAATTCATCAAGGTCATCGATGACGCTGATGCCTTCGCGAGCCGTCTGCTGTTTGAAAACTAGCGCGGGTGAACGCCCATCGAGTCCGTTGTGCGGCTTGAGGTGGTAGACGCAGATGGCTCGGAGCAGCAGTTCGCGAGCTTTGCGGATCGGGACCATGACCATTTTCGTGTGATCGAACCCGAACTCCCGTGCGCGTGGGATGTCATATGTCGCTGATGGCAGGTCCTTGAACGCCATGCCGAGGATCGTGCCGATCGCGCGCTCTATTTCTGCCTTGTCGCGCGGCATGTGCGCGCCTGAAAAGTGAACGTCCGTTCCGGCATCCATCATCGCGTCTTCGAAATGGCGCGAATGGTGTCCAGCAAGGTTGTCGAGTAGGACCGCTGCCAGTCTGCAGCAGATCCACTTCAGCTCGGGGTGGACGTCATCGATATCGCGTGGAATTGCCTTTGGGGTGTTCGCGTGTGCATAGGTTTCGAGCGCCGTGGCGCTGGACGGCTCGTCCCAGCACAGATTCCACCCGATTATGCACTTGCTGACGCTCTCCATCATCGCAGTGAAGGTCGCTTGTCCGAGCGGAATCCCCATCTCGTCATCGACAAGGAAGATGGCTGGGATCCTTGTGTCATCCATCTGTCCGAAGGCACCGATGCGTGTATGACGATCGGTAATGCCGCTGCCG
Organism: uncultured Stakelama sp.; assembly: GCA_964638925.1. Taxonomy (GTDB): domain Bacteria; phylum Pseudomonadota; class Alphaproteobacteria; order Sphingomonadales; family Sphingomonadaceae; genus Sphingomonas. The sequence goes on along the minus strand of CAZWZP010000021.1, from coordinate 6,280 downwards.
CCGTAGCGTTGGTACACGGCTTGGCGGCCGTGTTCGGCGGCAAGCGCGGCGGACGACTGCAGGTCGCGGCACATCCGCCAAAAGGTCGTGTAGCTCACAGTCTTGTAGGGGACTGGCGGTTGTGGGTAATCGGTGCCTTCGCGGCCAGTGGGCGCGCCACGATTAATGCGCCCGATTTCGGCCCGGTAGCATGTCCAGGCCTTATAGGCTTTTGCACTTGCGTTCGAACTGGCGGTGGACTTCCGCCCAACTGCAATCGCGAGATAGTGAGACAGAATTTCGATCGGGTGCTTGACCTGACGCCCGCGCCGCTTGCCAGTCATGGCGACGCCGTCGCGCGCGCGGCGGTCTCCATGAAATCCCCGCTCGTGGATCCAGGATCGCAGGGTCGAACCGGCGTAGACGCGGGCACCGGGCATTGCCGCGATCACTGGATCGCCGAGTAGGAGCTCGTTGAAGGCGCGAAGCGCCCGATCGGAAAGGCCACAGGGAGCCTTGTCGTATGCGCGAATGAATGCGATCCGGAACGCGGATACGGGGTCCTCGGCGCGGGCGGCGTTAGCGCTCAGTTCGCGCTTACGTGCTGCCTGACGGGGGCCCTCTTCGAGATCGCGGGCGCGTTTGACCATCGTCCCAGCCGCCATCAAGCTGGCGATATCCTTGGCGTTCGGTTTACGCGGGAAGCCGGTGTTTTCGTCGGTAATCTCGAACTCAACCTTTCCGCCCATGATGCGAAAGGTGACGAGGCCGTCCGGATCGATCCGCTCGAACACGTGATCGATGTGATCGATGGCTACAATGTCACCAGGTTCGAGTCTAAGAGGAAGTGCTTTCATGTGGTGTCTCCTGGACGCAGGGTTCCGCGCCCGCGGACAGCTGCGTCCACGACCGGGAACCTTGAAGGCTGTTCAGTTCGGGTTAGTCGCGGTGCGGTGACCGTAGCCACCGACGGAGTGGCGGCGGTTGGGCCGCATGAATGCAGATGACGAGTTACGTCATCCTCAGAGCCTGATCTGGTTATGGTGTGGCAACGGCGGCAGCGGTGTGACTACCGTAGAGCAGGTGATACGCTGGTCGAGGTCGACGTCGATCCGACCGAGTGCAATGGCGTTCTCGATGACCGCATTGCCGCGTCGTGGGTTATCGGGCGCGAGAATGTCGCGAAGCGCCAACCAGGTCGTCGAGACACCGTTCATGACGAAGGCATTGACTACATCCTGCTCGTCGCGATCGAGCAGCAGATAACGACGGGCGTAGAGCGCCTCGACGTTTCGCATGCGCCAACGCGGGCCGGTGATGGCGGCGTGGTAGAGGATGCGGAAGTGCCATCCCCCCCGGCGCACGATCTCCGCGACAGCGCCCAGTTTTCGGCGGTAGGTCGGCTCGTTGAGGTCGGCGGGAGTGCGCTTGACCTCAATGAGCTCAACACGACCGTTACGCATCAGGCGGATGTGATCGGGGTAGTAGTCGAAGGGCTCGTCGCCGATCTGTCCACGGATGAGGAACGGGTGCGCCTGGAAATCCAGGACCTGTGGGTTTACTTCGTTCCACATTGTGAGATCGCGGTGACCGCGACCCTCGACAATCTGCTGGATCCCGGTCTTCCGCGAACTCATCCGGGACCGGAGGTGCTGCTGCCCTCGATTGATGACGGGGCGCGCGTGCCCGCCGTGATCCAGCACGATGATCTGCGCCATACGGCTGGCCTCTTCGAGACCCCGCCAGCGCATCGTTGGTCGACGAATACGTGATCGGAGTGCCGGTTCGTTGGTGTTGAGGTAGTTCGGAATGCGCCGGTCGACGTGGCGCGCTGGCACGCGCGGAGGCATCTTCTGTTCCGAAAGCCGACTGTTGTTCAGATTGTTGTCTGTCATGATCTTGTTCCGATTTCCAAGAGGTTGTGCTCAGGCGGCGGCTGCGTTGTCATCAATGCAAAGCGCCCAGCCACCAGTTTCGAACGCAAGGGCAAGAGCCTGCATGGTTGTCCACGCGCGGAATTTGGGAGCCGCTAGGCGGACAACCTCGAGTAGGAGAAAGTCATTCTCGGGATACTCGTCCACGGTCTGTCTTCGCCTGACCCGGGCGATGCCCGACGCGGTGTGAAATGCTGCCCCTGAAGCAGCTTGGCTAATCATCCCATATAATTGGCGCTTTTCCATTGTCTCGCATCCTTAGCATATTGGAGTAGACAATGTCGGTGCTCTTGAAAATTTCGCAAGCGTTTAGCAGTAGACGAATGCATTTTTCGTGGTTAACGGTTCCTGATGGACCGAGATTGGGAACTCTTTGAGCAGATTTGGCCGTCGGGAATTCCGCCGCGCGAGCAAATTGTGTTCGATGCAGTGGCACCGAAAAAACGGGAGATGGTGCTGAATCGCATTGAGGCTGTTTGGCGAGCAGAGCGTGGTGAGCCGTGGGAGCCTTTAGCCGCCTCGATCGGATTGAGCCGCGCTGGGTTTTACAAGGTGCGAAAGGCATGGCGTGAGCACGGAATTGCGGGGGTGGTCCCCCATGGCACTCAGCAGCCTCGTCGTGTTTCTATCGAGGACAATCATCCGCTGCGAAAAGCTGCCGAAGAGCTGCTCCGCGCCGAGGGCGGCGGTGCGCGCAACGCGGACATCGCGCGCAGACTATTTGATGCACAAGATGAGGCTAACCGAGATCTCGATGAGCATCGCAAAGCGTCCGCGCTGCAGCGCATCGAGCGGCTGGTACAGCATGAGCGAAAAGCCCTCGGCCGCAATCCAAAGTATATCTCAACGGCGTACGGCCAAGGGTTGCTTGTCGACCTTACCGCGGTGGCGATTCAGTTGGACGACGACGAGCGGCAACTTGCTATTGTAGCAGTTGTTGTTGAAACTGCCTCGGGGTTAATCATAGCCAGTAGGCTAGGATCGCAGGGCCAATTTGTCGATCTACAGCGCGAGGCGATAGCTGAAGGGCTTGAATTCTTCGCGGAACATAAGGCTGACCGAACGGTCGACGCGCAGCCAAAGGTGGACCTCCACTTTACTCTGCCTCCGCCGTTTTCCGAACAGGATCTCGCCCTTCACGAGTTACGGAAGAGCGTGCGTGATCTTTCGATCGGGCGTCCGGGTGGCCACACCTACGGTCAGGCGCTTGTGCAGTGGATCGGCCCGCGGGTGGGAAGGATCGCGCTCGCGCCGCGGAGCACACTGGATATCAAGGGTCTGGACTACTCTCGAACGCGCAACGCACAAACGCTGTCACGCAGCATGGCGGAGGCGGCATGGCGGAGGGAGGTTCTGAGGCACAATGAGCCTATTCTCCATGTCCTCAAGTCAGTTGGTGCTGTGGGTGGGCGAGGCGTTGGCGATGGCAGAATGGCGCAGGTATTGCGTGGGATTGACGTTGTGCTCGCGGGGGCACTTCGCCCTAGCTTTTGCTAAGCCGCTCTAAATCTTGATCGAGCAGTCTACGGGCGATACCATCGAGATGAGCGAAGTGCGAAGTTGTGCGGTGTGATACAACAAGATCGCGGATATAATGCGTAGCCTCTTTCAGGGTCATCGGTTGCGGGGACCTATCTGGAAGGGCTTCGCGTTTCGCGAGCGGCGCGCGGGCTAGCCATGGTCTGAGGGAAATTCCGCAGACCTGTTGTCCGAGAAGCGCCGAAATAGCCTTTCCGCCACCGCGCGGCGTGATTGCCTTGACGTCGATCTCGAAGGACGCCCGTAACAGACAGTGGTCGAGGCCGTTCCAATCGCCCTCGCCATCCGTCGTTCGCAAAATGCGTGGAGCTCTACCGGGGCGCTCCGTGCCGTGGCTATGGCGGAGCGTGTCTAGAAGGGCCGCCGCGGCCCCTGCCGCGTCTGGGTGCCTCAAGGTCAGTGAAAGCCCGACGATGGCGTCTAGGCTCGTATCGATAATCATCGTGGCGAGAGGCCGCATGAGTGCGGATCCGGAAACGACGGGCACGTCAAGCACCGTATGGTCGATCATCATTTCGCATTGGTTTTTGATCGCTAGCGGCAGGAGAGGTGGTCTGGCGCGTGCAACATAGCGCGCGACCACTTCTTGTCGGGGGAGCGTCACGTCCGGGCCCAAGCCGTGCTTCATGATTGCGTGGACAATGTCGGACGGATCGGCCCGCGGATCGTTTGCAATGACGCGATCCATACCTTTAGCTTGCTCGTCGCTGATTGCCAGGTTGCGCTGCCTCCGCGTGACGGACCCAGCGAGCCGTTCGGGTCGGCGAACCTCGCGCCAGGCCCGCACCAAGTTGTAGAATTGAGCGGGTCGGATGCCGAGCTCCTCGGCCGCTTTCTCGGCGGATTTGCGACCGGGATTCGCAATGAACCGCTCGATCGTTTGGATACGTCGGCACACCTCCTCGCGCCGTTCAGGCGCGACAAATCTAAGATCGTATGACACAATTTTCCTTTCTGGATTGTAGTTGCAGTGGAAGGGCGTCTGCTCGCTGGCCGCTTTTCAGGAATGGGCACTTCGAGGCCGTGGATACGCGCCACATTTAGGGAGCAGCGTCCATCGGATAGCGCGCGTGATCTTTTGCGGAGGGGATCGTGATGGTGAAGGCGGCACCTAAGTGGTGCTCGTCGGTCCTTCAGCCGGCGCCCATCGATCGAAATCGGCGCGGATGCGGTGATCAGGCGGTGACTGACGCGTTGTCATTCTTTGAAAACGTTTGAAGTCGCACCGACCAACATGCTTGCCGAGCTGTAGCGAGTCGAGGATCAAGGGTGGGTTACTTACCGCAGCTGCAAAGCGAGCACAGTTTAGGAACTGGGAGTACGGATTGCAGAAGTGCGAAATAATGGACGCGATACTGTTTGGCGAGCAGTAAGGCGCTCAGATGTCCCCCTTACTGCCCGCTCTCTGATCGAGTTGCTCGCTTTTCCCCTCGGCAGTCAGCACGCGCTTCGCCAGGTTCATCGTCACGCGCTGATTAACCCTCCTTTTAGCGTTCTGGGCGAGGCTGCAACGGGCCGTCTAAAAGGTCAGTGGATCCGCTCGAGATCAGGCTAGCGCTGTACGTCCTGCCGCGCCTGATTCGATGAGTGGCTTGAGTTCTTGCCGCACGTTCACATGGGTTTCTATGCCCGTGTTCGATCCGGCGCAGCCCGATGTTAGTCATATCCGCCAAAACTGGCTGTTCACGAAAAAGGAGCGATAGGCCACCGTTCACAATCGGTGGGCGCACAGAGGGGTGACGCCGCGCCGCTACGCGGCCGCCGCGTAATCATACAGAGTACCGTCGTGCTTGCGCCGACGCCTGTAATCGGGGGGCAGCTCTGCTCTCAACAGCCACTGACATCGTGCCGCCCACTCGGGCGGAGTGAGCACGGAGCGCATTGATAGCGTTGGATCATGAAGTGGCAACGTACGGCGGGTTGCTCTGCACATCTGGCGTCGCTGCGCGCTGTTGCATATGGACGCGAAATGCGCATCGCGATCATCGACACCAGCTCAACGCGCGCGGCGATCATATCCGACGGCTTGCGGGAGGCGGGGCTGGTCGATCTGGTTCTGATCAATCCGGCTGGTCCACTTGCCACGCAGATTGAGGCGGCACGTCCCGAGGTCGTGCTGATCAACCTTGAGAATCCGAGCCGGGATCAGCTTGAGGACTTCTTCGCCATGTCGCGCGCGCTCGACCGGCCGATCGCGATGTTCGTCGATCAGAGCGATGCCGAGGCGACCGGGGCGGCGATCGACGCGGGCGTTTCGGCCTATGTCGTCGACGGGCTGTCGAAACAGCGGATCAAACCGGTGATCGACCTGGCGGTGCGGCGGTTCCAGGCGTTTTCGCGGCTCCAGCGCGAACTGGACGCAGCGAAGAACGCGCTCGCCGAGCGCGCGATGATCGACCGCGCCAAGGCAATTTTGATGAAGAAGCGCGGGATCGACGAGCCCGCCGCCTATGCGCTGCTGCGCGGACAGGCGATGCGGACGAACCGCCGGATCGCGGAGATTGCCGAGGCGATCGTCACCGCCGAGGCGCTGATGGGGGATTTGCCGTGAGCGACGAGACGATGCGGATCGGCTTCCTGCCGCTGGTCGATGCGGCGCTCCCGATCTTGGCGCATGAACTGGGCTTCGCCGAGGCACAGGGGCTGAAGCTGGAACTGGTCCGCGACATGACCTGGGCGACAGTGCGAGACCGGCTGCTCTATGGCCATACCGATGCCGCACATATGGTCGCACCGCTCGCTATCGCGACCGCTCTAGGACGGGGTCGACCGGCGGTGCCGATGGCGGTGCCGTTGCTGCGGAAGAACCGGTTCTCGCCGGGCAGGTC
>CAZWZP010000020.1:28011-28638 GCA_964638925.1 uncultured Stakelama sp. | reverse complement strand
TTCGGCGAAGGCTGGGTCACCGATGCGGCCAAGCAGCTCAAGCTCGATCCGACGATCATCCGCGCCGATTACGGCCAGCTGCCCGATCTGTCGCAGATCGACTGGTCGACCGATGTGCTGTTCACCTGGAACGGCACCACCAGCGGCGTGCGTGTGCCCGATGGCGACTGGATCCCGGAGACCCGCGAGGGCCTGACCTTCGCCGATTCGACCAGCGCGGTGTTCGCGTATGACCTGCCGTGGGACAAGATCGATGTCGCGACCTTCAGCTGGCAGAAGGTGCTGGGCGGCGAAGGCGGCCATGGCGTCCTGATCCTCGGCCCGCGCGCGGTCGAACGGCTCGAAAACCACACCGCCGCCTGGCCTTTGCCCAAGGTGTTCCGCCTGATGGCCAAGGGCAAGTTGGCCGAGGGCGTGTTCAAGGGCGAGACGATCAACACGCCGTCGATGCTGGCGGTTGAGGACGCGATCTTCGCGCTCGAATGGGCCAAGGGTCTGGGCGGGCTCGACGGCCTGATCGCGCGCAGCGACGCCAATGCCGCCGCCTTGCAGAAGCTGGTCGCGGAGCGTGACTGGCTGGGCAATCTGGCTGCGGACGACGCGATCCGCTCGACCACCAGCGTGTGC
>CAZWZP010000020.1:27652-27972 GCA_964638925.1 uncultured Stakelama sp. | reverse complement strand
TCGCTGCTCGAGGCCGAACACGCCGCCTATGACATCGCCGGCTATCGCGACGCCCCGGCGGGGCTGCGCATCTGGTGCGGCGCGACGGTCGATACCGCCGATATCGAAGCCCTCGGCCCGTGGCTCGACTGGGCCTACGCCACCGCCAAGGCGGGCTGAACCTGAATAGCCCTCTCCCCTTCAGGGGAGAGGGTTGGGAGAGGGGCAGTCCCTCTCGAACTTTCCATATCATTTGACAGGGCCGGACGAGACACTGCCCCTCTCCCCGGCCCTCTCCCCTGAAGGGGAGAGGGAGATAACAATGCCCAAAGTACTCATCA
>CAZWZP010000020.1:14307-27598 GCA_964638925.1 uncultured Stakelama sp. | reverse complement strand
GTCGAGGTGGACGAGATCACCGGCAAGACGCCGGAAGAGCTGAAGGCGATCATCGGCCAATATGACGGCCTCGCCATCCGCAGCTCGACCAAGGCGACCAAGGAGATCATCGACGCCGCGACCAATTTGAAGGTCATCGGCCGCGCCGGCATCGGCGTCGACAATGTCGACATTCCCTATGCCTCGTCCAAGGGCGTGGTGGTGATGAACACCCCGTTCGGCAATTCGATCACCACCGCCGAACACGCCATCGCCCTGATGTTCGCGCTCGCGCGCCAGCTGCCCGAGGCGAATGCGCAGACCCAGGCGGGGCTGTGGCCGAAGAACGGCTTCATGGGCGTCGAAGTGACCGGCAAGACGCTCGGCCTGATCGGTGCGGGCAATATCGGGTCGATCGTCGCCGATCGCGCGCTGGGCCTCAAGATGAAGGTGATCGCGTTCGACCCGTTCCTGTCGCCCGAACGCGCGGTCGAGCTGGGTGTCGAGAAGGTCGAGCTGGACGGCTTGCTCGCCCGCGCCGACTTCATCACGCTGCACACGCCGCTGACCGACCAGACGCGCAACATCCTGAGCCGCGAGAACCTGCTCAAGACCAAGAAGGGCGTGCGCATCATCAATTGCGCGCGCGGCGGGCTGGTCGATGAGGCGGCGGTCAAGGAACTGCTCGACAGCGGCCATATCGCGGGTGCGGCGCTCGACGTGTTCGTCACCGAACCGGCCAAGGAACATGCGCTGTTCGGCACCCCCAACTTCGTCGCCACCCCGCATCTGGGTGCATCGACCAGCGAGGCACAGGTCAATGTCGCGATCCAGGTTGCGGAGCAGATGGCCGATTACCTGGTCAATGGCGGCGTCACCAACGCGCTCAACGTCCCCAGCCTGACCGCCGAGGAAGCGCCGCGCGTGAAGCCGTACATGGCGCTGGCCGAAAAGCTCGGCAGCCTGGTCGGCCAGCTCACCCATGGCGATATCCCGCGCGTCTCGATCCATAGCGAGGGTGCGGCGACCGAGGTGAACCAGAAGCCGATCGTCAGCGCGGTGCTCGCCGGGTTCCTGCGCACCCAGACCGACACGGTCAACATGGTCAACGCCCCCTTCCTCGCCAAGGAGCGCGGGATCGAGGTGCGTGAGGTCAAGACCGAGAAGGAAGGCGATTACCACACGCTGATCCGCGTCGCGGTCAAGACCGACTCGGGTGAGCGTTCGGTCGCCGGCACGCTGTTCAACAACCGCGCGCCGCGCCTGGTCGAGCTGTTCGGGATCAAGGTCGAAGCCGATCTCGCCGGCCACATGCTCTATGTGGTGAACGAGGACGCGCCGGGCTTTATCGGCCGCATCGGTACCGCGCTGGGCGACGCTGGCGTCAACATCGGCACCTTCCACCTTGGCCGCCGCGATGCCGGTGGCGAAGCGGTGCTGCTGCTGTCGGTCGACGAAGCGGTAACGCCCGAGCTGGTCGCCCGCGTCCGCGCGCTGCCGGGGGTCCGGACCGCGATGGCGCTGAAGTTCTGATGTCTATAGCCCTCTCCCCTCCGGGGAGAGGGTTGGGAGAGGGGCAGTCAGGCAATGCCCAAGATCGACGAAACGCTACTCGCCCGCGCCAAGGCCATGCGACAAAATCCCACGCCGACTGAGACGGCGATGTGGTCGATCCTGCGCGCCAAGCGATTTGAACAGGTCAAATTCGCTCGCCAAGTGGTGATCGCGCCCTATATCGCCGACTTCGTCGCCCGGTCGCGAAGGCTGATTGTCGAGATCGATGGCGACACCCATGCGTTGTGCGAGCCAAAGGACGCACGGCGCACGGCATGGCTTGAACATCAGGGGTATCGCGTGATCCGGTTCACGAATTTCGAGGTGGGCAGCAATCTGGACGGGGTGGCGCACGCCATTGCGACTGCCCTTACCGCACTGCCCCTCTCCCAACCCTCTCCCCAGAGGGGAGAGGGCTAAGAAGATGAACGGACTACTTCCCGAAGGATTCCACGACCGCCTGCCCCCGCTTGCCGACGCGGCGGCCACGCTCGAATCGCGCGTGCTCGATGTCGCGCGGTTGCATGGCTATGAGCGGGTCGATCCGCCGCTTGCCGAGTTCGAGGAGTCGCTGGGGCAGCGGCTGAAGGCGGCCAGTGGCAAGGATGCGGTGCGTTTCACCGATCCGGTGTCGCGCCGCACGCTGGCAATCCGGCCTGACATCACCGCGCAGGTCGGCCGCATCGCCGCGACGCGGATGGCGCACCACCCGCGCCCGGTGCGCCTCTCCTATGCCGGGCAGGTGCTCAAGCTGCGCGCGAGTGAGCTGCGCCCCGAGCGCGCGATGCGCCAGATCGGCGGCGAGCTGATCGGGCGCGACAGCATCGCAGCGGTGCGCGAAATCGTGACCGTGGCGGTCGCGGCGCTCGAGGCGGCGGGCGTTCCCGGCCTCGCGATCGACTTCACCTTGCCCGATCTGGTCGAGCAGCTCGCACCGACGATGGCGGCCGAGCAGCTGGCTGCACTGCGTGCTGCGCTCGACGCCAAGGACGCGGCAGCCGTCGCCGCGATCGACCCTGCCTTCTTGCCCCTGATCGAGGCGGCGGGACCGTTCGATGCGGCGATCGCCCGGCTGCGCGCACACGATACCGGCGGCGCGCTGACCAGCCGACTCGATGGGTTGGAGGCGGTCGCACAGGCCGTGGCGGGCAAGGCCGCGCTGACGCTCGACCCGACCGAACGCCATGGCTTCGAATATCAAAGCTGGATCGGCTTCTCGCTATTCGCGCGCGGCGTGCGCGGCGAGATCGGGCGCGGCGGCAGTTATTCGGTGCTCGGCGCACAGGGTGAGGAACCTGCGGTCGGCTTCTCGCTCTACGCCGATCCGCTGCTCGACGCGGGGCTGGCCCCGGCGGAGCGGCGGCGGCTGTTCCTGCCGTTCGGCACCGACGCGAACACGGCGGCGCATTGGCGCAGCGAGGGCTGGGTCGCGGTCGCCGCGCTTGATGCGGATGACAGCGCGCAGGCGCAGCTGTGCACGCACGCTTTGAACAACGGCGAGCCCTGTCGCCTCTAATCCAGCGGTTCGACCAGCAGGTCCGCCCATTCGGGATGCTTGCGGATATAGGCGGCGACGAACGGGCATTGCGGCACCACCCGCAACCCCCGCGCCCGTGCTTCGGACAGGGCGTGGCGGATCAGCCGGCTGGCGACCCCCCGCCCCTCCAGCGCGGGCGGGACGATGGTGTGGGTGAAGGTGATGACATCGCCCTCGATCAAATAGTCGGCGCGGGCGAGATGGCCGTCCACCACGACCTCGAACCGGTGCCGCTCCGCATTGTCGCGAATCGCGTCAGAATCCATCACCCGTCTCCCGATTGCCGTGCATCCGGGCCGATGGTAGCGATCCGGGAACGGAGGACAATCGCTTGAAACTACGTCTGTTCAGCCTGATCGCCATGGCGCTGATGCTCGGCGCCGCCGCATCCCCCGGCAAGCTGGTCCGCGATGGCCAGCGCATCGAATGGACGATGGGCGAGGGCCGCAAACTCTATCGGCTCGGCGACCTCACTGCGGTGTTCGACCGGGTGCAGTGCGCACCGCTGGGCGAGGCGTGCGAAGAGGGTGATGTCGATCCCGTGCTGACGATCACCCGCGCCGACGGGGCGAGCGTCCGGCTCGAGGGATCGCCGATGCAGAATATCCTGATGCTCGGTCGTCTCAGCAAGGATGGCCCGGTCGTCGCCTTTTTCCAGGACTATACCGGCGGGATGCATTGCTGTCAGCGGATGCGGGTGGTCACGCCTGCAGGCGCTACGCTCAAGGTCGCCGAGCTGGGCGGCTATGACGGGGCCGAGATCGGCTGGCCAAAGGATGTGGACGGCGACGGGACGCGCGACTTCGTGGTGAGCGATGACCGCTTCCTCTATGCCTTTGAAAGCTACGCCGCGAGCGTCGCGCCGCCCAAGGTGCTGAACGTCATCGACGGCGCGGTGCGCGATGTGTCGGCCGAGGTCCGTTACGCCAAGATTTTCGAGAAGGCCGCTGCCAGCGCGCGCAAGGCGTGCATCGGCGACGAGCATCCCAACGGTGCCTGCGCGGCCTGGGCCGCCGCCGCCGCGCGGCTCGGCACGCTCGACGCGGTGTGGCCGGTGATCCTCGCCGAATATCGCAAGGACCCGGCAATCTGGCCCGACCGGTGCAAGGTCGAACGCAGCGAAGAGGGCGAATGCCCCGAGGGACAGTTGGTGGAATATCCCGACTACCCCACCGGACTGCGCGCATTCCTCGTGGAGACTGGCTATATCCCCGCCGCATGAGTGACCCCAGAGACGTTCTTCAGACGCTTTTCGGCTTTCCCGACTTTCGCGGCGTCCAGCGGCAGGTGGTCGATCGCGTGTTGGCGGGGCAGCGCACGCTGGCGGTCATGCCGACCGGTGCGGGCAAGTCGCTGACCTATCAGCTGCCCGCGACGATGCTCGACGGCACCTGCGTCGTGATCTCCCCGCTGATCGCGCTGATGCATGATCAGCTGCGCGCCGCCGAAGCGGTCGGAATCCGCGCCGCCACGCTGACCAGCGTCGATGAAAACCGCGCCGAGACGATCGAGCGCTTCCGCCACGGCGACCTCGACCTGCTCTATGTCGCGCCTGAGCGCGCATCGAACGGCAGCTTCCGTGACCTGCTGCGCTCCGCCCCACTCGCCCTGTTCGCGATCGACGAGGCGCATTGCGTGAGCGAATGGGGCCACGACTTCCGCCCCGATTATCGCCTGCTGCGCCCGCTGATGGACGCCTTCCCCGACGTCCCCCGCCTCGCGCTGACGGCCACCGCCGACGCGCACACCCGCGCCGACATCCTCAACCAGCTCGGCATATCCGAGGACGGGCTGATCGTCGCCGGGTTCGACCGGCCCAATATCCGCTACAACATCGCTCCACGCGACAATGTGCCGCGCCAGGTCGCCGACTTCATCGCCGCCCAGTCCGGCCCCGGCATCGTCTATGCCCAGACGCGCAAGGCGGTGGAGCAGCTGGCGGAAAAGCTCGCCGCGACCGGGCGCCCGACCCTGCCCTATCATGCCGGGCTCGACCCAGCGGTGCGCCGCCGCAACCAGGCCGCGTTCGTGTCGAGCGAGGATATGGTGATCGTCGCCACGGTCGCGTTCGGCATGGGGATCGACAAGCCCGATGTCCGCTTCGTCGTCCATGCCGGCCTGCCCAAGTCGATCGAGGCCTATTATCAGGAGACCGGCCGCGCGGGGCGCGACGGCGATCCGGCCCTTGCCCAGCTCTATTGGGGTGCCGATGACTTCGCCCGCGCGCGCCAGCGGATGGCCGAGGTCGAACCCGAACGCCAACCGGGCGAGCGCGCGCGCCTGAATGCGTTGGGCGCATTGGTCGAAACCGCGGGATGCCGCCGCGCGATCCTGCTGCGCCATTTCGGCGAAGAGCCGGCGGCGACCTGCGGCAATTGCGACAATTGCCTCGAAGCGCCGAAGGCGATCGACGCCAGCGTGACCGCACAGAAATATCTCTCCGCCGTGTTCCGCACCGGCCAGAGCTTCGGCGCGACCTATATCGAGCAGGTGCTGACCGGCCAGTCGAGCGAGCGCAGCCTGATGAACGGGCATGAATCGCTGTCGGTCTGGGGCATCATCGAAGGGGATGAGGCGGCGCTGATCAAGCCGGTCGGCCGCGCACTGCAGCTGCGCGACGCGCTGCGCACCAATCCGCATGGTGGCCTTGAGTTCGGCCCCGGCGCACGTCCGATCCTGAAGGGTGAGGCCAAGCTCGACCTCGTCGTCCAGCCCAAGCGCGAGCGGCGCCGCAAGGGCGCGAGCAGCGGCGGGGTCCCTAACCCGATCGGCGATCCGCTGTTCGAGGCACTGCGCGACAAGCGCCGCGCGCTGGCACAGGCCGCCGCCGTGCCGCCCTATGTCATCTTCCACGATTCGGTGCTGCGCGAGATGGCAGCGAAGCGCCCCGCTACACTTGCCGACCTGGCGCGCATTCCGGGCATTGGCGCGCGCAAGCTGGCGGATTATGGCGATGCCTTCCTGAACGTGATCCGCGAGGCCGACTGAATGCGCACGATCGACGAGACCATCTCCGTCTCCCCCCAGATCAGCCCCGCCGATGTGACCGAGCTGGCCAATGCCGGGTTCAAGGCGATCGTCAACAACCGCCCGGACGAGGAAGAGCCCGGCCAGCCATCGGGCGACGCCATCCGCGCCGCTGCCGAGGCGGCGGGCCTGTCCTATCACGCCATTCCCGTGACCCATGCCGGCTTTTCGATGCCGCAGGTCGAGGCGATGCGCGCCGCACTCGACGGCGCGGACGGCCCGGTCTTCGCCTATTGCCGCTCGGGCACGCGTTCGACCAATTTGTGGGCGCTGGCCGAAGCCAGCCGCGGCACCGATCCCGAGACGTTGGTCAGCAAGGCCGCCCTGGCCGGCTATGATCTCAGCAGCCTGCGTCCGATGCTCGACACGCTGGCGGGTAAGGCCTGACCCGATGAACTGGTGGCTCGCCGCCGGGTCGCTTGCCGCCGTGCTGGCGCTGGCGGGGGTCGCCCGGATGCTCCGGCTTGGCGGCACGCAGACACTCGCTGACGGCGATGACGCGATCCGGCTCGCCGAAGCGCTGGTGTCCGGGTTTGAGGGCCAGGTCGGCGTCGTCGCTGCCGATGGCGGGCGCGCCGCAGTCGCGGGCGGGCCGGGCGATCTGGTGGTGATCGAGCCGCTGGGTGCGCGGCATCGGGCAACCCGGTTCAAGTCCGCGCGCATCATCATGGCGCATCCCGAGGCGGACGGCTCCAAGCTCGCGCTGGAGCTGCAGCCGGGCATGGTGCTGCGCATCACCGTCGCCGATGCTGAAGCGGCACGGGCATTCGCCGAGGCACTTACCTGACCATTGCCAAGGATGGGCCGACGCGCTTATTTACATTCGTGTAAGGAGCGAGGATGCCCAATCTGCCGAACCCGGTCGACCTAGCCGTCCCGGCCTTCGTCCTGCTCGTGCTGGCGGAGATGGTGGTTGCGCGACTCAAGGATCGCAGCCGCTATTGCCCACGCGACACGCTGACCTCGCTCATGCTCGGGTTCGGGAGCACGATCGCGGGCGTGCTGGCGGGCGGTTTCGTCTTCGCGATGGCGGTCTGGGTGCACCAGTTCCGCCTCTTCGACATCGGTTATGCGTGGTACTGGTTCGCAATCGCCTTCGTGCTCGACGATCTGGCTTATTATGTCTTCCACCGCTCGGCCCATCGCGTGCGCTGGTTCTGGGCGAGCCATGTCATCCACCACAGCAGCCAGCATTATAATCTGTCGACCGCGCTGCGGCAGACCTGGACCGGGTTCTTCAGCCTCGGCTTCATCTTTCGCCTGCCTTTGTTCCTGATCGGCTTCCCGCCCGCGATGGTCTTTTTCGTCGCCGGCCTGAACCTCGTCTATCAATTCTGGATTCATACCGAAGTTATCGGTCGCATGCCGCGCTGGTTCGAGGCGGTGATGAACACGCCCTCGCACCACCGCGTACACCACGCGACCAACCCGCGCTATCTCGACAAGAATTATGCTGGCGTGTTCATCATCTGGGACCGCATGTTCGGGACGTTCGAGGCGGAGCGCGATGAAGACCGGCCCCGCTATGGCATCGTCAAGAACCTGCCCGACTTCAATCTGGTCCGCGCGGCGTTCCACGAATGGTGGGGGATCGCGCAGGACGTGTGGGCTGCCCCGAACTGGCACGCGCGCCTCATGTACATGATTGCGCCGCCCGGCTGGAGCCATGGCGGCAGCCGCGATACATCCGAGACGATCAAGGCGCGCTGGGAGGCGCGAGAAAAGGCGGGGACAGCGTGGAAGAAGCCGATATCGTCGTCATCGGAGCCGGGTCCGGCGGGAGCGCCGCAGCAGGTCGGCTGAGCGAGGACGGCAAGTACAACGTCGCCGTTCTGGAAGCAGGCGGGCGCAATACCAGCTTCCGCACGCTGATGCCGGGCGGCATCGCAATGCAGACGCCCGCGACCAACTATGCGTTCGAAACGGTGCCTCAGCCCTGCCTCAACGGTCGCCGTGGATATCAGCCGCGCGGGCGCGGACTTGGCGGATCGAGCGCGATCAACGCGATGCTCTACATTCGCGGCGTGCCGTGGGATTACGACAATTGGGCGCGGCTCGGCTGTCCGGGCTGGGGCTGGGACGATGTCCTGCCCGTGTTCAAGCGCAGCGAGGCCAATGAGCGCGGCGCGGACGATTATCACGGCGGCGATGGCCCGCTGCATGTCAGCGACCAGAGCTTCGTCCACCCCGGCACCCGCGCCTTCATCGAAGCGGGCGCGGCGCTGCAGATCCCGCGCAACGCCGATTTCAACGGCGCGCGCCAGGAAGGGATCGGCGTCTATCAGGTGACGCAGAAGGATGGCGAGCGCTGGACCGCCGCGCGCGGTTATCTCAAGGAACGCCCCAACCTCGACATCATCTGCGACGCGACGGTCGAGCGCGTGCTGTTCGAGGAAGGCCGCGTGTGGGGCGTCGCCTACTCACGCGGCGGCCAGACCCGGATGATCCGCGCGCGCCGCGCCGTCGTGATGGCGGGCGGCGTGTTCGGCACACCGCAGACGCTGATGCTGTCGGGCATCGGACCGGCTGCGCACCTCAAGGAAATGGGGCTGCAAGTTCGGATTGATCGACCGGACGTTGGCGGCAATCTCCAGGACCATCTCGATTATGTCGCCGCGTTCGAGACGCCGGGGTTCGACTTCCTCGGCCGCTCGCTCCGGGGATCGATCGCAGGGCTCGGCGGCATGTGGCGCTGGTTCCGCAGCCGGACCGGGATGATGACCTCACCCTATGCCGAGGGCGGCGCGTTCCTGAAGAGCGATCCGGCGCTGGAGGTACCCGACATCCAGCTCCATTTCCTGATCGCAATCGTCGAGGATCATGGCCGGGCAAAGGTGAAGGCGCATGGGTTCAGCTGCCATGCCTGCGTCCTGCGGCCCGAAAGCCGGGGGACGGTGCGGCTCAAATCGCCCGATCCGCGCGCCGCGCCGTTGATCGATCCGCAATTCCTGTCCGATCCGCGCGACCTGGCCGGGCTGATGAAGGGAACGCGGATGATGTACCGGATTCTGGAGCAAGAGCCGCTCGCCGCGTTCGGCGGCAAGGACCGCTACCCGTTCGACGACGATGCAACGCTGGAGCGGCTGATCCGTGCGCGCGCCGACACGATCTACCACCCGGTCGGCACGGCGCGGATGGGATCGGACGATGGCGCGGTGTGCGATCCGCAGCTGCGCGTGCGCGGGGTGGAGGGACTGTATGTCGCCGATGCCTCGATCATGCCGCGCCTGATCGGCGGCAACACCAATGCGCCGAGCGTCATGATCGGCGAGCGCTGCGCCGATTTTGTGAGGGCCGACCTCGCCTAAAAAACGGGCCGGTGCTTTCGCACCGACCCAGTTGTCCGCAGGAGGAACCCCTGTGGGGCCGCACCGCGCAGGGTGCGGCCCGATCTTGTCAGTAGTTGTAGGCGCGCTCGCCATGCTCGCCGAGGTCGAGGCCTTCCTGCTCGACTTCGGGGCTGACGCGCAGGCCGGTCAGAGCCTTGGCAACGGTGAATGCGATGGCCGAACCGATCGCCGCCCAGGCGACGGCCACGCCGACCGACTTGATCTGGACCCACAGCTGCGGGCCCAGTGCATAGTCGGCTGCACCCGGGCCACCCAGCGCGGGGAGCATCGTCACGGCGGTCAGCACCGAACCGACGATGCCGCCGAGCGCGTGGATGCCGAAGGCGTCGAGCGACTCGTCGATCTTCAGCTTCGGCTTGATCGCGATGACAAAGATCGCGCAGACCACGCCGGCGATCGCGCCGAGCAGAATCGCGCCGAACGGACCCGAGTTACCGGCCGCCGGAGTGACCGCGACCAGACCGGCAATCGCACCCGAACACGCGCCGAGCAGCGAAGCCTTGTGACCCAGCACGCGCTCGGTCAGCATCCAGAACAGCACGCCAGCAGCAGTCGCGACGAAGGTGTTGATCAGCGCAAGACCCGCCGAGCCATTGGCTTCGAGCGCAGAACCGGCGTTGAAGCCGAACCAGCCCACCCAGAGGAGGCCCGTGCCGATCAGCGTCATGGTCAGCGAGTGCGGCGCCATGCGCTCGGTCGGATAGCCCTTGCGCTTGCCCAGGATGATCGCACCGACCAGCGCCGAAACGCCGGCGTTGATGTGGACCACGGTGCCGCCGGCGAAGTCGAGCGCGCCCCAGTCGAAGATCAGACCGGTGGTCGACGGATCAGCGCCCGCGTACCAGACCATGTGCGCGATCGGGTAATAGACGATCGTCAGCCAGATGGCGGCAAAGATCATCAGCGCGCTGAACTTCATGCGCTCGACCAGACCGCCGATGACCAGCGCGACGGTGATCGCGGAGAAGGTCATCTGGAACGCGATGAACACGAATTCGGGAATGACGACGCCATCGGTGAAGGTGGCGACGGTCGAGTCGGCGGTTACCCCTGCGAGCAGGAACTTCCCGGTCGAGATGAACTGGTTGGCGTCACCGCCGAACGACAGCGCGTAGCCGTACATCACCCAGAGCAGCATCGCGAACGCCGCGACCGCCAGCACCTGGGTGAGCACCGACGCCATATTCTTGGTGCGGACGAGGCCGCCGTAGAACAACGCAAGGCCGGGGACGATCATTGCCATGACCAGCACGGTCGCGGTCATCATCCATGCGGTATCGCCCTTGTCGGGCGTCGGGGCGGCGGCAGCTGCCGCGTCCTGTGCCCAGGCGGGCATGGCGGCGAACAGCGCGATCCCCGCGCCTGCAGCCAGTTTGAGTGCAGTTTTCATCGATACCCCCTAATTACAGCGCGGTCTGGTCGGTTTCGCCGGTGCGGATGCGCACCGCCTGACCGACGTCGAGCACGAAAATCTTGCCGTCGCCGATCGCGCCGGTGTTGGCCGCGGCCTGAATCGCCTCGACCACCCGGCCCGCCAGATCGCTGGCACAGACCACTTCGATTTTGAGCTTGGGCACCATGTTGGTGCTGTATTCCGCGCCGCGGTAGATTTCGGTCTGGCCCTTTTGCCGCCCGAACCCCTTAACCTCGGTCACGGTCATGCCGGCAACGCCCAACTCGGTGAGCGCCTCCCGGACGTCATCGAGCTTGAACGGCTTGATGATGGCGATGACGAGTTTCATTCCGCCCCCTTTCGCATTTGACCCGGGGAGCATTCAGCAAAGTGCGTGCCAGAGTCGAAAAACGCTGGATTCCGTGCATTCACGGCGATCGAATCGTTACCGAAAGGTAAAAAATTGTGCAGGCGCGAACAACTGCCTATTTTTTAGGCGAGCGCGTGGGGTGCCTGCGCAATAAGCAATTGCTCAGAGTTGATGGCCGGTCCGGTCGCGCTTCGTCGCGAGATAGGCGGCGTTGTGCGGATTGGGCGGCAGTTGGTGCGCGACCCGCTCAGCCACCGCGACTCCCGCCGCTTCAAGGCCCGCTACCTTCGCCGGGTTATTGGTCAGCAATCGGACCTGCGTTTGCCCCAGTTGCATCAGCATCCGCGCCGCGACGCCAAAATCGCGCGCATCGACCGCAAAACCAAGCCGCGTATTGGCGTCGACCGTGTCGAACCCCTGATCCTGCAGCGCATAGGC
Source organism: uncultured Stakelama sp. (assembly GCA_964638925.1). GTDB lineage: Bacteria > Pseudomonadota > Alphaproteobacteria > Sphingomonadales > Sphingomonadaceae > Sphingomonas. The sequence goes on along the minus strand of CAZWZP010000020.1, from coordinate 15,950 downwards.
GCGCAGCTTGTTGATCAGCCCGATCCCGCGCCCCTCCTGCCGCAGATAGAGCAGGATGCCCCAGCCACTCGCGGCAATCGCACGGATCGCGGCGTGCAGCTGCGGCCCGCAATCGCATTTCAGGCTGCCGAGCACATCGCCGGTCAGGCATTCGCTGTGCAGCCGCACCAGTGGCGGATTGCCGTCGGGCTGACCGATTAGCAGCGCGATGTGCTCGTCCGGCGATTCGGGGGTGCGAAACGCGACGATCTCGGCATCCTCAGCTCCGACCACCGGCAGGCGCGCGCGGGTGACCAAACGCAGGCGCGCGGGATCTTCATGCGCGTTGATATCATCCGGTGCGACCGCGTCGTCGATGCGATGTCCCGGCCCCTCTCCACGGACGAAGAAGGCGGGGAGCAATCCCGCGATGCGCGCCAGCCGCAATGCCGCCGCAGCAGCATCCGGCGCGGTCGCCGGAACCGCGCGGAACGGCCCCTTGAGCGGGGTACGCAGATCAAGCTGCGGGTCGGACAGCGCCACCGCCGCATCGAAATCAAGCCATGGTCGCCGCGCGATCATGACCGGCGAATCGGGCACTGCCGCCGCCGCCTGATTGGCGAGTTTAAGCGTCACCGCGCGGCCCGATGTGATCAGCAATGGCGCGGCGATCTGCGGATCGAACTCGGCGAGTCGTCCCGCATCGGCGGTTTCGACCGCGAGCAGCGACAGCGCGCCCGTACTCCCGCGAATCGCGAACGGCCAGCCGCGCCGCATCGCGTCAATCGCACGTGCGGCAGCGCGCGGATCGGGCGCGGTTGCGTTCAAAAATCGAACTCGGTGACGATCGGAACATGATCCGACGGCTTGAGCCAGCCCCTGCACGGTTCGCACACGCGGTGCGCAGTTGCCTGCGCGGCGACATCGCCGCTCGCCCACATATGGTCGAGCCGCCGCCCGCGATCCGACGCGGCCCAGTCCTTGGCGCGGTAGCTCCACCAGGTGAAGCAGCGCTCGGGCGCCGGGATGAAGCGGCGGCCGAGATCGACCCAGTCGTTCGCCGCCTGCATCCGCCCCAGCGCCTCGACCTCTATGGGCGTATGGCTGACAACGTCGAGTAGCTGCTTGTGGCTCCACACATCGCATTCGAGCGGGGCGATATTGAAATCGCCGGTGACGATCACGGGCAGGCTGCCCAGCCCTTCCGACCAGCGCGTCATCCGCTCGACGAAATCGAGTTTCTGGCCGAATTTGGGGTTCTTCTCTCGGTCAGGAATGTCGCCGCCCGCCGGAACATAGACATTCTCGAGCCGCACGCCATTGGGCAGCCGCACGCCGACGTGCCGCGCCTCGCCATTGGCCTGCCAGTCGAGCCGGTCATCCTCGACCAGCGGCACCTTGCTGACGATCGCGACGCCGTGGTGCATCCGCTGGCCGTGGATGACGATATGGTCGTACCCCAGCGCGCGCAGGGGGCCATGCGGAAAATCGCCGTCGATCACCTTGGTTTCCTGAAGGCACAGCACATCGGGCGCCTCTTCGCGCAGAAACCGTTCCACGATCTCCATGCGAAAGCGGACGGAGTTGATGTTCCAGGAGGCGATCTTCATCGCGGCTGATCTAGGGGCGATCCCCCGCCGATGCCAGCGTGACATTCAGATTTC
>CAZWZP010000020.1:12102-14267 GCA_964638925.1 uncultured Stakelama sp. | reverse complement strand
AGGACATTCTGGAATGGGTGGCCGGGTGGGGGCGGGGGCCGGGGCCGCTGCGCCGATAGGCGTACAAACACACCACAACCAAAAGGCCCCCGCTCCGGGGGCATGGAGCGAGGGCCGACCTGGCGTTCGTCACGCAGGCGGGACGGGATGTGCCTCGGGCAACAGGGGGAAAAATCCCGAAGCCCCGTCCGCAAGATCCGGTTTAGCGATTCAAAGCTGTCACCAACATGAACGCGAATGTCAGCGGCGACCGCCGGTTTTCCGTGGGTCGTTCCACCGGAACGCCCCGTCGCTGACCGGCGCGTTGAATCGCTGATTGGACAAGCGGACGGTGGTGCGGTTGTTCTGCGAATCCAGCGCGACCCAGCCCTGCAGCATCAGCCCGCCGGGAGCCGAGGCGTTGCGCGCGAAAACCATCGTGATCCGGCCATATTCGGGGCGTTTGGGGTCATTCGCCTCGACGCTCACCACGTTCGGATTGGCGGTCGGAACCACCTTGGCATAGCGCGCGACATTGCCGTCGGGGTTCATCAGGATACCGAGCGGCGAATCCTTGACCGGCCAGCGCTGCACCTGTCGCACCGAATAATCGATGAACCACAAGGCGCTGCCGTCGGCGACGATCAGCAGCGGGACGCCCTTTTCATATTGAAACCGGATCTTGCCCGGTTTCTTGAGCGTCATCGTGCCATTCAGCGTCTTGCCAGTCCGGTCGGTCTGGTTGAACGCGGCGGTCATCGTCTGGGTGGCGCGCAGATGGGTTTGCACCTGCGCAAGCGTGCCCTGCTGCGCAGCGGCAGGGAGCGCTAGTGGGAGGGTAATCGCGGCAACAGCCGCAAGGGGTCGGATTGTCATGGTTGTGCCAAACATATCCCACCCCTGACGGTTCCGCTTTGAACTCGGCGTGAACGCTTGATTGGCGGCTCCGCCGCTAGATCACGCTTCGCTGCGCGCCTTGACGATCTTGCCCGGCTGACGCGGCGGCTCGCCCTTGGGCAACGCGTCGACATGCTCCATGCCCTCGGTCACCATGCCCCACACGGTATACTGGCCGTCGAGGAAGGTCGCGTCGTCAAGGCAGATGAAGAACTGCGAATTGGCGGTGTTGGGATCGTTGGTGCGCGCCATCGAACATGCACCGCGGACATGCGGTTCGCGGCTGAATTCGGCGGGCAGGTTCGGCTCTTTCGATCCGCCCATGCCGGTGCCGCTGGGATCGCCGCCCTGCGCCATGAACCCGTCGATCACGCGGTGGAACACCACGCCGTCGTAAAAGCCGCTATCGGCAAGCTTGACGATCCGCTCGACATGCTTGGGCGCAAGATCGGGGCGCAGCTGGATATGCACGTCGCCGGCGTCGAGCGTCATGATAAGGCGCGTCGGAAGATCGGACATCGAAAGGGATACTCCAGAAAGGAAACAATCTGGCATCCCCACTAGGGCGCAGCGGGGCGGGTTGCAAATCGCATCGCGACTGCGGCGGATTGGCAGCACGATTCGTGCGCGTTAGAGGGGGGCCAGGCAGCGCAGTCGGAGGAGGCTCGATGAACGACGAGACCGAAACCGTGACCGGCACCGCCGAGTCGGCGTCGCACGACGCGCAGGATAGCCTGTCGCCCGACTTTGTGCGCACCGTCCTCGAGCTGGTCGAGGCGGGCGATGTCGAGGCAGCACGCGAAAAGGTGGAGCCGCTCCACCCCGCCGACATCGCCGACCTGGTCGAGCTGACCCCCGCCGACCAGCGCCAAGCACTTGCCGCCGCCATCTCCGGCCTGATCGATGGCGATGTGCTCGCCGAGATGAATGACTGGGTGCGCGAGGCGCTGATCGAGGCGCTTGAGCCGCACGAAGTCGCCGACATCGCCGCCGAGCTCGACACCGACGACGCCGTCGCGATCATCGAGGACATGGAGGAGGAGGACCAGCGCGCCGTCCTCCGCGCGCTCGACCCCGACGATCGCGCCGCGATCGAAGAGGCGCTGTCCTATCCCGAGGAATCCGCCGGCCGCCTGATGCAGCGCGAGCTGATCGCGGTGCCCGAGCATTGGAGCGTCGGCGACGTGCTCGACTATCTGCGCGGCGAAGACGTGCTCGCGACCGATTTCTGGGAAATCTTTGTCGTCGATCCCGCGCATCACCCAGTCGGCACCTGCGCGCTGTCGTGG
>CAZWZP010000020.1:0-12092 GCA_964638925.1 uncultured Stakelama sp. | reverse complement strand
TCCTGCGCACCCCGCGATCAGTGTCGATGGCGGACGTAATGAAGCGCGAACAGACGCTGATCCCGGTCGATATGGACCAGGAGGAAGTCGCGCTGATCTTCCAGAAATACGCGCTGATCTCCGCCGCCGTGACCGATGATGCGGGGCGACTCGTCGGGATGATCACGGTGGACGATATCGTCCACATCATTTCCGAAGAAGCGGGCGAGGACGCGCTGCTGCTGTCGGGCGCGGGCGATGGCGACATCAACGAGCCTATTCGCGACACCTATATTGCGCGCGTCCGCTGGCTGATCGCCAACCTGTTCACTGCATTGGTCGCGTCGTCGATCATCGCGCTGTTCGGCGGGGCGATCGAACAGATGGTGGCGCTTGCGGTGCTGATGCCGATCGTCGCGTCGGTCGGCGGCAATGCAGGAACGCAGACGATGGCGGTCATCGTCCGCGCAATCGCCACCAATCAGCTGACCCAGTCGAACACCGTGCGAATGGTCAAGCGCGAGATCAAGGTCGCCCTGCTCAACGGCGGGACGATCGCGGTGCTGCTGGGGCTGGGTGCCGGGCTGCTCTTCTCCAACCCCGCGCTGGGTGGGGTGATTGCAGCGGCCATCGTCATCAACATCCTCGTCGCCGGCCTTGCCGGGGTGCTGGTCCCGGTTGCGTTCGACCGGATGGATCAGGACCCGGCGGTCGCGTCATCGGTGTTCGTGACGATGGTGACCGATTCGATGGGGTTCCTCGCCTTTCTCGGCCTTGCCGTCGCGTCAGGGCTGGTCGGCTGGTAGCTTGACCGGCAGCGGCGCGGCCCCCAGATCGCGGCGATGGCTCTCAACCTGACCAAAGTCGCATTCGGTGCCACGAGTTTCGAGCATCTGCGCGAACGCCTGACGCTGCGCGGCGTGAGCGGCCCGATCGCGCTGACCACCCGCTATCTGCCCAAGCGGCATGAGGAGATTGCGGGACAAGGATCGCTGTTCTGGATCCTCAAGCATCAGCTCGTCGCCCGCTCGCCAATCCTGGGCTTTGCCGAGGCTGATGGGGGGCGCTGCGCGATCTTGCTCGACCCTGCGCTGGTGCAGGTCGTCCCGCACCCCAAGCGCGCGCATCAGGGCTGGCGCTATCTGGAGGGCAGCGACGCGCCGGCAGATCTCGGCAGCGGCGACATGGCGTCATTGCCGCCCGAACTGGCGGGAAAGCTGGCTGAACTCGGCCTTTAGCGCGCGAGACTCGGGAACGCGGCCCGGAACGCCGCCACCTTGGGCTTGTCCCAGCGGACGATATAGCTGTGGTTCGGGTTGCGGCGGGCAAAGTCCTGATGCTCGGCCTCGGCCTCGAAGAACGCGCCGCTCTCGAGCTTCGTCACGATCGGTGCGCGATAGGCACCGCTTTTTCCAAGCTGGTCGATATAGGCCCGCGCCACGCGCGCCTGCCCCGAATTTTGCGGGAAGATCGCGGAGCGGTAACTCGGGCCGACATCCGGTCCCTGGCGGTTGAGTTGGGTCGGATCATGCGCGACCGAAAAATAGATGCGCAGCAGCGTCGCATAGCTGACGACGCGCGGATCATAGACGATGCGGATCGCCTCGGCATGGCGGGTGCGCTCGGTCACAACTTGGGCGTAGGTCGCGGTTTCGCGGGTGCCGCCGGCATAGCCGCTGACCACCGACTTGACGCCCTTCACGCCCTCGAACACCGCTTCCATGCCCCAGAAACAGCCTCCGGCGAGCACGGCGACCTGATCGCCCGGCGCGGGCGCGACATCGATGGAGGAAGGGGGAATCGCGACGGCCTTGTCGCCGCTGCCCGCGATCACCGGGGGCACCAGCCCCGACAGCGATGCGAAGCCGACCGCACCCAGCCCGGCAAGGCCAAGGGCGACCGCGCGGATCATCAAAAGAGCGAAGCCGCCATGACCTGCTCGGCATGGAGCGCGACCATCCCGATCGCGCCGAGCGAGAAGCCGGCGAGGAAGCGGCGGAGAAACGGCGATTTGAAAGCCGCGATCATGGTACTAATCCTTTGTGCTTGGCGCGGAGATGGGGGTGCCACCTCGAATTCCAAGCAAAGACTAACTTGGGCGCGCTGAACCTGCGCTGGTCTTCCCGTTCATATTCGGGAAATCATCGCAAAAGGTTTCAGCGTTCGGTGAAAAAAGTCCGGCTCAGCGCAGCGCGGCGCACGCCTCCTGAATCCGCGTGCACGCTTCGGTCAGCAGCGCCTCGCTCGTCGCATAGCTGATGCGCAGTGCGGGCGAGAGGCCGAACGCCGCGCCATGCACCGCCGCCACCTTTGCATCGTCGAGCAGATAGCCGACCATCGTCTCGTCGCTGTCGATCTTCAGCCCCTTGGGCGTCGTCTTGCCGATCAGCGCGCTGAATTCGGGATAGACATAGAAGGCACCTTCGGGGCGCGGACAGGTCATGCCGTTGATCTGGTTGAGCATCGACACGACCAGATCGCGGCGCTTCTGGAACGCGGCGTTGCGCTCGGTCAGGAACGACTGGTCGCCGTTGAGCGCCGCTACCGACGCTGCCTGCGACACGCTGCACGGGTTGCTGGTCGATTGCGACTGGAGCTTGCCCATCGCCTTGATCAGCCATTGCGGGCCTCCGGCATAGCCGATGCGCCAGCCGGTCATCGCATAGGCTTTGGACACGCCATTGGCGGTCAGCGTACGGTCGTAGAGCGCCGGGCAGACCTGCGCGATCGTCGCAAACTCGAAGCCGTCATACAGGATATGCTCATACATATCGTCGGCATAGATCAGCACATGCGGGTGCCGCTCCAGCACTTCGCCCAGCGCGCGCAGTTCGGCCGCGCTATAGGCCGCGCCGGTCGGGTTGGACGGCGAGTTGAGCACCACCCATTTGGTCTTTGCGGTGATCGCCGCCTCAAGCTGCTCCGGTTTGATCTTGTAGTTCTGGTCGGCACCGGCGGCGACGAACACCGGCTTGCCGCCCGCAAACTCGACCACATCGGGATAGCTGACCCAATAGGGCGCCGGGATCACCACCTCGTCGCCGGCGTCGATCGTGGCGCAGAAGGCGTTGAACAGCGTGTGCTTGCCGCCCGAATTCACGCTGATCTGGTTCTCGGCATAGGTCAGGCCATTGTCGCGCGCATATTTGGCGACGATCGCGGCCTTCAACTCGGGCGTGCCGTCGACATTGGTGTACTTCGTCGCGCCGCGCCGGATCGCCTCGATCGCCGCTTCCTTGACGAAATCGGGCGTGTCGAAATCGGGTTCGCCCGCGCCCAGGCCGATCACATCCACCCCGGCGCGCTTCAGCTCAAACACGCGGCTCGTCATCGCGAGCGTGGCGGAGGGCTGGATGCGGTTGAGCGCGGCGGAGGTCTGCATGGGGGAACGCCTCTCTGGGAAAGAAATCGCGCGCCCTATAGGTCGGCTGGTTCCTCTTCCGCAACCGTAACAGCGGAAACCAGCCCGCGCACAGCATTGCCGAGCTGGAATCCGCCACGCAGATCCTCGGGCCGCAGATCGGTTTCGACTGCGCGGCCGCTGGCGATCAGCTCGGCGCGCAGCACCCCGGGCAGGATGCCGCGAGCCAGCGGCGGCGTCAGCAACATGCCGTCGCGCGGCACGAAGATCGAGGTGAAGCTGCCCTCGGTCAGATAGCCGTCGGCATCGACATAAACCGTCTCCCACGCCCCGGCGACGCGCGGCCAGGGGCGGCGATCGGTCGTCTTGTGGCCAAAACGAAAGTCGCGCGGCGCGACTTGGCGACGGGCAAGCGCGACCGTCACCAGGCCGGACGGCATCTCGGGCATCGGCGCGGTCCCGATCGCGATCCGCCCCTCCCGCGACAGCAGCAACCGTACCTTGGCCGGATGGCGCAGGCGGAAGGTCGCGGCCTGCAGCTCGTTGCGCACCCCGTGCCGGTCAAACGCAATCCCGAACGCCTCGGCGCTCGCGCGCATCCGCGCCAGATGCCGTTCGAGCAGCGCAATGCCGCCGACGGGATCGAACGCCATCGTCTCGATCAGGTCGAACCGCCGCTGGCCGCGCGTCAGAAACGCACCCTTGGCCAGGCATTCGTCCCATTCCTCGCCCGCGCGCGAATCGGCGACCACGCCCGAGCCCAGCCCGATGCTCGCCACGTCCGCTCCCTCCTTCAGATGCAGCGTGCGAATCGCGACATTGAAGGCGGCATCGCCATCGGGGTCGATCCGCCCGATCGATCCGGTATAGGCCCCACGCGCATCGGGCTCGACTGCGGCGATCACCTCCATCGCCCGGATCTTGGGCGCGCCCGTCACCGATCCGCACGGAAAGATCGCCGCCAGCGCCTGCCCCGGCCCGATGTCGGGGGCGAGCTTGGCGGCGATGGTCGACACCATGGCGTGCAGCGTTGGATAGGTTTCGACCTTGAACAGCTCCGGCACCGACACGCTGCCCGGCGCGGCGATGCGGGTGAGGTCGTTGCGCATCAGATCGACGATCATCAGATTTTCAGCGCGCTGCTTCTCGTCGAGCGCCAAACCGGCGCGCGCCGCTTCATCTTCCTCGGGCGTGGTGCCGCGCGGCGTCGTCCCTTTCATCGGACGCGCGATCAGCTCACCCTGGCGGAGCGCGAAGAAGAGTTCGGGCGAGAAGGAGAGCAGCCAGTCGCTGCCCGTCCAGACGATCCCGCCATAACCCGCCGCAGCGCGCGCGCGGATCGCGGCATAGGCCGCGAGCGGATCGCCGATCACACGCACCGCCGCGCGGAAGGTCAGATTGGCCTGATAGATGTCGCCAGCTTCGATCCAGTCATGCACGCGGGCAAAGGCGGCGTCATACTCGCTACGGCTGATCCGCGGCGCAGGCCGCCCGACCCATGCACCCGCGGGATCGGGGAGCCGCGCGGCGATAGCGTCGGGAGCAAGATGCTCGACCTCCGCGAACAGGCCGAACCACAACAAGGGCGCGTCCGTTGGCCTCAGCCCGGCCAGTCGCGGCTCCAGCGCGTGCCCGGCCTCATAGGCAATATAGCCCGCAGCATACAGCCCCTCCGCCCGCGCCGCGTCGAGCGCGGCCAGCGCCGGGGCGACCTCGTCCGCGCGATGCGCAGCGATCACCCGCACCGGCGCGGTGTAGAGCCGCGCATCCTCGCCACCGGGCCGGGCATCGTCGAGCAGCACAAACGGTGTCTGAACAAGCATCGCATTGGCCATGAAGCGCTATTCGCCCGCCCGCAAGCCTCTGTTGCCGCTCGCGCCGGTCCGGCCTATCTGCCGGACATGTCCACGCCCCCGCTGCGCGCTGCCATCGTGCCCGTCACCCCGCTCCAACAGAATTCGACCCTGTTGTGGTGCACCCGCACCATGCGCGGTGCCTTAACCGATCCCGGCGGCGACCTCGACCGGTTGAAGGCAGCGGCGCAGCAGCATAATGTCACCATCGAAAAGCTGCTGATCACCCATGGCCATATCGACCATTGCGGCCAGGCGGGGAAGCTCGCCGCCGAACTGGGCGTGCCGATCGAGGGGCCACATGAGGCCGACCGCTTCTGGATCAGCCGGCTCGACGATGACGGGCGCAATTACGGCATCGACGGCAAGCCGTTCGAGCCCAATCGCTGGCTGGTCGATGGCGACACGGTGACGGTCGGCGACCTGACGCTCGACGTCTATCACTGCCCCGGCCACACGCCCGGCCATGTCGTGTTCCACCATGCCCCGTCGAAGCTCGCCATTGTCGGCGACGTGATCTTTCAGGGATCGATCGGTCGCACCGATTTCCCGATGGGCAATCATCAGGATCTGCTCGACGCGATCACCACCAAGCTGTGGCCGCTCGGCGACGACACCGTCTTCGTCCCCGGCCATGGCCAGCCGAGCAGTTTCGGGCAGGAGCGCAAGACCAACCCGTTCGTATCGGATCGCGCGCTCGCGCAAAGCTAAACCGATCGGTTGACAATTATTGGGGTACCGGGTAATTCAACCAAATGGTTGAACGACTCGACATGACCTTCCACGCGCTCGCCGACCCCACACGGCGCGGGATGCTCGCCAACCTCGCTCGGGGCGAGAAGAGCATCGGCGAGCTGGCCCAGCCCTATGCGATGACGCTCGCGGGTGCGTCGAAGCACGTCCAGGTGCTCGAACGCGCCGGCCTCGTCACCCGCCGCCGCGACGGGCGCACGCATCGCTGCGCACTCAACCCCGCCCCGCTCGCCGAAGCGAACCAGTGGCTCCAGCAATGGGCAGCCTTCTGGAACACCCGCCTCGACGGGCTTGAAGCGCTGCTGCGCGACGCAAAGGGAGACAGCGAATGACCAAGGCCACCCCCTTCCTGATGTTCCAGCATGGCAAGGCGCAGGCTGCGCTCGACTTCTATGTCGAACATGTTCCCGACAGCCGTATCGACTCGGTCGAACGCTTCGGCGCGGACAGCCCCGGGCCGGAAGGCACGATCATACGCGCTTATGCGGTCATCGCCGGGCAGCCGGTGATGGTCCATGACAGCTTCATCACCCATGGCTTCGACTTCACACCGTCCTGGTCCTTGTTCCTCGATTGCGACGACGCGGCGACGTTCGACCGGCTGTTTGCGACCCTGTCGGAGGGTGGCGGCGTGCTGATGCCGCCCGGCAACTATGGCTGGAGCCGCAACTTCGCCTGGATCAACGACCGTTTCGGCGTGTCGTGGCAACTCAACCTCGCCTGACGGAGGCCCATCATGCCTGCACTGGAAATCCTCGCCCCCGACACGCTGCGCATCGAGCGCATTCTCGACGCGCCCCCCGCAATGGTGTGGCGCTATCTGGTCGAAGCCGATCTGCGCCGGAAATGGTTCGCGGGCGGCACCGATGCCCGCGCCGACGCTGCGGTGGAGCTGGTGTTCGACCATGACAATCTCTCGACCGACGACGTGTCGTACCCCGAGAAATACGCCAAATGGAAGGGCGCGGTCGGGCGCGAGCGGGTGGTCGAATATGACCCGCCAAATGTCTTCGCGATCAGCTGGGACGAGGGCAAGCAAGGCACCGCACGGTTCGAACTGTTCCCCGATGGCGCCGACAAGACCCGCCTCGTGCTGACCCATAAAGGCATCACCGGCCCGGCGCCGATGGCCAATTTCGGCGGTGGCTGGCATTCGCATCTGGCGGTGCTGCAGGGTCTGCTCGCCGGACAGCCGGTCCGCAATTTCTGGACGCTCCACGCCGAGTCGGAGGCAAAGGTCGCGGCCACGCTTGCAGAGGCTTCGACAAGCGCGCGATGACTCCCTAGATCGGCGCGATGTTGATCCTCGGCCTCGAATCGAGCTGTGACGAAACCGCCGCCGCGCTGGTGACGGGCGACCGCCGCATCCTCTCGCACCGCCTCGCGCGGCAGGATGAGGCGCATCGCCCGTTCGGCGGCGTGGTCCCCGAAATCGCCGCACGCGCGCATGTCGAGGCGCTCGAGCCGCTGATCGCTGCCGCATTCGAGGAGGCGGGCGTGACCCTTGCCGATGTCGATGCCGTCGCCGCGACCGCCGGGCCGGGGCTGATCGGCGGGGTGATGGTCGGCCTCGTCACCGGCAAGGCGCTGGCGCACGCGGCGGGCAAACCCTTGGTCGCGGTCAATCATCTGGAGGGGCACGCGCTCTCCCCGCGCCTGACCGACCCCGACCTCGCCTTTCCCTATCTGCTCCTGCTCGTCTCGGGCGGGCATTGTCAGCTGCTGCTGGTCGAGGGAGTCGGTTCCTATCGCCGCCTCGCCACCACGATCGACGATGCGGCGGGTGAGGCGTTCGACAAGACCGCGAAATTGCTCGGCCTCGGCTTTCCCGGCGGTCCTGCGGTCGAAGAAGCGGCCAAGCGCGGCGACGCGCGCGCGGTGCCGCTGCCACGCCCGCTGGTCGGATCGGGCGAGCCGCATTTCTCCTTCGCCGGCCTCAAGAGCGACGTCGCGCGCAAGGTCGGCAAGTTCGCACCGGAGGATCTCGCCGCCTCGTTCCAGCAGGCGGTGGTCGACTGTCTGGTCGACCGCACCCGCATCGCGCTGGGTAAGGCACCTGAGGCCACCGCGCTCGTCGTCGCGGGCGGGGTCGCCGCCAACACCGCCGTGCGTGGGGCGCTCACCCTGCTCGCAGGCGAACATGGCCTGCGCTTCGTCGCGCCGCCGCTCTGGCTCTGCACCGACAATGCCGCCATGATCGCCTGGGCCGGGGCCGAGCGGTTTGCGCTCGGCCTGACCGATCCGCTCGACATGCCCGCGCGCCCGCGCTGGCCGCTCGACCCGGATGCGGAAAAGGTGCGTGGTGCGGGGGTAAAGGCATGAAGATCGGAGTTCTCGGCGGCGGAGCATGGGGCACGGCCCTGGCGCAGGTCGCAGCGCGTAACGATCAGCCGGTGACGCTCTGGGCGCGCGAAGATGACGTCGTGGCGTCGATCAACGGCGGGCGTGAGAACACAATGTTCCTCCCCGGCATCCCGCTCGCCCCGTCGATCCGCGCGACCAGCGACCTCGCGGCGCTGTCGGACTGCGACGCGCTGCTCGTCGTCGTCCCCGCGCAGTTCCTGCGTTCGGTCCTGTCGCAGCTTTCGGCCGACAACCGCCCGCTGGTGCTGTGCGCCAAGGGGATCGAGGCGGGGACGCAAAAGCTCGTGGCCGAAATCGCGCGCGAGCTTCACCCCGACGCGCCGGTCGCGGTCCTGTCCGGCCCGACCTTCGCGCATGAGGTAGCCAAGGGCCTGCCGACCGCCGTCACCCTCGCCTGTGAGGACGACGCGCTGCGCGACGCACTGGCCGAGCGGCTCGGCGGATCGACCTTCCGCACCTATGGCTCGTCCGACGTCACCGGCGCGGAGATTGGCGGGGCGGTCAAGAATGTTCTCGCGATCGCGTGCGGCGTGGTCGAGGGCGCTGGCCTTGGCCTCAACGCCCGCGCCGCCCTCATCGCGCGCGGTTTTGCCGAGATGACCCGTTTTGGCGTCGCACGCGGCGGTCGCCCGGAGACGCTGGCGGGGCTGTCGGGGCTTGGCGACCTCGTCCTCACCTGTTCCTCAACCAATTCGCGCAACTTCTCGCTTGGCGTGGGCTTAGGTCAGGGCAAGGCCGCCGCCGAGCTACTTGCGGACCGCCGCACCGTGGCCGAGGGGGCCGCCACCGCCCCGGTCCTGCGCGAGGCCGCACGCGCCGCCGGGGTCGAGATGCCGGTGACCGAAGCCGTCTGTGCGCTGCTCGAAGGAACGCCGGTGCGCACCGTGGTCGACGCGCTGCTCGCCCGCCCGCCGCGCGGTGAAACCGCATGAGATGGGCAGCGATGCTGCGGGGGATCAACCTCGGCAAGCGTCAGCTCAAATCGTCGGAACTCAAGGCGGTGATCGCGGGGCTGGGCTTCACTGACGTCAAGACCCTGCTCGCTTCGGGCAATGTCGTCTTTACCGCCCCCGACGCGCGCGCCGAACAGCTCGAGGGGCAGATCCACGACGCGCTGGCCAAGGCGACTGGCCTCAACTCCGAAATCTTTGTGCGCACGCCCAACGAGATGAACGCGGTAATCGCCGCCAACCCCTTCGCCGATGCCGCAACCGACCGGCCGAGCTTCCTCGTCGTCACCTTCCATCGCAAACCGGTCGATGCCGCTGCCGTCGACGCGCTGATGGCGATTTATGACGGCCCCGAGCGGGCACAGGCGATCGGCCGCGAACTCTATATCGATTTCCCGGAGGGACAGGGGCGCTCAACCCTGCACGCACCACTCGGCAAGGCAACGCGCGATCCCATCACCACCGCGCGGAACTGGAACACGGTGCTGAAGATCCGCGACGCGCTCTAGCTCAACGCAGTCGCCGCCAGCGCGCTGCAATTCGCATCCTGCGCCAATGGCGGACGATCGCCCGCAATCGCGTCGCCCAGCAGCTTCAGCACGCCGCCAACATTGGGCTTGGCGCCTTCGGGCAGGCGCATCACCGGCGACTTGATCGTGCCCGACACCGGCACCGGCTTGGTCAGCCGCAACAGGCTTTCCTTCTTCGGCGATCCGGTCATCGCCAGCGACAGCGCCTCGTTCGACAGGTCCACCGTCCCGGAAAAGCGCGACTGGCTGCGCGATGTGTCGATCAGGAACGGCGCCATCGTCCCGGTGCCGCCCTTCACATCGAGCCGCAGGATCATGCAGCGCAACGCCGCCACCTTGTCGTCCCCGACCAGCGCGCCTCGCCCGACATCCAGCCCGAGATACGACGCGATGTTCGCCGGAATCCGCCCCGCGCCACCGATCAGCGCGACGCTGCCGCTCGACCGACCGACGGCGGCGCGGATCGTGCGCCCCTCCCCGGTCAACCGGACATGCCCTTGCAGCGGCGCATCTAGTACCCCGTCCCCGGCCAGCGCCGCGATCCGGCTGCCGCGCAGCGACAGATCAAGCGTCAGGGTCGGCGCGGGCTTGCCGCCACGCTGGTCGATCACCACGCGCCCGCTCATCCGCCCGGGCGTCATCCCCATCGCGAACGGAGCGACGGTCAGCCGCGCATCGTCGAGCGTCAATGTTGCCTCGGCGGCGCTGAAGCCCATCGTACCCAGAATGCGGTCCACCCGCACGCGCAGCACGCCATCGACATCGCTCACGCTTTTGAGGTCGATCTGCGTCGCCGGCACCAGCCGGTCGCCCAGTCGCGCGCGGCGCGCGGCGGCGATCGCCAGCCCGCGATCATTGGCGAGATCATCAAAGGCGAGCGTGGCGAGCACGACATCGCCCTCGATCCGCGTCCGTCCGGGCCGGCTCTTGTCCACGGTCGCGGATGCGTTCGACAGGCGCGACTGCCCGATCGTCCCGGCGAGCCGCTCGATCCGCCACTGATCACGCTTGCGCGACACCTGTCCGGTCAGCGCCACCGGCTGGGTACCGAACAGCCCCGCCTCGATCACCCGATCGATGTCGAGCAGGTCGTTGCCGCGGGCGTTGATCGCAAAGGCCATGTCGCGGGTGTTGAACGGAGCCGCCATCGCGCCATCAGCCTCGATCCGGGTGCGCGGTCCCACCACGGTCGCGCGAAAACCCCAGCGCTTGCGCCCCGCCACGGGGTCGCCGGCGACCTGGATGCGTACCGGTTCATCGCCCAGCGCGCCGTCGCCACCCGCACGAAAGCCCGATCCATCCGAATCGATCCGCAGCGTCGCGCGCCGGTCCTGCTTCGCATCGCGATAGTCGAGGACAAGGTTGCGCACCGCCAGCCGGTCGAGCCCGCTGCCACCGCCGCTGCTGCGCTCGCGTTCGCGCTCCCAACTCTTGCGCCCGTCCTTCGCACGAATCAGCACGATGCGCCCATTCACCGCCTCGACCGGCTCGGGCGCAAAGCGTCCGGTCAGGATCGGCAGCACCGGCAGCCGCACGGTGACGCGCTCGACCCGCACCATCTCGCCGGCCCCTGCCCAATCCGGCTGGGCAATGCGAAGGTCGCGAATGTCGAGCAGCGGCGAAAAGGAAAAAAGTCCGCGCCGCTCGATCGCCCCGATCGTGACCGGCGCACCGATCTGCGCCGTCAGCGCCCGTTCCGCCCGCCCCTTGAACGCGCCCCAGGGCAGCATCGCGAGCACGAGGAGCAGCAGCAGGAGCGTCGCGGCAATGCCAATGGCGATCCGAATCATCAGGGTGCGGGACGGCGCGGTCATCGCCGCACGACGCGCGGCCCGCCACCTTCGTTCCGCCCGCGTTTCAGAAATCGATCGCGATGCCCTTCAGCTCCCAGTCGCCATAGCGGGTGGGATCCTTGCCGAGCGGGTCGGTTTCCGCCTTCTTCCCCACTTCCGGTTTGGGCAGCGGCGGGCTTTTCGACAGATAGGCGGGCGGCTTCACATGTGGGGGACGCGTGCCCATGATGGTTCCTCGATTGAAGCGGGACGTGGCATTTCCCACATTGGGGTGTGAAAGGATCGAATCCAAGTGAACGGTTTCAAGACGACGATGTTGCTGGCGGCGCTGACCGCCCTGTTCATGGCGTTGGGCTTCACCATCGGCGGGCGCGGGGGCATGATCATCGCGCTGCTGGTCGCGGTGGGGATGAACCTGTTTACCTATTGGAACGCCGACAAGATCGTGCTGAACATGCACGGCGCGCGACAGGTCGATGCGGCATCGGCGCCCGAATTCTACAGCCTCG
>CAZWZP010000019.1:0-29407 GCA_964638925.1 uncultured Stakelama sp. | reverse complement strand
GCCACCCATCGGCAGGATATTCTGAAATGGGTGGCCGGGTGGGGGAGCGGGCCGGCGCCGCCAAACCAAAGACGCCCCTACCCCTTCGCCTTCAACCCCGCGATGATCCCGAAGATGAAGGAACAGATCAGCGCGATCTGAACCTGCCCGCTCGGGTCGCTCCACCCGAAATAGTCCCTGCCGAACGCGGCCAGCGCGACGAACAGGGCGATCGCCAGAAATGCCATGACGCTTTTACTCCAAGCCGGGCGCGCCTTCACCATGGCGACTCGGCGAAGCCGAGTGTCGCGCACGACGGTAAATGGGCGATGAAATCTTGAACCGGCGTGGCGTTCGGCCCATAGGGCGCGGCACATCCCCGGAGGAACACCCATGAAGCTGCGCATCGTCGTCACCCTCAAGAACGGCGTGCTGGACCCACAGGGCAAGGCGATCGAACATGCACTCGGCTCGCTCGGCTTTGCCGGTGTCGGCGAAGTGCGCGTCGGCAAGCTGATCGAACTCGACGTCGCCGACGACACCAGCGACGCGGACATCGACGCGATGTGCAGCAAGCTGCTCGCGAACACGGTGATCGAAAACTATCGGGTGGAAAAGCAGTGAAAACCGCAGTCATCGTCTTCCCGGGATCGAATTGCGACCGCGACCTGGCGGTGGCGATCGAGAGCGTGACCGGGACCAAGCCGGCGATGGTCTGGCATGGCGAGAGCGAATTGCCCGACGGGCTTGGCCTGATCGCGCTGCCCGGTGGTTTTTCCTATGGCGACTATCTGCGCTGCGGCGCGATCGCGGCGCGCTCGCCGGTGGTGCGCGCGGTGGTCGATGCGGCCAATCGCGGCGTGCCGGTGATCGGCATCTGCAACGGGTTCCAGGTGCTGACCGAGACCGGCCTGCTGCCCGGCGCGCTGATGCGCAACTCCGGCCTGAACTTCGTATGCCGCGACGTCGCGCTGACGGTCGAGAACAGCCAGTCGATCTTCACCAGCCGCTATGATGCGGGCGAGACCATCTCGATCCCGGTCGCGCATCATGACGGCAATTACTTCGCCGACGCCGCGACGCTCGACCAGCTTGAGGGCGAGGGGCGCGTTGCGTTTCGCTATGCTAGCGACGTCAATGGCAGCGCGCGGCGGATCGCGGGCATCGTCAATGCCGGCGGCAATGTGCTGGGCATGATGCCGCACCCCGAACGCAAGATCGAAGCCGCGCATGGCGGCAGCGACGGCCGCCGCCTGTTCGAAGGGCTGCTCGAAGCGGTGGCGTGAGGCAGTGAGCGGCCCGGCCCCGATCGTTTGCGACACCTGTCCGGTCGCCGATCGCGCCGTCTGCTCCGCTTTGTCGCCCGAGGATCGCGGCGAACTGGTCCGGATCGGACACCACCGCCGTTACGCGCGCGGTGAGACGATCGTTGCGGCGGGCGATTCGGCAACCGTCTGCGCGACCCTCACGCGCGGCGCAGCGAAGATGTCGACCATCGACCGCGACGGAACCGAGCGGATCGTCGCTTTGGTCCACCCGGCGGGGATGCTCGGCCAGCTGTTCGCGCCGACCGCAACGCTGCACGTCACTGCACTGACCGACAGCGAGGCGTGCCTGTTTCCCGCGTCGCATGTCGCCGCGCTGAGTGACACCCGCCCTGCACTCGCCCGTCGGCTACTTGCCGAGGTGAGCCGCGAGTTGGACGAGAGCCGCGCGTTGATCGACCTGATCTCCAAGCGCCAGGCCAAGGGGCGCGTCGCCGCACTGATCCTGGCCTTTGCCCGCGCCGCCAGCCCGGCACCGTGCCACGATGCCGACAGCTTCGACCTGCCACTGACCCGCGGCGAGATGGCGCAGCTGCTCGGCATCACGATCGAGACGGTGAGCCGCACGCTGACCGCGCTGGAGACGGCGGGCGTGATCGCGCGGCAGGGCAGCCATGGTATCGTGATTCGCGACCGCGCTGCTCTGAACGAACTCGCCGCCGGATAAAAGAAAAGCGGGCGAACCCTTAGGTCCACCCGCCGGAGGGGGAGGTTAGTTGGTCAGACCGCGAAGCGGATCACGGCGACGATCAGGCCCCAGATCATCAGCATGACCGGCATGATCATCACCTGGACGGTCGCCCCGCCGGCGCCGAGATGGCCCGATCCGGTCGGCAGCCCATGCTCGACGAAATCGGCGAAGCTGGGCGCGCGCCCCTCGCCCGGCGCGACGCGGGCCCACCAGCCGGGCACGATGAAGGCAGCGGCAAGGAAGACGCCGAAGATCACGAAGGGGATCGCCAGCCCCTTCTCCCCGAACGCCGCCCACATGATGCCGAGATAGGCGAAGAAGCCCGCAAACACGCCGATATGCAGCGCCGGGTGCAGGTCGAACACATGCGCGCCACGCGTGCGCGGCATCGGCGTCGCCTGAACGAATGCGGTCTGGTGCAGCGGCATGTTCATCGTCGGTCTCCTTTGTCGGGAGCGACGATGCAGCGGCTGAAGACCGCGTGCTTTGCGATTTGTCAAAAGGCTATTGCTGCTGTGATGTCGAGCCAAACAACCGCGTCGTGCGGGCGAGGATCAGGATCGCCGTCGGCCACAGCATCGTGTTCCACACATCCTGCCAATTAGAGTTGAGGCGCACGCGGCGCCCGGCGGCGAGCGTGTCGCGGATATCCCAGGCCTCGCCGGCCAGCGTGATCGCCAAGGCCACGGCCCATGGCTTCCAGCTGCGCAGCGGCCAGCGGAAGATCAATGCGGCGGCGAAGAAGACGATCAGTCCGACATGGACGTGCAGCCCGTCGCGGGCGAGTCCGGTCCAGTCGACCAGCCATTGTTTGCTGTCCTGAAACAGATCGAGCACGCAGTCAGACGCGGGTGCGGAACGGGGTGAAATCCGTGCCCTCGTCGAACACATCCACGCCCTCGCGGCGCTTCAGGAACCCGACCACGGCATAGGTGACGGGGGTCAGCACGACCTCCCACAACACCTTCAGCCCCCAGTTGGTGACCATTACCGTCAGCACCTGCTCGGTGGTCCACACGCCGAGAAACGCGAGCGGGTAGAAGATCAGGCTGTCGATGCCCTGGCCGAACACCGTCGATCCGATCGTGCGGCTCCACAAATGCTTGCCGCGCGTCCACAGCTTCATCCGGGCTAGGACATAGGAGTTGACGAACTCGCCCGCCCAAAAGGCGATCATCGACGCGCCGACGATGCGCCAGACCTGGCCGAACGCGGCTTCATAAACCTCCTGCCCCTCCCAGCCGGGCGCGGGGGGCATGGCGACGATCACCCAGCACATGACGGCGGCAAAAAAGGTCGCGGCGAATCCGGCCCAGATCACCCGGCGCGCACGGGCGTATCCGTAGATTTCGGTGAGCACGTCACCGATGACATAGGAGAGCGGGAAGAACAGAATGCCTGCGCCAAAGGTCAGCCCACCCAGCGTCGCGACCTTCGCCGCGCCCACCACATTGGACAGGACGAGGATGACGCAGAACGCCGCCATCACATAGTCGTAGTAACGGAAATGCCCGCCTGCGACCTGCCCCGCATTGATTCGTACCGGCGCCGCCCCGTCGCTCATCGCTGCCCCCTCGATTGCAAGCGCAAACTATGATCGCGGTTTGCGGCCCGCGCAATCCGCGCTAACGGCAGCAATACGCGCGCCCGTAGTTCAACTGGATAGAGCACGAGCCTTCTAAGCTTGGAGTTGCAGGTTCGAGTCCTGCCGGGCGCGCCAGCTACCTCGCGCAAAGCGAGGGGCAGCAGGGGAGGACACGATGCCGCATTACGGCGATTTCCAGAACCAGATCTATTTCGCCGGCCTGCAAGGCGTGGTCCCGACGATCCCGGTCGATTTCGCGACCCTCGAACAGCGCGCCGAGGCGGCGATGGCACCGTCCTTGCTGTCCTATGTCCAGGGCGGGTGCGGCGACGAGCAGACACAGCGGGCCAACGCCGATGCCTTCCGCCATTGGGGTATCATCCCGCGCATGATGGTCGATTGCTCGACCCGCGACCTGTCGGTCGAACTGTTGGGGATGAAGCTGCCCTCCCCGCTGTTCATGGCCCCGGTCGGGGTTGCGGGGATGTGCACGCAGGACGGGCATGGCGACATCGCCGCCGCGCGCGCCGCCGCGCTGACCGGGGTGCCGCTGACCGTCTCGACGCTGACCAACGATCCGCTGGAGGATGTCGCCGCCGCGATGGGCGACACGCCGGGGATGTTCCAGCTCTACACGCCCAAGGATCCCGAACTCGCCGCCAGTCTGGTCAGCCGGGCCGAGGCGGCGGGATACAAGGCGGTTGTCGTGACGCTCGACACCTGGGTCACCGGCTGGCGGCCGCGCGACCTCAATACCGCGAATTTCCCGCAGCTGCGCGGGCATGTCCTGTCCAACTACTGGTCCGACCCGCGTTTCCAGCAGATGCTGACCAAGCCCGTGTCGGAAGACCCGCGTGCGGCGGTGATGACCTGGGCCGCGACGTTCGGGCGGGTGCTGACCTGGGCCGACATGAAGTGGCTGCGCTCGCTGACCAAGCTGCCGATCATCCTCAAGGGCATCTGCCATCCCGACGATGCGCGGCGTGCGATCGATGAGGGGGCGGACGGCATCTATTGCTCCAACCATGGCGGGCGACAGGCCAATGGCGGGATCGCCGCGATCGACCTGTTGCCCGATGTGGTCGCGGCGGCGGGCGACGTGCCGGTGCTGTTCGATTCAGGGATCCGATCGGGGAGCGACGTCACCAAGGCGCTGGCGCTGGGCGCGACTGCGGTCGGCGTGGGTCGGCCCTATTGCTACGGCCTCGCGCTGGGCGGTGCAGAGGGGGCGGCGCATGTCCTGCGATCGATCCTGGCCGAGGCCGATCTGCTGATGGCGGTCGATGGGTTTCCGACCATCGCGGCGTTGCGCGCAGCGGGTGCCATACGCATTCCATGATGGCCGAAAGGATCGCCTAAAAGCGCGATTGACCGGCGTTGTGTGATAGCGCTACCAATCGACTCGAACACGGCCCGCTAGTGGCCGGAGCTTTGAGGAGAGATGCGCATGATGGGCCCGTTGGCGCTCGCCGCCCTGCTTGCCGCGGCCCCGCAGGCAACGCCCGCCCGCACGGACAAATTGCCGGTCGGCATCTGCATCAACATCGGCAACACGTTCGAGCCGCCGGCCGAATCCGCCTGGGGTGGAAAGCCGCTGGCCGATGACGATATGGCGATCATCGCCAAGGCGGGGTTCAAGACCGTGCGCCTTCCCGTGCGCTGGGACACCCATGCCGGGCCGGGGCCGGACTTCAAGATCGACGACGCCTATATGAAGCGCGTCCGCAGCGCCGTCGAACAGGCGCGCGCGGCGGGGCTGAACGTCATCCTCAACAGCCATCATTTCGAGGCGATCCACAAGGATCCGCTGGGCAGCGCGCCGCAACTGGCGGCAATGTGGCGACAGATCGCGGCGCGCTTTGCCGACATGCCGCGCGACCATGTGTGGTTCGAGATCGAGAATGAGCCGCACGACAAGTTCAACCACAGCAATCTGCTCGCGGTGCTGACCCCAGCGTTGAAGGCGATCCGCGAAACCAACCCCGACCGCCCGGTCATTATCGGCGGCGAGTTCTGGAGCGGAATCGACAGCCTCGCGACTTTGCCGCTGCCCGAGGACCCGCATATCGTCCCGACCTTTCACTATTACGAGCCGTTCGACTTCACCCATCAGGGCGCAAGCTGGGTGAACCCCGCCCCGCCGGTCGGCCGCAGCTATGGCACCGCCGAGGATGCATTGCGCCTGAAGCGCGATGTCGAGAAGATCCGCGCTTATGTCGCGCGCACCGGCAAGACGCCGTTCATGGGTGAAACGGGCGCGCACACCACGACCAGCCTCGACCAGCGCGTCGCCTATCACCGCGCCGTCACCGCCGCGTTCGGGCCGATGGACATTGGCATGTGCGCCTGGGCGTACAGCAACACCTTCCCATTTTACGACAAGGAGAAGAAGCAATGGCTTCCGGGTCTGCGCGGCGCGATGGGGCTGCCGGAATGAAGCGCGCACTGATGGTCGCGGTCGCGCTGACCGCGCTCGCGCCCGCTTCCGCACAGGAGGCGCAGCCAACGCCGGAGCTTCAGGCGCTCGACGATGCGTTGCCCGGCACACTGATCAACGATCCATCGCGGATGGACTGGAGCTTCTATGGCGCCGAGCAGAAGACCAGGAATGTGCAGGACCCCGCCACTCCCGGCGGCGGGGCGGCGGTGCGGGTCGAGGTGCCGCGCGCGGGCGCGAACATCTATGACAGCGGCGCGAACGTGCCGATCCGGCGCGGTATCGCGGTCGGACGCGACGTCACGGTCGCCTTCTACGCCCGCACGGTGAAGTCCGAGGCTCCCGGCGGCAAGGGCAAGATCGGCGTGCGGTTCCAGCAGAATGCTGCGCCCTATGCGGGCTTTGGCGACACAATGCTCGATATCGGCAGCGAATGGGCGCTGTACGAAGTCACCGCACGGTCCGACAAGGCGCTGCCGACCGGACAGGCGGTGGTCGGCCTCCAGCTTGCCGGAGCCAAGCAGACCATCGAGATCGGTCAGGTCATCGTGGTCGAAGGCGCGACGAGCATCCGCACGGTGAAGCGCGTCGAAGCCGCCGCCGCGCCCGATCCCGAGCTGCCCCCGCAGCTCAAGGACAAGGGCAAGATGCTCAACGATCCCGCCAATCGCGACTGGGGTTTCCACGGCGCGGGGCAGACGACCAAGGCGACGGTGACCAACGTCTATGGCCGCGTCGGCACGCTGTTCAGCGTCGCGACCGCCGGAGCCGCACCCTATGCTTCGGGCGCGAGCATCACGCTGGACGAGGAGATCAAGGACGGCGACGTGCTGCTCGTCGCGGTGCTCGCCCGCACATTGTCAGCGGGCACGGCAGACGGTCAGGGACTGTTGTCGGTGCGCATCCAGAAGAACGCCGCGCCCTATGACGGCTTCCTCGACAAGCAAATTCAGGTCGGCCCCAACTGGCGGCTTTACCAGTTCCGCACCCAAGCCCCGATGGACATCGCCAAGGGTGCGGCGCAGCTCGCGATCCACACCGGCGGCGCGCGGCAGGAGATCGAGGTCGGGCCGGTCTATGTCATTCGCGAAGAGGCGGTGCTGAACCCGTCGGGCAACTGAATGTCGCAGCGGAGGCGGGAAGCTGGTAGCGAGGCGGCATGAACGCGCCCGTCTCCAGCATCGTCATCGTCGGCGGCGGGACCGCGGGGTGGATGGCGGCTGCCGCCGCTGCGCGCTTCCTCAACGATGGCAAGCGACGCATCACCCTGGTCGAATCCGATGCGATCGGCACGGTCGGGGTGGGCGAGGCGACGATCCCGCCGATCCGCGAGTTCAATCACCGGCTGGGCATCGACGAGCGCGAGTTCGTGCGTGCCACCGGTGCGACGATCAAGCTGGGCATCGAATTCGTCAACTGGGGCCGGCAAGGCGACCGGTACATGCATCCCTTCGGCGAATTAGGGCATGATTTCGAGGGCGTCGCGTTCCACCAATATTGGCTGAAGCACCGCATCGGCCCGCTCGAGGAGTATTGGATCGCGGCACAGGCCGCGCGGCGCGACCGCTTTGCCCATCCTGCCGCCGACCCGCGCTCGCCACTGGGCGGGATGGCCTATGCCTATCATTTCGATGCCGGCCTCTACGCCGCATTCCTCCGCCGCCGGGCCGAAGCGGGAGGCGTGAAGCGCGTCGAGGGGAAGATCGCATCGGTCGAGCGCGATCCCGCGAACGGCCACGTCGCCGCCGTCGTGCTCGATGATGGCCGCCGTGTCGCGGGCGATTTCTTCATCGACTGTTCGGGCTTTCGCAGCCTGCTGCTCGGCGACGCGCTGGGGGTCGGCTATCACGACTGGTCGCACTGGCTGCCGTGCGACCGCGCGATCGCGGTTCCGTGCGAGCGTGCCGATCCGCTGACTCCGCTCACGCGCTCCACCGCGCATGAGTTTGGCTGGCAATGGCGCATCCCGCTGCAGCATCGCACCGGCAACGGCATCGTCTATGCGAGCGCGTTCGGCAGCGAGGAGGCGGCGCGCGAAACGCTGCTGGCGAATCTCGACGCACCCGCGACCGATGCGCCGCGCGCCCTGTCGTTCACCGCAGGCGTGCGGGAGAAGCAATGGGAGGGGAATGTCGTCGCGCTGGGCCTGTCCGCCGGGTTCGTCGAGCCGCTCGAATCGACCAGCATCCATTTGATCCAGACCGGCATATCGAAGCTGATGTGGCTGTTCCCCGACCGCTCCATGGGCGCGGCGGGGCGCAGTGAATATAACCGGCTGATGCACGAGGCCTATGAATATGTGCGCGATTTCATCGTGTTGCATTACAAAGCCACCGAGCGGCGCGACACCGAGTTCTGGCGGCATGTGGGTGAAATGGCGGTACCCGACAGCCTCGCCGCCAAGCTGGAACTGTGGCGCGAGCGCGGGCGCATCCGCCGCTATGACCATGACCTGTTCGGCGTGCCGAGCTGGGTCGCGGTACTGATCGGCCAAGGGATCATGCCTGAGGGGCACGACCCGCTAGTCGATTCAATGGAGGATGCCCGCGTGATCGCGGCGATGCGCCAGATCGCCGCGACCTATGCCGATGTGGCGGGGAAGCTCCCCCACCATGCCGACCAGATCGCGGCAATGGTGCGATAGCGAATCGAACGAGGTCCAAAATCTCGCCACCCCGGGCGCGGCCCGGGGCCCAGCTGCCTCGATCACCCGAAGAAGCTGGGCCCCGGCTCAAGGCCGGGGTGACGAAATGGGATAGCTACGGGCAGGCGACGACCTGATCTGCCGCAGTCCCCAAAGCAACCCGCGAGAGGCTAAACGTAAACGCCCCCTCGCTGCGCAGCACGAACGGCGCCTCGACCCGGCCCAGATTAGCCCCACCCGCGGCGAAGCATTTGAGCGGAACGCCATAGCTAATCCAGTCGCCGATCTTCGCACCCTCGACCGGGGTCGCGCGCACTGCGGCATTGCCCATGCGGAAATGCAGCGCCCCGGCGGGCTTGGCATCGACCCGCATCGTCGCGACCAGCATGACATCGCCATTGGTTTCGCGCGTCAGGTCGAGCGGCGCCTGGGTCGCGAGCGCGACATCGGCGGTGCCCGAGGCGATGGCGAAGCGGCGCGCGCCTTCCTGCACGACATGGTCGACCGCAGTCACCCGCACGCGCCCGCTCGCCGCGACGGCGGGAACGGTGGTGATCCGCGTTGAATCCGCCGGATCGCCATAGACCAGCAAAGACCAGGACGCCGGGGGGACTCCGCCGGCGAAATAGACATTGCCGGCATCCTCGTCGGGGACTTCGCTATCCTCGGACAGCGGCTTCCATGCCGCCGGGCCACCGGCAAGCGTCAGGCCATAGCCGAAGGGAAACAAAGTCGGGCCATCGGCACGCGCGGTGGCGGGCCAGGCGACGGGCAGCTTGCCGGTGAAGTCATAGGGCGCGCGGCGATCCTTGCGCTGGACCAACAGGTCGGCGATCCCCGCCCCTTCCGATCCGGGCAGCCACGCAACGACGAACGCGTCGGCGGCGTTGAGTTCGGGATTCATGAACAGCGGGCGGCCGGTGACCATCACCGCAACCACCGGGATGCCCTGCGCCTTGAGCTTCTTCATCGTCTCATAGGGCTTGCGCAATTCGGGGCGCAGCTGGAGCGTTTTGAGGTCGCCCTGAAATTCGGCATAGGGCGTTTCGCCGAACACCACGATCGCGACGTCGGGCTTTTTGGCGAACTTTCCGTCGGCAACCAGCTCGGCGCTGCCGCCGGTCGCGGTCACCGCGCTTTCCAGACCCTTCCAGATCGAGGTCGCGCCGGGGAACTGGTCGTTCTTCACCCCGGTACCCTGCCAGGTCAGCGTCCAGCCGCCCGCCTGACGCCCGCTATCGTCGGCGGCATCGCCCGCGACCAGCACATGCGCGCCCGCCTTCACCGGCAGCAGCGAGCCATTGTTCTTGAGCAGCACCAGCGACTTGCGCACCGCGTCACGCGCGACCGCGCGGTGGTCGGCATGGCCCAGCAGCGACCAGTCGCCGGCATATTTGCGGGTCGACGGCTTCCCCGCCTCGAACAGGCCCAGCCGCATCTTGACCCGCAGGATACGCGCGACCGCGTCGTCGAGCCGCGCCATCGGGACTTCGCCCGACTTCACCTGCGCGACCAGCGAATGCCACAGCGGCTTCCAGCTGTCGGGCGCCATATACATGTCGAGCCCGGCATTGACCGCTTTCGGACACGACGCGTTGGTGCAGCCTTCGACCTGGCCGTGCGCATTCCAGTCGGAGACGAGGAAGCCGCCGAAGTTCATGCGCTCCTTCAACACATCGGTCAGCAGACCCTTATGCCCGGTCATCTTGGTGCCGTTCCAGCTGGAGAAGCTGACCATCACCGTCGCCACCCCCTGCTCGATCGCGGGGATATAGGGCGCGCCGTGGATGTCGCGCAGCTCGATCTCGCTGATCCGCGCATCGCCCTGATCGCGCCCTTCATGCGTCCCGCCATCTGCAAGGAAATGCTTGGTCGAAGCGAGGACATAGGGGCCGGCGAGGAGGTTGGTGCCGTTGCCCGGCCCCTGCAGCCCGCGCACCATCCGCTCGACATAGGAGGCGACCAGCGTGGGATCGGAAGAATACCCCTCATAAGCGCGGCCCCAGCGAAAATCGCGCGGGACGGTGACGGTCGGGGCGAAGGTCCATTCCTGACCGGTCGCGCGGATTTCGAGCGCGGTGGCCTGCGCGATCTTCTCGATCAAATCGGGATCGCGCATCGCGCCGAGGCCGATATTGTGCGGGAACAGCGTCGCACCGATGATGTTGCTGTGGCCGTGGACGGCATCGGTCCCCCAGATGATCGGCACGCCGACGCGCCCGCCACTCTTGTCGACCGACGCTTCGTAAAATTCGTCGGCCAGCTGAAGCCATTTCGGCGCAAGCGCGAAATCATCGCCATAGGGGCCGCTGCTGCCGCCATTGAGGACGGAGCCGAGATGATAGGTGCGCACATCCGCCGGGGTGACGCTGCCAATGTCAGCCTGCACGATCTGGCCGACCTTTTCCTCGACCGACATGCGCGCGATCAGCGCCTTGATCTTCGCTTCGACAGCGTTGTCTGTCTGCTGCGGCCACGCCGGGCTCGGCCAGATTTCGGGGTTCACTGGGCTTTCCTGCGCCGCCAGCGGGGCGGCCAGCGCGGCGCCAAGCGCCAGGAGCATCAATCGTTTCATCTAGTCCTCTCCAGGATGCGGATCAGTTGGTCGTCGGATAGCGCGCGGGCGGTTGGGTCGATACGGACGGGGCGAACCCCGCACGCGAACCACCAACCGACCCATTCGCCGGGGGTGACAGGGTCCCAGTCGCGATAGGGGATGCGACCGCGTGCGGCAAATCCGGCGCGCAGAGCAGCGAGATTGTCGGTCGCCGAGACGCCCCAGCGCTCGGTCGCCCAATCGAGAACCCGTTCGTGCGCGATGGCGGTGCGGCGGTTATACTCGACCGCCTCGCGCGCGCTCGGCTCGGCGTGTGGCATGAATTCGATTGCGCGCAGGATATCGGCATGGGCCGCAGAGAGCTCATGGCCATCAAAACTTTCCGCGACGAGCGCCGCTTCGCCGAGCGCAATGGTGCGCCCGGAGCGGGGCATCGGATGGCGACCGGGCGGCAGCCCCGCCCCGTGCGTCAGCCGCCAGCCCCAGGGCGGTGCCTGCCAGTCCACCGCGCCGTCGCCGGTCGTCACTGTCTCGCCCTCGGGGCCGCCGGGGGCGATTGGCTGAGCAACGATGCTGGGCAGCGAAGCACTGATCCAATCCGCACCCGGCGCCGTGCAATCGAGCAACAGTTCGGCATCGTCCGCCGCGCCCCGCACGATCCCCAACGCCGCCGCCATCTCGGCAAGCAGTGCCGCATAGGCCGCCATATCGAAGCGAACCCCGAACGGCTCCGCTCCGGGCGCGGTCAGCGTAGCCCAGCCCGGCGTCGTCTCGGACCGCTCGACCAGACTGCGCAACCACAGCTGGTGCAGGGCGACGCCTTCGACATGCGGGATCGCGCCGGGCGCGCCGAGCGGTTCGCCGTTCAGCGTGACGCGATGAATCGCGACCGCGCCGGTGCGGCGGATGAAGAGCTGTTGGTCGAGCCCGATCGCGCGGTGGAAGGCGTCGATTGCCAGCGTTGCCGCACCGATGCGGTCGAGCAGCGATCGGGGATCGGCCGGGCGCTCGACCAAAGTGATCCGCGCGGCCGGCAGCGCGCGGCGAAAGGCGATGGCGGCGGACAGCGCAACCACGCCGCTGCCCAGCACCGCGACGCTGGCAGGACCGCTCATGCCGCCCCCCATGCGCCCTGCGCGCGCAGTGCCGCTTCGTGATCGGGCATCGCAGCAACCCGGCTGCGGATCGTGTCGGCGATATCGTCGAGCGCGCGGGTGAGCGCGGCGGGTGCGGGATTGTCCGCGCGCGGATCGTGGCGGGCCGGGATCATCCCCTGCCCCAGATACACCGCGACCCAGCTGGGTTCGAGGAACAGCCCCTCGCCATATTTCTCGATTCGGCCAGTCTCGCGCCACAGCTCCAGCTTACCGGCCAGACTGTCGGGCAGATCCATCGTGCGGACATGATTCCAGAAGTCGGAATCGTCGCGCGCCGTCGCGTGATAATGGAGGATCAGAAAGTCGCGGACGCGGTCATATTCATAATCGACCGTCGCGTTGAACGCGGCGCGGTCGGCGGGGTCGATCTGCCGTTCGGGGAACAGCTCGATCAGCCGCATCACCGCCATTTGCGCGAGATGGATGCTGGTCGATTCGAGCGGCTCGAGGAACCCGCTGGCGAGGCCGATGCTGACGACATTGCCGACCCAGCTTTCACGCCGCCGTCCGGCGCGGAAGCGCAGGATGCGGGGGTCCGCGAGCGGCGTCCCCTCAACTGCGCGGAGGATCGTGTCGCACGCTGCATCCTCCGACAGGAAGCTGCTCGAAAAGACATAGCCATTGCCGACGCGATGCTGCAGCGGGATGCGCCAGCGCCAGCCGGCCGTCATTGCGGTCGCGCGCGTGTACGGCTCGATCGGCCCGTCCACGCGGGTAGCGGGCAGCGCGGCGGCACGGTCGCACGGCAGCCAGTGCGACCAGTCCTCCCACGCCGCATCCATCGCCCCGCCGATCAGCAGCGCGCGAAAGCCCGAACAGTCGATGAACAGGTCGCCCGCAACGCGCTCGCCGCTCTCCAGCACAAGTTCGGTGACGTCGCCGCTCTCACTGTCGCGCTCGACGCCGGTAACGCGCCCCTCGGTTCGCGTGACCCCGCGCGCCTCCGAATAGCCGCGCAGAATCGGCGCCAGCTTCGTCGCATCGAACTGATAGGCCCAGCCATAGCTGGTTGACAGGAAGTCGCCATCGGCCGGGGGCAACGCAAAGCGATTGGCCCGCGCCGCCACGATTGGGAGCGAATACTCCTCGATCGGACGCGCGCTCCCCTCGTCCCGCGCGCGCAGCCAATAATGGTGGAAGCCGACCCCTGCGAGATCGACGCCATAGGCGCCGAAGGGGTGAATATAGCGGTCGCCCAGCTTGCCGAAATCACGGAAATCGATGCCGAGTTTATAGGTCGCGTTGGTCGCGCGCATCATCTCCGCTTCGGGAATGCCGAGACGCTGGAGAAAGGCGCGCAGATGCGGGAGGGTCGCCTCCCCCACCCCGACAATGCCGATTTCCTCGGATTCGATCAGGCGCACATCGGCCACGCCGGGCAGGAACCGCGCGAGTGCGGATGCAGTCATCCACCCCGCGGTCCCGCCCCCGACGATGACGACGCGCACCGGATCGGTCATGGCGTTCCCGACGCCGCGTGCGGTCCGACGACCAGCCCCATGAACAGCCCGGCATGGATCGTGGCGAGGCGCGAGACGTCGATGTCGCGCGCGATGCTGTGCCATGCGGTGTCGCCAACCGGACGCCATTCGGCCTGCGCCACGCCGTTGTCGAAGCTCAGCTTCAACTCAACCTTTGTCGCACCGCCCCGAGGGGCCGAGGCAATTACCACGCCATTCTCAGGCTCATCCTGTGAAATCCGCCGACGCACGACGAGCTTGTCGCCTTCCAGCCCCGCGAACATCAAGTGATTCTCATTCGCCACCGCGAGCAAGCCCGCGCGCTCCGACGCGTTTTTAGGATCGAACGACACGCGCGTCGTCCAGCTCGCTTTGGCATGGCGCATCCGCTTGCCGAGATAGCTGGGCTGGGCCAGCGCACCGGCCGCAACCGGGCGCGCATCGAGCGTCAGCGCCCCATCGGCGATGCGCCACCATGGCTTGCCCTTGGGTGTGCGCAGCATCAGCCAGTCATCGCCAAGTTTCGGAGCATCGAACTCATCGCGCCAGTCGCGCGCTTCGCCGGGCGAGGGGGGCAGGTGCGGGCGCGCGACGGTCGCGGGCAGCGGGGTGCGCGGCGGCAGGATCGACGGCCAGCCGTCCTTCCACGTTACCGGCAGCAGGAAGGTCTCCCGCCCCAGCAGCGTCTCCTGTCCCCGAAACGGGCGGGTGGCCAGGAACACCGCCCACCAGCTGCCATCGTCGAGCTTGACGAAATCGGCGTGACCCGTGGCCTGCACCGGGTTCGGGCGATCTTCGGGCAGATCGCGTTGCGTCATGATCGGATTGACCGGGCCGGGCGTGTAGGGACCGGTGAGGTTACACGAGCGGTAGATGGTCTGGGCGTGCTGATCCGCCGTGCCACCCTCGGCCGCCGAGAGATAGTACCAGCCATCGACCTTGTAGATATGCGGCCCCTCCGCCCAGATCGGCTTGGTCGCGGGATCGACGCCCTTGTCGACCAGCAAATGGCGCGGCCCCTTCATCTTGAAGGTCGCAAGGTCGACCTCCTGCATCCACAGGGCGCGGTGGCCGTCATATTCCGGCGGTCCGGGCGGCGCGTCATTGTTGACGATCCAGGCGCGGCCATCCTCGAAATAGAGCGACGGGTCGATCCCGCCGAACTCCAGCCAGTGCGGCCCGCTCCACGGCCCCGCCGGATCCTTCGCGGTCAGCACGAAATTGTCGCGACACCCGACACAGGTATTGAGGATATAATAGGTGCCGTCATGATATTCGATGGTCGGCGCGAACACGCCGCGGTCCAGCGCCAGCCCGCTGAAATCGAGCATGTCCGGGCGGTCGATCGCGTTGCCGATCTGGCGCCAGTTGACCAGATCGCGGCTGTGATAGACCGGAATCCCAGGGAACCAGGCAAAGGTCGATGTGACGAGGTAGAAATCCTGCCCGACCTTCACGATCGACGGGTCCGGACGAAAACCCGGCAGCACCGGGTTGGCGAAGTGTCCGGCGGGCAGCGACCGTATTTCGGAGTCGCCCGAATAAGCGACAAAGTCGAATCGCGCTGCACCCTGCTGCGCAGCAACGGGCGCAGCGATCATCAGCGCCAACAAGGCGGCCAAACCCTTCATTCCGCTCCCCTCCTCATGCTCTGTACGGGTTTCCCCGCCACTGCATCGACGTTTTTTCCGCACGATGCTTGACACCTTCATAGGAGCATGATGTTAGCGCTATCAAGAACAATGATGGCGGAGGGGTGAAGCGCGATGGCCGTCTCGCTTGCGGGCATATTGCCGGACGACTGGCGGGCCGGACGCTTCCTCGGGCGGCTCGATCTGGGCGATGGGCCGGTGCCGGTGCTGATCGCCGATGGCGCGCTGTTCGACCTGACGCCGAGCACGGCGACCATCGTCGGCGCGATCGAACGCAACCTGACCTCGCCCGATCATGGCGCTCATATCGCCGATCTCGACGCAACCGATCCGCGCCTGCCCGAAGGCGCGGCGCTGCTCGCCCCGATCGACCTGCAGTGCATCAAGGCGGCGGGCGTCACCTTTGCAGTGTCGGCGATCGAGCGGGTGATCGAGGAGCGCGCGCGCGGCGATGCCAGCCGGGCGGCGGAGATTCGAGGCCGGCTGGAGGAGCGCGTCGGCAGCGGGATCCGTTCAGTCGTTCCCGGTTCCGAGGAAGCGGCGGCGCTCAAAGCGGCGCTGATCGAGGACGGGATGTGGTCGCAATATCTGGAGGTCGCGATCGGCCCGGATGCGGAAATCTTTACCAAGTCGCCGGTGCTGTCGGCGGTCGGCCATGACGCCCCAATCGGGGTGCGATCGGATTCGAGCTGGAACAACCCCGAACCGGAAATCGTGCTGGCGATTTCGAGCCGTGGTGAAACGGTCGGCGCGATGCTGGGCAACGACGTCAATCTGCGCGATTTCGAGGGACGCTCGGCGCTGCTGCTGGGCAAGGCCAAGGACAACACCGCGTCGTGCGCGCTCGGTCCGTTCATCCGCCTGTTCGATGAGGGCTTTACCATCGACGATGTCCGCAGCGCCGATGTCGCGCTGACGATCGAGGGCAGCGACGGCTTCCGGCTGGAAGGCGCGAGCCGGATGAGCGAGATCAGCCGCGATCCGCTCGACATCGCGGCGCAGGCGATGAGCGAGCATCATTATCCCGATGGGTTCGTCCTGTTCCTCGGCACGCTGTTCGCGCCGACGCAGGATCGCGACGTGCCGGGCGGCGGCTTTACCCACAAGGTCGGTGATCGTGTGACCATCGCCTCGCCCCGGCTCGGCACGCTGGCCAACACGGTGACGACGTCGAAGGACGCTCCCATATGGAACATGGGCATTGGCGCGTTCGTGCGCGACCTTGTCCGGCGCGGCCTTGCCGAACGGATTTGAGCTGATTTGCAGGAAACATGCCCATGAAACTGACCCACCTGATCAATGGCGAGCGCGTCGCGGTCGATACCCCGCTTGAGAGTCGCAACCCGTCGAACACCGATGAGGTCGTCGCGACCTTTGCTGCGGGCGA
This sequence comes from uncultured Stakelama sp., assembly GCA_964638925.1. Classification (GTDB taxonomy): domain Bacteria; phylum Pseudomonadota; class Alphaproteobacteria; order Sphingomonadales; family Sphingomonadaceae; genus Sphingomonas. Next base: position 12,533 of record CAZWZP010000019.1, on the reverse strand, counting down.
TGCTGCAACCGTCGATTTGGCGGTTCAGGCCGCCCGCGCCGCACAGCCGGGCTGGGCTGCGGCCTCGCCCGAGGTGCGCGCGGACCTGCTCGACAAGGTCGGCGCGATGATCATGGCGCGCGCCGCCGAACTGGGCGAGTTGCTCGCGCGCGAAGAGGGCAAGACCCGCGCCGAGGGCATGGGTGAGGTGATGCGTGCTGCGCGCATCTTCCGCTATTTCGGCGGAGAAGCATTGCGCCGCCACGGGCTGACGCTCGAATCGACCCGTCCGGGCCTGGATGTTGCGACCTATCGCGAAGCGGTGGGCGTGGTCGGGCTGATCACCCCGTGGAACTTCCCGATCGCGATTCCCGCGTGGAAGGCCGCGCCTGCGCTCGCCTTCGGCAACACCGTCGTAATCAAGCCTGCGAACGTCACCCCGGCGGTTGCCAGCGCGCTCGCCGACATCATCCAGGAATGCGGTGCGCCGCCGGGTGTGTTCAACATGGTGCTCGGCCAGGGCGGCGTCGGGCAGGCGATCGTCGACCACCCGCAGGTCGATGCGATCAGCTTCACCGGGTCGCAGGGCGTCGGCGCCAAGGTCGGCATGGCCGCGATGATGCGGCAGGCGCGCGTGCAGCTGGAGATGGGCGGCAAGAACCCGCTGGTGGTTCTGGCCGATGCCGATCTCGACAAGGCGGTGGCGATCGCGCTCGACGGCGGCTTCTTCCAGACTGGGCAGCGCTGTACCGCATCGAGCCGGGTGATTGTCGAGGACGCGATCCACGACCGCTTCGTCGCGGCGCTGGCCGAGCGGGCCAAGGCGCTCAAGGTCGGCCCCGCGCTCGCAACCGACACGCAGGTCGGCCCGGCATCGAGCGAGAGCCAGTTCGAACAGAATCTCCGCTATGTCCGCACGGCGATCGCGGAAGGCGGCCGCGTCGCCAGCGGCGGACCCGATCCGCTCAAGCTCGACACGCCAGGATACTTCATGGCGCCGACGCTGATCGCCGACACCGTTCCGGACATGACGATCAACCGCGAGGAAGTGTTCGGCCCGGTCGTGTCGACCGTCCGCGCCAAGGATTACGAACATGCGCTCGAAATCGCCAACCAGGGCGAGTTCGGCCTGTCGTCGGGCATCGTCACCACCAGCCACAAATATGCCCGCGATTTCCGCAAGCGCATCCGCGCCGGCATGGTGATGGTCAATCTGCCGACTGCCGGGGTCGATTATCACGTGCCCTTCGGCGGCACGCGCAAGTCGAGTTACGGCGCGCGCGAACAGGGTTTCGCGGCAGTTGAATTCTACACGACCGTCAAAACGGTCTATTCGGGGGATTGAGCTTGTTGCAGAAGTCCACCGGATCGGCCGCGATGCGCGCGATTTATCCCAGCCTGCGTGACCGGCACGTGCTGATCACCGGCGGCGCGTCGGGGATCGGCGAGGGGCTGGTCGAGGCGTTCGTCGCGCAGGGGTCGCGGGTAAGCTTTATCGACGTTCAGGCAGAGGCCGGCGAAGCGCTCGGCACCCGACTGGCGCATGAAGCCGCCCATGCTCCGGTATTCGTCCCGTGCGACCTCACCGATATCGCGGCGCTGCAGGGGTGCCTCGCCGCAATCATTGCCGACCACGGGCCGGTTGAAATCCTGCTCAACAATGCCGCGAGCGACGACCGCCACGGAATCGAGGAGGTAACCCCGGCCTATTGGGATGAGCGGATGGCGGTCAATCTGCGCCATTTGTTCTTCGCCACGCAGGCGGTGGTTCCGGGAATGAAAAAGGCCGGCCACGGTGTCATCATCAATTTCGGGTCGATCAGCTGGCATCTCGGCCTGTCCGACCTGACGCTGTACCAAACCGCCAAGGCGGCGATCGAGGGGCTGACCCGCAGCCTTGCGCGCGAACTTGGCCCGCACGGCATCCGCGCCTGCACCATCGTTCCCGGCAACGTCCAGACGCCGCGCCAGGAACGCTGGTACACGCCCGAGGGCGAGGCCGAAATCGTGTCGGCCCAGGCGCTGAAGGGGCGGATTCAGCCCGCCGATATTGCAGCGATGGCGACGTTCCTTGCCGGCGACGACGCGCGCATGTGTACAGCGCATAATTATTGGGTGGATGCCGGATGGCGGTAAACGAACCACGGGTCGTCGCGCGGCTTGGCGCGACCCTCGGCGAAGGCCCGGTCTGGGATGCGCAGCGCGGCTGCCTGTGGTTCGTCGATATCAAGGGCAAGAAGCTCCACCGCTTCGATCCAGCGACCAGTGCGCTGACCAGCGCGGATGCGCCGGGCGAGATTGGCTGGGCGCTGCCCGCCGATAATGGCCGGTTGCTGTGCGGATTGCAGAGCGGACTGCACTGGTTCGACCCCGACGCGGGCGTCTTCACCTTCTGGCGCGCGGTCGAACCGACACTGCCCGGCAATCGCCTCAACGATGCCTGTACCGATGCACAGGGTCGGGTCTGGTTCGGGTCGATGGACAATTCGGAAGGCGGTGCGACAGGCTGGTTCTACCGGCTCGACGCCGGGCAGATCGACCGGGTCGGGCCGGGGCCGGTGAGCATCACCAACGGCCCTGCTGTGTCCCCCACCGGCGACCGCATCTATTTCACCGACACAATCGGGCGGCGCATCTGGGTCGCCCCGCTGCATGACGACGGATCGCTCGGCAGCGTTCAGCCCTTTCTGACCTTCACCGGCGATGAAGGCTATCCCGACGGGTCGATAACCGATGCGCAGGGCAATGTCTGGGTCGGCTTTTACGCTGGCCATGGCGCGCGCCGCTTCGATCCGACGGGACGCGAGATCGAGTTCGTCCGCCTGCCCGTCGCCAATGTCACCAAGCTCGCGTTTGGCGGCGCGGGGCTGAACACGCTCTATGCCACCACCGCCGCGCAAGGGTTGAACGCCGAGCAACGCGCGGCCCAGCCATATGCTGGCGACCTGTTCGCGTTCGAGGCACGCGTTCCCGGCCATCCGCTCGCCCGGGCGCACGTCGCGTGAAGGGGGCGGCGGTGTTGCTCGCCGCCACGGCGCTCGCTCCCCTGCCCGCCGCCGGACAACTCGCCTTCGCCCCCGCCATCGGCGATCAGGGCGTGCTTCAGCGCGACAAGCCAATCGTGATCGAGGGCGAAGCTGCCCCCGGCATGTCCCTGACCGTCACGCTCGGCGATGCGATTGCGCAGGCCAAGGCGGGCAAGGACGGCCAGTGGCGCGCGACCTTCCCGGCGATGAAGGCGGGTGGCCCCTATCTGCTTCGCGCCGCGACGCTGGACGCTGCCGTTGAGGCGAAGGGGGTGATGATCGGCGATGTCTGGCTGTGTTCGGGCCAGTCGAACATGGAATTGCCGGTGCGCCGCGCGCTCGATTTCGACAATCAGATGAACAGCGCCGCCGATCCGATGCTGCGTCTGCTGACTGTGCCCAAGGCAACCTCGACGCGGCCATTGCGGAAGTTCGCCGAGCCCGTCAGCTGGCAGGCATCGACGCGCGAGACGGCACCGGAATTTTCCGCCGCCTGCTGGTACATGGCGCGCGAGTTGCGCAAGGCCGAGCCGGGGGTCGCAATCGGCCTGATCGATGCGACCTGGGGCGGTACCGCGATCCGCGCGTGGCTCGATCCGGTGGCGACGCGCGCGATCTATGGTGCGGACGAAGCGGCTTTGCTCGCAGTGTACGACCGCGACCCGCTCGCCGCCGTCACTGCTTTTGCGCCGCGCTGGATCGACTGGTGGCGCACGCAGGAAAAGCGCGAACCGTGGCGCACGCCCGATGCCGTCCCGTGGTCGCCGGTACCGGGCGTGGGACCATGGGACAGCCTTGGTGAGGCACCACTTCAGGGCTTTACCGGCTGGGTGTGGTTCCGCCGCACGGTCACGCTGACCGCGGAGCAGGCGCGCGGCGGCGCGACGCTCTCGTTGGGCATTATCGACGATGGCGATCAGGCGTTCGTCAACGGCAAGCCGGTCGGCAACAGCTTCGGCTGGTCCAGCCCGCGCGACTACAAGGTGCCGGGGAGTTACTGGAAGACCGGAGCGAACGAGGTCGTCGTCGCGGTGTGGAACAGCTATGGTACCGGCGGCTTTATGGGTCCGGCCGAGCGGCTGAAGCTGACCCTGTCCGATGGATCGAGCGTCCCACTGGGCGACCAGTGGCGCTACTGGATTTCCGCGGCCAAGGGCACCCCGCCGCGTCCGCCGTGGGACAATATTGCGGGCCTTGGCCTGATTGGAAACGCGATGGTCGCGCCGCTGGGCGGGATCGGACTGCGCGGAGTCGCCTGGTACCAGGGCGAGAGCGATTCCGGGCAGACCGGCTATGATGTGCGGCTGCGCGGCCTGGTCGACGGCTATCGCCGCCAGTCGGGCGATCCGGCGCTGCCGGTGCTGGTGGTCGGGCTGGCGGGCTATGGTGCACCTGCGCCGAATCCGGCCGAGAGCGGCTGGGCCTTGCTACGCGACGAGCAGCGGCGCGCCGTCGCGGCCACGCCGGGGACGGCGCTGGTCTCCGCGATCGACCTCGGATCGCGTACCGATATCCATCCCGCCGACAAGAATGAGCTGGGCAAGCGCCTCGCGCGCGCGGACCTCGGCAAGCCAGGGCCGCAGGCGGTGGCAGCGCGGCGCGACGGCGGCGATGTGGTGGTTTCGTTCAGCGGTGTCGAGGGTGCGCTGATCAGCTGGAGCGGTGCGCCGATCGGTTTTGAATTGTGCGCGCAGCGCTGTCGCTTTGCTGCGGCGCGGGTCGAAGGGAGCAGCGTTCGCGTGATGGGCGACGGGCAGCCGGCAACGCGGGTGCGCTATGCCTGGGCCGATACGCCGGTGGTCAATCTGTACGACGCGGCGAACATGACGCCGACCTCGTTCGAGCTGGTGGTGGATTAGGCGGGTGCGTTGATTGGGGGGGGCGCCGCTCTTCTCTACTGTCACCCTGAACTTGTTTCAGGGTCCACCCATCCACAGGCGACTGAGCCGCTGGTGGCACGGTGGATGCTGAAACAAGTTCAGCATGACGAACCTTAAAGAGTGCTCGGCGCCCTCAATGATTATGCCGGGGCAGCGTCTTCGACGTCTGGCGATACTCCAGCGCAAATTCGAGCACCGCGCCTTCGCCCAATTGCCCGGTCTTTTCGCGCGCGAGTTGCTCCCAGGGCGTATTGCTTGCCGGAACTGCGGGCATTCCGTCGCCCTTGCGCCGTTCAATCTCGTCGGCCTCAACCAGCATGTCGCAGCGGCGGGTGTTAAGGTCGATGCGGATCGTGTCCCCCGTGCGCAGCCACGCCAGCCCGCCGCCCGCCGCGCTTTCGGGCGAGGCGTTGAGGATCGAGGGGCTGTCCGACGTTCCCGACTGGCGCCCGTCGCCCAAGGTCGGCAGCCAGTTCACGCCGGCGCGGATCAGCGCATCGGGCGGCTGCATGTTGACCACCTCCGCCGATCCGGGCCAGCCGAGCACGCCCGCCGAGCGCATCACCAGGATGCAGTCAGCGTCGATGTTCAGGTCGGGATCGTTGATGCGGTGGTGATAGTCGTCCGATCCGTCGAACACGATCGCCCGCGCCTCGAACACATTTTCCGCGCCGGGCCGCGACAGATAGCGGCGGCGAAATTCGGGCGAGATCACCGAGGTCTTCATGATCGCGAAATCGAACAAATTGCCGCTCAGCACCAGAAACCCGGCATTCTCCTGCAACGGCTCCGCGAAGGGCCGGATCACCTCGCGGTCGTTGCTTTCTGCGCCCGCCAGATTCTCGGCGATGCTGCGCCCGGTCACGGTCAGGCAATCGCCGTGCAGCTTCCCCGCCTGCAGCAATTCCCACATGGCCGCAGGCACGCCGCCCGCGCGGTGGAAGCGTTCGCCCAGATACTTCCCCGCCGGCTGCATGTTGACCAGCAAGGGCAGATGATAGCCGTGATCGTACCAGACCTCCGGCTCCAGCTCGAGACCGGCATGGCGCGCCATCGCGACGATATGCGGCTGGGCATTGGACGATCCGCCGCACACGGTGACGGTGGCGATGGCGTTGAGGAACGCCTCGCGCGTCAGGATGCGCGACGGGCGCAGATCCTCGCGCACCATCTCCACGATACGCTGGCCGGTGCGGTACGCGATCTGCCCGCGCTCGCGATAGGGTGCCGGGATCGCCGCGCAGCCGGTGAGCGACAGGCCAAGCGCTTCGGCCACCGCGTTCATCGTCGATGCCGTGCCCATCGAGTTGCAATGTCCGGCCGATGGCGCGCTGCTGGTCGCGCGGCGCAGGAATTCCGCCTCGTCGATATCGCCCGCCGCCAGCGCGCGGCGGCTGCGCCAGATCACGGTGCCGGAGCCGACCAGTTCGCCCTCATGCCAGCCATCGAGCATCGGGCCGCCTGACAGCACGATCGCGGGGACGTCGACCGTGGTCGCCGCCATCACCTGGCTCGGCGTGGTCTTGTCGCAGCCGGTGGTCAGCACCACCCCGTCGATCGGATAGCCGTTGAGCAACTCGACCAGGCCCAGATAAGCGAGGTTGCGGTCGAGCGCCGCGGTCGGACGGCGGCAATTTTCGAAGATCGGATGAACCGGAAATTCGATCGGGATACCGCCCGCGTCGCGAATGCCGTCGCGCACGCGCTTGGCGAGATCGAGATGGATGCGGTTGCACGGGGACAGGTCGCTGCCCGATTGCGCGATGCCGATGATCGGCTTGCCCGACTGCAGCTCTTCGGGCGTGACGCCATAGTTCATGAACCGCTCCAGATAGAGCGCAGTCATGTCCCAGCGTTCGGGGTTGTCGAACCAGTCGCGCGAGCGCAGCCGCACGGGAATATCGTCAGGCATCAGGGCTCCCGCGTAGGCGCGGCACGGCGCGCGAGCGTCGGCGCCGAATCCGAATCGCGGCGCACCAGCGTGTAGGGCAAGGTTTTCTGCTCGACCTCAAGCGGCTCGCCATTGCGGCGCGCCTTGAGGATGCGTACCGCCGCTGACACCGCCCAGGCGGTCATGCCGCGGATCGGCTGGCGGATCGTGGTCAGTTCGGGCCAGATCGTACTCGCCATCGCGGTGTCGTCGAAGCCGCACACGGTGATGTCGTTGGGCACGTCGAGATGCAGCCGGTGCGCGACCGCGACGGTTGCGGCGGCCATGTCGTCGTTCGACGCAAAGATCGCGGTCGGGCGCGGATCGACCGAGATCAACCGCTCCGACGCCTGCATCCCCGAGCGATAGGTGAAGCGGCCCTGTGCGATCAGTTCCTCGCGCACCGGAATACCAGCGTCTTCGAGCGCTGCCTTGTACCCGTTGAGACGGCGACCGCTCGACACCTGTTCGGGGTTGCCGATGATGAAGCCAATACGCTTGTGACCCAGGTCGATGATGTGCCGTGTCATGTCATAAGCGGCCTGGAAATCGTCGATCAGCACTGCGGCGTGCGACCCGCTCGCCTTGCCCGGCCCTACCGCAATCGCGACCGCACCGGCATCGGTGATGAGATCGAGCACGCTCTGGTCGTCGCACAAGGGCGGGGGCAGGATGAAGCCCTTGATCCCGCCATCGATCAGATGATGGACCAGCGCCTTGGCCTCGGCGACATTCTCGCAATTCTGCACGACGAGGTGGATGTCGGCGCGGCTCGCCTCCTCCAGCGCGCCCATCAGGAATTCGCTTAGGTACGACGCCGACGGATTGTCGAACATCAGTGCGATGCGCAGCTGCTCGCCGCCCGCCAGGCTGCGCGCGGCGCGGTTGGGCGCGAAATTGAGCTTGGCGATCGCCGCCAGCACCTGTTCGCGCGTATTCTCCCGCACATTCCCTTCGCCGTTGATCACGCGGCTGACCGTCATCGGCGAGCAACGCGCCTCCGCCGCAACATCGGCGATGGTGGGAGCGCCACCCCGGCGGCGCGACGAACGCGGCTTGGCAGATGCGGGTAAGGCCATGGTCATGGCACATACGCCCCGTTTGCCCGTCGCAGCAAGCGCAGCGTCACCTGAACTGGGAGCGCAATCATTCGCCTGGCGCCTCGGGAAAGCTTTGCGCCTGATACCAGCTCAGCGGATGCCGGGGCGCGCTATGGCCGGCCGGGAGCGCACGACCGGAAACGGTCGACCAATAAGCAAGGCTGGCGTCGCGCCACCATTGCGCTTCATCGCGTTGGATGTTGAGGAAGTCAGCGACAGCGCGATGACGCTGCGCATCGACATGGGGGGCGAGCGTTGCCCAGGTCGTGCGCATCCGCTCGACCGCAGCCACGCCCCGGTCATAGCGGCGCGGCAGCTCCTCCCACAGGGTCTTCCCGTTCTTCAGCCGGTGGTCCCACGGTACGCGGCGGAACCACAGCAGCAATTCCTCGTCCGCAAGCAAGCGCTTCGCCACGTCGGGCGCATATTGGGTGAGTGCGTCGCTGCCCGTCGGGGTCCGGTCGAAACCGATCCCGGTACGGTCGCCGCGATGATAATAGACCGGGTTCCATTCCGGGCGGGCCAGATCGGAAACCCAGGGCGCAGGGCCGTAATGATGCCCGGTGCCCATGACATGGGCGAGGCCGAGCGGGGTCATATAGTCGATCACCGCATCGCGGCTGCCCAGCATCATCGGCACGACAGCGCTTAGAAAAGCAGGATCGCGGCTGAAGGTCAGCGCCGCCCATTCGCGGGCGATGCTTTCGCTCGACAGCGTCGGATCCCAGGCGAGGCGGCCAAACGCGTACCAATTGGCCTGATCGAAATGCGATCCTGTCCAGTTGCGGTCGCTCCCCGTATTGGCGACGCCGGCAATCACGCTGACCGTCTGCGCGACGGTACCGCTGCGACCGGTATCGGCATCCAGCGCCTCTTCGAACAGGGGCGCGAGGAAGGCGAGGTGTGAGGCGAAGCCGAGATATTCCTTGGTGATCTGCAGCTCGAGGCTCAGCCGCGTCTTGGGCATTGCGCCGAACAGCGGGTGGAACGGTTCGCGCGGCTGGAAGTCGATCGGTCCGTTCTTGACCTGCACGACCACGTTCGGCGCGAACTTGCCGTCGAGCGGCTGGAACTCGGTGAACGCCTGCTTCGCGCGGTCCTCCTTGTTCTCGGCGGCATAGACGAAGGCGCGCCAGATCACGGTGCCGCGCTCGCCGATCGCTTCGGCCAGCATGTTCGCGCCATCGGCATGGCTGCGACCATAATCCTGCGGCCCGGGCTGGCCTTCCGAATTTGCCTTGACCAGGAACCCGCCGAAATCGGGGATCGCGGCGTAGATCTCGTCGGCCTTCGCTTTCCACCAAGCGCGCACTGCTGGATCGAGCGGGTCGGCGGTCTTGAGCCCGCCAATGTCGCGCGGCGCGGAGAAGCGCGCGGATACGTACACGCGGATGCCCCAGGGCCGGAACGTGTCGGCCAGCGCTCTCGCCTTCGCGATGTAGCGCGGCTCCAGCATCATCGCGCGGGCATTGACGTTGTTGATGACGACTCCGTTGATCCCGATCGAGGCGTTGGCGCGGGCATAATCGGTCATGCGCGCATCGACATGACCGGGCAGATGCCACCAGTCGAAAATCGACCGCCCGGCATAGCCGCGCTCGACATGCCCGTCGGGATTGTCCCAATGGTTGAGCATCCGCAGATCATAGGCGGGGGTTTCGTCGAGCCGGATCGCGGCGAGCGGCTTGCCCTGCCCCAGTTCGCGCAGCAGCGCGAAGGCACCGTAGAGCAGGCCGGTGTCGCTGGCGGAGGCGATCTCTGCACCAGTGATCCGGAACGCGCCATCGCGTTGGCCCGGTGTCATCAGCTTGCGCAGAATGGTCGGCGGTTTGCTGGCAAGGCGCAGCTCGGCAAAACCGCGCTCCAGTTCAGCGCGCGCCAGTCGTGCGGTGGGCGAATCGCTGCCGATCAGCGTGACTCTCACCGGTGTATGCTGCGCAGCATCGGCGAGCGGGGCATTGCGCAGCCACAGGCGATAACCGTCCTCAGCGCGGGCTGCGCTGCCCGCCATAAACGATGCCGCAACCAGCAACAGGGCGCACAGCCGCACGATCATCATCCTCACCCTTTCGCCACGCGCCGATCCGAGTACTGGCCGGTCGCGGGTTGACAAGATGAACCGCGTCATATCATGTTAGCGCTAACAATAAAGGCCGTTCTCGCGGCCTGGACGGGAGAGTTTGGGATGCAAAAGGCTTGGATCGCCCTGTTGCTGGCGAGTGTATCGGCCACGCCCGCCGTGCTCGCCAACCCGCCCGCCGCTCAGGCTGACACAGCGCAACGCCCGCCCGCCGACGCACCGTATCGCAACGCGAAACTCCCGCTCGAGACGCGCGTCGCCGACCTGCTCGCGCGGATGACGCTGGCGGAGAAGATCGCCCAGATCACATCGGTCTGGGATACCAAGGTCGAGATACAGGATGCGCAGGACCGGTTCGACGCAGCCAAGGCGAAGGCGAAGCATCCGCACGGCATCGGCCAGCTCGCGCGCCCGTCGGACCGAAAGGGACCGGTATCGCCGCGCCTCACCTCACCGCGCAGCATTGCCGACAGCATCGCTTATGTGAACGCGGTGCAGAAATGGGCGGTCGATGGCACCCGCCTCGGCATCCCGGTGCTGTTCCATGAAGAGGCGCTGCACGGCCTCGCCGCGCAGGACGCGACCAGCTATCCGCAGGCGATCGGCCTAGCTTCGACCTGGGACCCGGACCTGATTCGCGAGATCAACGCCGCGATTGCCCGCGAAGTGCGCGCGCGCGGCGTGCATCTCGTCCTGTCCCCCGTGGTTGATGTCGCGCGCGACCCGCGCTGGGGGCGGATCGAGGAGACGTTCGGGGAGGACCCACACCTCGTATCCGAAATGGGCGTCGCGGCGGTCGAGGGATTGCAGGGCACTAACCGCGCCCGCGTGCTGGGCCCGGGCAAGGTGTTCGCGACGCTCAAGCACATGACCGGTCATGGCCAGCCCGAAAGCGGCACCAATATCGGCCCCGCACCGATTGCCGAGCGCACACTGCGCGAAGTGTTCTTCCCGCCATTCGAAGCGGTCGTCACCCGCACCGGGGTCGAGGCGGTGATGGCGAGCTATAACGAGATCGACGGGGTGCCCAGCCATGCCAATAAATGGCTGCTTGGCGACGTGCTGCGCGGTGAATGGAAATTCCCCGGCGCGGTGGTCAGCGACTATTATGCGATCGAACAGATGGTCGGCATTCACAAGGTTGCCGCGTCCAATGCCGAAGCCGCCAAGCGCGCGCTTGCTGCCGGCGTCGATAGCGAGCTGCCCAACGCCACCGCCTATTCGACGCTGATCGACGCGGTGCGCAAGGGCGAGGCAAGCCAGTCGGCGATCGACACCGCCACGTCACGGATGCTGAGCATCAAGTTCCGCGCCGGGCTGTTCGAGAATCCCTACGCCAAGCTCGCCGACACCAAGATCAACCACAGCCCGGAATCGGTCGCGCTGGCCCGCAAGGCGGCGGCCAAATCCTTCGTGCTGCTCAAGAATGAAGGTGCCGCGCTGCCGCTGTCGCTCGACACGCAGCAGACGATCGCGGTGATCGGCCCGAACGCAGATGTCGCCCGCCTGGGCGGCTATTATGGCATTCCGCCCGAAACCGTGACCCCACTGCAGGGTATCCGCGCGCTGGTCGGCGACAAGGCGAAGATCGTGCACGCCGAGGGCGTCAAGATCACCGAGGATGACGATTGGTGGGCGGATGAGGTCAAGCTGTCCGACCCTGCCGAGAACCGCAAGCGCATCGCTCAGGCGGTCGAGACGGCGCGCGGCGCGGACACGATCCTGTTGTTCATCGGCGACACCGAACAGACCAGCCGCGAAGGCTGGGCCGACGCGCATCTCGGTGACCGCGCAAGCCTGGATCTGGTTGGCGAGCAGCAGGAGCTGTTCGATGCCATGAAAAAACTGGGCAAGAAGCTGGTCGTCGTCCTCGTCAACGGCCGCCCGCCTTCCTACCCCAAGATCGCGGAACAGGCCGATGCGATCCTCGAAACCTGGTATGCTGGCGAGCAACAGGGTCATGCCATTGCCGATGCGTTGTTCGGGCGCGTCAATCCGGGCGGCAAGCTGCCGGTGACGGTCGCGCGCCATGTCGGCCAGCTGCCGATGGTCTATAACGTCAAGCCGAGCGCGCAGCGCGGTTACCTGTTCGACACGACCACGCCGCTCTATCCGTTCGGTTACGGCCTCAGCTACACGCGCTTCACGTTGTCCACCCCGCGCCTGTCCGCGACTACGGTGAAGGCAGGCGGCAGCGTCGATGTCCTGGTCGACGTCACCAATGCCGGCGCGCGCGAGGGCGATGAGGTGTTGCAGGTCTATGTCCGCGACAAGGTCGCGTCGGTGACCCGCCCGATCAAGGAATTGAAGGCATTCCGCCGCGTGACGCTCAAGCCCGGCGAGACCCGGACGGTGAAGCTGACGCTCGGTGCCGAGGCGTTCCAGATGTGGAACATCGACATGAAGCGCGTGATCGAACCGGGTGAGTTCGAGATCATGACCGGTGCCGATTCCGCCACGCTTCAGTCGGTCACGCTGGCGGTGACGCCGTGAAGCGCCGCGCCGCGCTGCGCCTGCTTGCCGGGGCGTCGGTCGCGG
>CAZWZP010000018.1:24704-30338 GCA_964638925.1 uncultured Stakelama sp. | reverse complement strand
GCCGTCTGCGCGGCCGCCCCTCCACCACCGCCTTCGGCGGCGGTCCCCCTCCCCCAGCGAGCTGGGGGAGGAATGGAGTTGGCCTCACTCATTCTCGCTCGCCTTGTAGACGGCGACATCCATCTCGCCCTCCCAGCGCGCGACGGCGGTGGCGATCGAGAGGTCGGAGGTGACGTTCGGCACGGTGCGGATCATGTCGAGGATGCGGTCGAAGGGGAGGATGAAGCCGACGACGATCGCGGTCTGTTCGGGCGTGATGCCGATGGCGTGGAGCACGGCGGCGAGGACGAACAGCGAGCCTGACGGGACCGGTGCGACGCCCATCGCGACGATGGTGGTCGTGGCGGCGATGACCAGATAGTCGGCCAGCGACAGGTCGATGCCGAAGGCCTGCGCCGAAAACAGCGTGAGCATCGCGACATACATCGCCGCGCCGTCCATGCCGATCGTCGCGCCCAGTGGCAGCACCGGCGAGGCGACCGGGGGCGAGACGCCGAGATTGCGCTCGGCCACGCGGATCGCGACCGGGAGGGTGGCGCTGCTGGACGAGGTCGAGAAACCGACCATGATCGCGTCGGCTATGCCGCGGAAAAAGGGGAGCGGCGGGAGCCAGGCCATGAGCCGCACGACGATCAGTCCGTGGATCAGCAGCGTGACGATTGCCGAACCGACCACGACGCACAGGCCGAGTTTGAGCACCGCGATGAAGCTGGACGGGCCGGTGGTACCCATGACGACGGCGATGAGGGCGAACACGCCGAAGGGGGCGGTTTCCATCACGAAACCGACGATGCGGAGCATGATCTCCGAGCCAGAATTGAGCAGCTCGCGTACCGGCTCGCCGCCCTTGCCTGCCGCGATCACGCCCGCGCCGACAAGGATCGCGAAGAAGATCACCGCGAGCGTCTTCCCCTCCGCCATCGCGCCGATCGGATTGTCGGGGATGATCTCCATGAACATCTGCGCCGTGTCGGGCGGGGTGCCCATCGCCTTGGGGATGGCGCCGGCAAAGCTTGCGCCGAGCCCGGGGGCGATCAGGGTCGCGACGATCAGGCCGGTGGTGACCGCGAGAGCGGTGGTGAACACATACATCGCCAGCGTCTTGACGCCGATGCTGCCGAGCCGTTTTGGATCGGCCAGCGCGGCCACGCCCGAGGCAATGGTGAGGAACACAAGCGGAACCACCAGCATCCGGATCAGCCGGACGAACAGCGTGCCGATCCAGCCGATCGCGGTTGCGCCCTCACCCCAGGCGAGGCCAACCGCCGCGCCGAGGACCAAAGCGGCGAGGATACGCTTCCACAGCGCAACGCCGAACCACCAGGACAGCGCGCGCAGAACCGGGCCACGTCGTTCGGGAAGTTCGGCAGGGCCGGGGGCAGTCAGGTCGGTCATGCGGGGCAGTTCCATTCGGGTTGGCGTGGCTTGGGCAGCGGCCGTCCGGCAAGGGTGCCGGTAAGCTGGCCCTTGTCCACGGCGAGGCGGCCGTTGACCAGCACATAGCGGACGCCGGTGCTGGGTTCGTCGGGTCGGTCATAGCTGGCGCGCTCGGCGTAAGTGCGCGCGTCGAGGATCGCGATGTCGGCGAATTTGCCTGGGGCGAGCGTGCCGCGATCGGGCAGGCCGAGGATCGCTGCAGTCTGGGCCGAAGAGCGCTGGACGAAGCGTTCGGGGGGCATCAGCTTTGTCTCGCGCACGAACATGCGCCAGCCGCGCGCGAAGCTCCCCATGCGGCGCGGGTGGCCGTTGGTGGCGTCGGAGCTGCCGACGACCCAAGGCTGGCGCGCGAAGGCGTCGATGTCGGGTTGCGTCATGTTGAAGCTGGCGATGCTGGTGCCGGGATCGGCGATCAGGATGCGCGCGGCGGCGTCGAGCGGGTCGAGCTGCCATTGCTTGGCGAGGACGTCGAGGCGCTGGCCCTTGTGCGGGCCACGCACCAGCAGGATGGCGTGCGCGCCGCCGCGGACGCGGAGTTGTTCGGCCATGCCGGTGCGCAGCCGGGCGTCGAGCGTTTTGAGGTTGGTGACCATTGCTGGCGCGCCGCCGTCCTGCGCCCAGCGCGGGACGAGCGCGGCGGCGAGCGCAGTGCTGGAGGCCTCCCACGGATATTGGTCGGCGGTGATGGTGACGCCGGATTGCTGGGCGGCGGCGATATGGGCGATGACCTTGGGGGCCATGCCCTGAACGTCCGCGCCGAGCGCCTTGATATGGGCGATGTGGAGGGGCAGGCGGCCTTGGCGGGCGATGGCGATGGCTTCGTCGATCGCGGGGATCAGGCCGATCGAAGCGCTGCCCTCGTCGCGGAGATGGGTTTCGTAGATGCCATTGTGGCGGCCCGCGATGGCGGCGAGTGCGGCGACTTCCTGGGTCTTTGCGAAGCTTTGCGGGGCGTAATAGAGACCGGCGGAGAGACCGAGCGCGCCGTCGCACATCGCGCGGGCGACATGGCCCTTCATCGTGTCAAGTTCGGCGGTGGTCGGTGCGCGGTCGCGGTTGCCGACGACCTTGAGGCGGATTTCGCCGAAGCCGGTGAAGCTGGCGACATTGGGGCCGGTCGGGTTGGCGGACAGGCGCGCGAACAGGGTGGCGATGTCAGCCTCGCCGCCGCCGTCATTGCCGATGGCGATGCTGGTGACGCCTTGCAGCAGGTGGTTGGCGAGCTGGCGCTTCGCCGCATCGGGCGCGCGGGCGTCGGGGCCGCTATGCGTGTGCGGGTCGATGAAGCCGGGGGTGACGGTGAGGTCCGTCGCGTCGAGGGTGCGCCGCGCGGTGATCCCGCGCGGACGCTGGCCGATATAGAGGATGCGGTCGCCGTCCACGCCGATCTCCGCCACCCGCGCAGGCGCGCCGGTGCCGTCGATGACCTGGCCATTGGTGATGACCAGGTCGATCGTCCGGGGTGCGGGAACCCGGTCCTGCCCCGCCCCAAGGGGCAGGAGCAGGATCGGGGCCGCGAGAACGCGGACGGCGCGACGCATCAGAACCGCTTGCTGATCGAGAAATAGATCTGGCGACCGCGGTTGCCGTAGAGATCGCCGATATAGCCGTTGCTGTTATCGGCGAGCGGGGCGAGCTGGTTGAGGATGTTGCGTGCACCGACGCGCAGGCGCAGATTGTCCATCGGCCCGCCATCGACCTCATACTGTGCGTACAGGCTGTGGGTCATATAGTCATCGACGCGGAAGCGCGTGCCGTCA
Source organism: uncultured Stakelama sp. (assembly GCA_964638925.1). Taxonomy (GTDB): domain Bacteria; phylum Pseudomonadota; class Alphaproteobacteria; order Sphingomonadales; family Sphingomonadaceae; genus Sphingomonas. Next base: position 27,141 of record CAZWZP010000018.1, on the reverse strand, counting down.
GCGAGCGAGGCCGAGGTGTCGGTGACTTCGCCGACATAGCCGCCATAATAGCCAAGGCCGAAGCCGTTATAGCGCCAGGTGACGCTGGCCGAGGCGCGCCATTTCGGGCGGCCATTCTGTTCGACCAGGTTTTGCGCGCCGGCGATGATGATCGAGGGGTTGATCGTCCCCGCCGCCTGCGCCTCGACCAGCGCCTGTGCTGCCGGCCCCGGAACCTGATAGAATTCCAGCAGGCGGGCGGCGTTCACACGGACGTTGAAGTCGCCGATGCCGGTATTCTTGACCTGATAATAGACGCCAAGGTCATAGCCGCGCACCGAACGCGGCGAGAGGTTGGTGTAATTGTCGATGACCTGGACGATGCGCCCCACCGGCGCGATGCCGGTGCCGGCAACCGCGTCGATATCCGCCTGGGTCGGCGCGACGCGCTGGACATTGGGGTTGGACGAGCCCTGCAGGCGGAGCAGATAGTCGAGGATCAGCGCATTGCCATCGCCGAACAGGCCGATGACGTTCTTCTGGCGGATTTCCCAATAGTCCGCGGTGAAGGTCAGGCGTCCGGCCTTGCCCATATTCACCCGGAAGGTGCCGCCGAGCGAGAGATTGTCCGATTCCTCGGGAAGCAGATCCTGGCTGCCCGAACGGTTGCTGACGACGCCCTGGCTGCGCGAACAGCCATCGAAGCTGGTGATCGCGCCCGAGCGCAGGTCCGCCTCGCAACGGATCCAGTCGGTGCGGGTGCGCGAGCGCTGGATGCCGTTTTCGAACAATTGCGGCAGGTTCGGCGCGCGGAAGCCCTGCGACCAGCTGCCGCGCAGCTGGAAGTTGGCGAAGGGATACCAGGATGCCGCGACCTTGGGCTTCGCGACGGTGTTGAACCCCTGATAGGATTCGACGCGCCCGGCGAGCTGAAGATCGAGCGAGCGGATCAGGGGCACGTTCATGTCGGGCGCGACCAAAGGCACCGCAAATTCGAGGAAGCCCGAGATGGTGTCGCGCGACCCGCCGCTGTCCGGGGTCGGGCTGGCGCCCATCGTGTCGCTGCCGTTCGAGCTGCCGTCGAGCGCGGTGAACACGATGGTGCCGTCGAGCCGGGCGTCGCGGTCGTCGGCGAAGGTTTCGTGGCGGAACTCGACGCCCGCCGCCATGCCGACGCGACCGCCGGGCAGGGTGAACAGGTCGTTCTTGCTGATCTTGAAGTCGCCCATCGCCAGCTCGGTCGTGCTGACGCGACCGATATTGACCATGAAACCGTCGATCACGCTTTGCGGGTTCGGGGTGCTGTCATAGCGGCCCGGATTGAGCGGATCGCCGCCGTTGAACGGGTTGTAGGCGCTGGCGTCGAGGCGGCTCAATGCCTCCTGGAACTTGGTCAGGCTGACCGTGCGCATACTGTCCGCCGTGCGTGCGCGCGAATAGAGTGCGGCGCTGTCGAAATCGAAGCCCAGCACCTTGCCGCGGAAGCCGGCGAGGAAGCGCGTGGTGTCGTTGCGCACATTGATGACCAGCGGGCCGGCATCGACCGGACGATAGTCGATAATCTCAAGCGGCACGCCGCCGGCCGCGACGCCGGTCAGGCCGGGGATGCGATAGGCGCTGCCGACCGGGCCGAGCGGATTGTAGAAGCCATTGGCAGGGACGATGATCCGCTGGCTGGCGAGCGCGGTGTCCTGTTCGCGCTGCGACTGGAAATCGGCGCGGTACCAGCCGGCCTCGGCGAAGAATTCGAGACCGCTGTCGAATTCATGGTTGAAGAAACCGAACAGGTTGATGCGATCGTTGCGCCCCTGAATCGTGCGGACGTCGTTGACGTCATATTTCAAATTGTTGTCGGCCGTGAGGGTCGAGAGCGAGCTGTTATCCCAGCACGTGCCGGCATAGGTGCCGGGGGCGGCGCAGCTCGGGTTTGTGTCGGGCTGGATATGAAAGATGCCGTTGGTGGTCAGCGCGGTGCCGTTGACCGATGTCGCGGTGGTCACCGGCGCGAAGGTGGCGCTCAACCGCTGAAACTCGCCCCAGATGCTGTCGACCGAGGTGTTGTCGAAATCGCTGTCCCCGGCAAAGGGCGTGCCCGCAACAAGCGGGCGCAGATCGGCCGAGCGCGAGTTGCGGCGCTCGCGGGCGTAGAGCGGGTCGCGGTGGTTGTAGGAGCCGAACAGCGAGATGTTCGATTTGCCACCGTTGAAGCGATGGCCGGCCTCGAACGCGAACTCGGCCTCGACCTGACCCGAATCCTCGGTGAAGCCCACTTCAGCGGTGGTGCGCAGGCCGCGGAAATTGTCCTTGAGCACGGTGTTGATCACGCCGGCGACCGCGTCCGAGCCATAGATGGCGGCGGCACCGTCGAGCAGCACCTCGACCCGGCGCACGCCGAGCACGGGGATGGTATTGGTGTTGACGCTCTGCACGGGAACGAGGTTCTCGCTCTGCGTGCCGG
>CAZWZP010000018.1:24441-24687 GCA_964638925.1 uncultured Stakelama sp. | reverse complement strand
GAGCAGCACCAAGGTGTTGCCGGTGCCGAGCGCGCGCAGGTTGATCGACGCGGTGTCGCCGCGCGCGTCGTTGATGCCGCCGGCGTCGCGGCTTTCGTTAAAGGCGACGTCGCCCGCCTGGGGGATCGAGCGGAACAGATCATCGCCGCTGGTCGCGCCGGTGGCGGCGATGTCATCCTCGTTCAGCACGGTCACGGGCAGCGCGCCGGCGACGTCCGCGCCCTTGATCTGCGAGCCGATGATGAC
>CAZWZP010000018.1:19274-24412 GCA_964638925.1 uncultured Stakelama sp. | reverse complement strand
CCTGGGCCATGGCGGCGGTGGCGGTGGCGAGGAGCGAGATGCTCCCCAACAGGCTTGCGATCCGGATATTGCTCTTCATGGTCGTGTCTTCCCTGTTCCCTGTTATTATCTGCCCTGGCGTCTGATGCGCCTTCAGCCCCTCTCTGCGATGATTTCGGCGACGCGTTCGGCGCTACCGGCGGCATAGGTCCAGCCCAGCGCGCCATGCCCGGTCGCGGCGATCACGCCGGGCGCGATGGTCCGGGTGATCGGAAGCGAGGTCGGGGTCATCGGTCGCAGACCGGCCCAGCTCGACTCGATTTGGTCATAGTCCGCTGCCTGAGGCAATGCCGCGCGTGCGCTGTCGACCAGCACGCGCAGCCGCGCCGGCTCGACCCGCGTATCGCGCTTACCCAATTCGGCGAGGCCGGCGATCCGCATACGGTTGCCGATCCGCGCGAAGACGACGCGATTGGCGACGTCGGTGATGCTGGCACTGGGCGCGGCAACGCCGGGAGGAAGGGTGATCGAATAGCCCTTCATCGGCTGAATCGGCAGGCGGACGCCGAGCTGCCGGGCAAGCGCGACCGAACCGGTACCGGCCGCGAGGATGATCTGGTCAGCCGCGACGCGGGTTCCGTCGCTGGTGACGAGCGCGGGGCCGGACCCATTGGCGCTGATCCGGTCGATGCCAGTACCCAGCATCGAGCTGCCCCCCGCGCGCAGCAGCGCATCATGCGCGCTGACGCAGAAACGATGCGGGTCGCCGACCTCTTCGTCGCGGGTATGCAGCGCGCCGACGATCGCGTGGCGGATCGGGGCCAGCATCGGTTCGACTGCGACCGCAGCGTCCGGGTCGAGGATCGATTGTTCAATCCCGTGCGCGGCCTTGAGCGCCGCCATCTCTTGCGCTGCAGCGAACGATTTTTCGCTGCGATACAGATGGATCTTGCCGGGCGCACCATGGCCGAAATCGAGCCCGTGGCGCGCGGCGAGCCCGGCAAGCGCAGCGCGCGAGCGGGCGGCAAGGTCGAGCCCGGCGATGGTATTGCGGCGGAAGCGCGCCGCGGTGCCGTTGCGCAGAAAGGCGAAGGCCCAAGCGATGAAATCCGGATCGAGGCGCAGGTGGAAGCGCAGCGCACGATCAAGGCCGAGCAGGACGCGCGGTGCCTGGGCGAGCGTGGCCGGGCTGGCCAGCGCATCGGTATAACCATAGCTGAGCTGTGCGCCGTTGGCGAAGGAAGTGCCAAGGCCCGGCCCCTTGGCGGAATCGATCACGGTGACGCGATGGCCACGCTCCGTCAGGGTCAGTGCCGTCGCCATACCGACGACCCCGGCACCCAGCACGATCACTTCGCGCGAGGCGGTCATGCCGCAAGCTCCGGATTCCGGTCGATCAGTGTGCGTCTCCCCCGCGCCCCGATTGGACATTCCAACAGCAAGGCGAAACGCGACATTAAAGTGCGCGTCGCATCGGAAAAGCGCGCAATAGCTGCGATAGGTATAAACTGGGGTTATGGTTTGGCGCGGTTTTCCTCAAGCACCTGCTCAAAGGTGCGCAGGAAGGCGCGGGCGGCGCGCGAGGGCTGGCGCTCCTCCAGCGTGACCCAAGAGATGGTGAAGCGCAGTGGCGGATTGGTCGGCAGCCAGGTGAAGCCCGGCGCACGCCAGGCGCGGGCGGTGAATTCGTCGATTACCGTCACCCCGCGCTCGAGCTGGGCGAGGCGCGCGGCGATGAAGAAGGTCTGCACCGACACGGTCTCGCGAAACGCGATGCCGCGTGCGCGGGCGGCTTCGGTCAGCACCGCACCGATCGGCCCGGCGGCGGCGACGCCGATCACGTCGCGGTCGGCGAGCTGTTCGAGTGGGAAGCGCGGCCCGGGATCGGAGAACATGCCCTCGGGATATTGCACGACCAGCTCGCCCTCCGCCATCGCCTCGCGCGCCAGCCGGGGATGCGGCGGCGGGGTGTAGGCGATGGCGAGGTCCAGCTCACGCTCGATCAGCGAGCGCAGCAGATCGTCATGATGGTGGGTATGGACCTCGAACGTCACGCGCGGCCAGTCGCGGCGGAACAGCGCCATCGCCTGGGGCACCATGTCGAGCGCGAGGCTGGGTACGATGCCGAGCCGGATATGCCCGCCGCCGGAATGCGACAGGTTGCGCGCGGTCACCTGAAGTGTACCGAGCCGGTCGAACAGGTCGCCCGCCTCGCGCATCAGCGCATGGGCTTCGTCGGTCGGGATCAGGCGGCCGCGCGACAGCTGAAACAGGCGGAAGCCGAGATTGTCCTCGGCATGGTGCAGCGTTTTCGACACCGAGGGCTGCGAGATGCCGAGCGCGCGCGCCGCCGCGCTGATCGAGCCGTGCTGATAGACCGCATGGACGATTTCGAGCTGGCGCAGGCGCATCAGACGTAATGTGGCTCAGGGTTTTCGTGCAGCGCCTCGTAATGGACGAGCACCGGTTCGGGGCCGAGCGGAACCGGCTGGCCGTCGTGGAAGGCCCATTCGCCGCGGTCGCAATCGGCCGCGCGGACATAGCCGTTGATGTAGAGGCGGCGCTGGTGGTCGGCGGTGTTGCGGCCCGATCCATGGACCAGATAGGGGCTCCACATCGCGACATCGCCGGGCTCCATTTCGAGATCGATCACGCTGGCCGGGTCGATCCCGGCGGCGCGCAGCGCGTCGTCGGTCATCTCATTGCCCAGCACCTCGGTTTCGGTGTCGAGCGCGAGCGGACCGCTGCGGTGGCTGTTGGGGATCATCCGCATCGCGCCGCTGGCGCGCGTGTGCGGGTCGATCGCGAGGCCGGTCTGGATGTAGGAACTGCCGAGGTTGCGATAGGCAGCGTCGGGCTTGCGGAAGCGCGAATCCTGATGCCAGGCGAAATCGCCCTTCGACCCCGGCGCCTTCCAATGCAGCTGGTTGATGATCTGTTTCAGGTCGCCGCCGATCAGCGGGGACAGCAGCGCCACCCAGCGCGGATCGAGCCGGACGGCGTTGAGTACGGCGTTGTGATAGGACGGCCATTGCACCATCGGGACGATCGGCGCGCCGTCGTCGCCGGAGCGGATATTGTAGAAGAGGTTGCCGTGCCGGAAGCTGCGGCCATGGGCCACCCCTTCGGCATGGACGATATCGACCGCGGCGGCGATCTGCGCGATTTCATCGGGTGAAAAGACGCCACGAACAACGGCATAGCCTTGCTCGCGATACTGGGCGACATGATCCATGCGAACCTCCGCAACGCGTGATGCGCGCGAGGCTTTCACTGGAGCGGGGTTGCGTCAACCCCGTGACGGAGCCGATCAGTCCGCCATTTGGTTCGCCTCGGCTGCGGGTTCGGTGGCATTGCCGTCGAGCATGTCGGCAGCGGCGTTGAGCTGTGCCGCTTCGTCGGGCGAGACGCCGGTGGTGTCGTCGGTGCGATTGCACGCGGCGAGCAGTGCGAGTGGCAGCAGGATGATGGCGCGCATGGTTCCCCCCGGAACTGCGCGGGGCCGTCAGCGCGACGGCCCCGGCTGAAGATCAGTTGTTCTTGTCGAGCTCGTCCTCGGCGGCGTCGGCGGCGTTGCCGACGCGGTCGGCACCCTCACCGATTGCGGCACCGGCGCGGTCGGCGGCATTTTCGGCAGCGCCGAGCGCGCCGTCGGTTGCCGCCTCGACGTCATCGGCGGCTTCGCTCATCGTCGCATTCGCGTCAGCACCGATCGCCTCAGCGGCTTCGGCGGTTTCATTCTGTGCCTTGTCGCTGCACGCAGCGAGGCCGAGCGCGGCGAAGGCGGCGAGCGGAAGAAGCGTCTTTTTCATGAAATTTCCTCTCTGAAACTTTGGGTCGTCCGGGGCAGGACGCCCGAAGCGGGTCTAGGTTCCGTTTCGGGGCAGGGCAATCGGTGGCGAGATCAGGGCCAAAATGCTTGCCTCCGCCGCCCCTTGCGCCTAAATCAGACAGGTAGTCGGCCGCCCGTGGAGGGCGGCCCTTATTGTTTCTGGAGACTTTGACGTGGCTCAGCCGCTCATGCCGCACGCGACCGCTTCCTGGCTGGTCGACAATACCGCGCTCAGCTTCGAGCAGATTGCCGAGTTTTGCGGCCTGCATATTCTGGAGGTGCAGGCGATCGCCGCCGACGCCGCCACCACCCAGCCGACCGGTCGCGATCCCGTCCGCGCGCACGAACTGACGATGGAGGAGATCGAGAAGGGTCAGGCCGACCCCGATTATCGCCTCAAGATGAGCAAGGGCCCCGATCAGATCCGCCGCACCAAGGGGCCGCGCTACACGCCGGTGTCCAAGCGCGCCGACAAGCCCGACGGCATCGCCTGGATCATCCGCAACCATCCCGAGATCAGCGACGGCGCGATCGGCAAGCTGATCGGCACCACCAAGCCGACAATCAATTCGGTGCGCGACCGTTCGCACTGGAACATCGCCAATATCGTGCCCAAGGATCCGGTGACGCTGGGCCTGACCAGCCAGCGCGAGCTGGACGCAGCGGTCGCCAAGGCGGCGAAGGCAGCGGGCATCGAAGCACCGGTCGACACGCGGCTGGAGGGCGACCGCGAGGCGCTGCTCGAACAGCTGCGCGCCGAGCGTGACGCGGCGTCGCGGGATGCGACGACGCCGGCTGAGGAATATGACCGGGATACGCTGTTCAAGAGCTGATCGGTCAGGTTTTTCGGTTTTCCGGTATCGTGACGGCGCGCGGACTCGACAAGCGGGTCGTGCGCCGTCACTGTTTCCGGTATGGCTGAACCGGCGATCTCTCCCGACATCTCGCTGACCCAGGACGAGAGCTTTGTCGCGACCAGTCATCGCGGGCTGACCTATCCGCTGGGTGAGCGAACGCCGGCGGTGGGGGAGGCGATTGCGGTTGCGCCCGGCGTGCATTGGGTGCGCATCCCGATGGCGGGACCGCTCGACCATATCAATTGCTGGCTGGTCGCCGATGGCGATGCGACGACGATCGTCGATACCGGGCTGAACGTCGATCCGTCTGTCCAAGCGTGGCGGACGTTGTGCGAGGTCGAGCCGCTGGCGTCCGCGCCGCCGCGTCGCGTGATCTGCACCCATTTCCATCCCGATCATATCGGCCTGGCCGGTTGGCTGGGGCGCAAGTTCGATGCGCCGGTTTGGATGACGCGCGGCGAGTGGCTGAT
>CAZWZP010000018.1:18993-19264 GCA_964638925.1 uncultured Stakelama sp. | reverse complement strand
GTTGACCGCCGATGTGCGTGACGCGGTGCCGGACGAACAGATCGCCTTCTGGCGCGCGGCGGGATGGGATGAGGATCAGGTCGCGGCAGCGAGCGCCAAGGGTTTTGGCCAGTTCCGCCGCATGGTCGCGCCGCTGCCGCTGGGCTATCGCCGGATCGTCGATGGCGAGGAGATTGCGATCGGCGATGCGATCTGGCGCGTGGTGGTCGGATCGGGGCATTGCCCGGAACATGCGTGTCTGTGGAACGCGCGCGACGGCGTGCTGATCGCG
>CAZWZP010000018.1:12784-18968 GCA_964638925.1 uncultured Stakelama sp. | reverse complement strand
AACGTCTCGCTCGGGGTGAGCGAGCCGGAGGCCGATCCGCTGGGCGAATGGCTGGCGTCGATCGAGAAATTGCTGGAGCTGCCCGACGATCTGCTGGTGCTCCCGGCGCACGGCGCGCCGTTTACCGGGCTGCATGTGCGGCTGGCGGCGCTGCGTGACGAGCATCGCAAGCGGCTCGATATCCTGGCCGAGCATCTGACCGAGCCGCGCCGCGCGGTCGATTGTTTCGGGCGGATGTTCCGGCGGACGATCACCGGCGACATGCTGGGCCTCGCGACCGGCGAAACGCTCGCGCATCTGCGCCGGCTGGAGGTCGAGGGGCGGGCTGTGCGCGAAACCCGCGACGGCGTGTGGTGGTATCGGAAAAAGGGTTAGGCTAGCGTCGCCGCGCCGGGAAGCGAATCTGGAGAGCGATGCGATGTGCGACGATCTGACCAACGCGGATAACGAACAGCTGATCAAGGGCATGAGCCGGCGCGAATTTGGCGCGGCGGCGGGGGCTGCGGGGCTGATGGCGCTGTTGCCGAGTCCGGCCAATGCGCTGGGCATCCAGTCGTCGGATGTGACGTTCAAGACCCCGGACGGGACCGCCGATGGCTATTATGCCGCGCTGAACAAGGGCAAGCACCCGGCGGTGCTGGTATGGCCCGACGTGATGGGCCTGCGCCCCGCATTCCGCCAGATGGGCGAGCGGCTGGCGCAATCGGGCTTTGCGGTGCTGACGATCAACCCGTTCTACCGGTCGGTGAAGGGGCGGTTCCTGCAGCCGGGCGAAAGCTATGCGACGCCGAGCGTGCGCGAGAAGATCGGGCCGTGGCGCGCGCTGTTGACCCCCGATGCGGTGGTGCGCGATGCGACTGCGGCGGTGGCGTGGCTCGACGGGCAGCGCGCGGTGGACAAGAAGCGCGGGGTCGGCACCACCGGGTACTGCATGGGCGGGCCGTTCACGATGCGCACCGCCGCGGCGCTGCCCGATCGGATCAAGGCGGGCGGGTCGTTCCATGGCGGGGGTCTTGCCACCGACAAGCCGGACAGCCCGCATCTGCTGGTGCCCAAGATGAAGGCGCGGTTCCTGTTCGCGGTCGCCGAGAATGACGACAAGCGCAATCCGACCGAGAAGGAGCTGGTGCGCAAGGCGTTCGCCGATGCGGGGCTGGCGGCGGAGATCGAGGTGTATCCGGCGAACCATGGCTGGTGCCCGCCGGACAGCCAGGTGTACGACCAAGTTCAGGCGGAGAAGGCGTGGGCGCGGTTGCTGGAGACGTTCAAGGCGTTGTGATTTGGTGATCCTCCCCTTGGCGGGGGAGGATTACTTTGCGCTTGACCGATGGCGTAAATTCGTTCCTATTTCGTTCTCAATCGACTCGGAGGGAACACGATGGCGATCACGCTCTATACCAACCCGATGTCGCGCGGACGGATCGCGCGCTGGGCGCTTGAGGAAGCGGGCGCCGAATATGACACGGTGGTCATCGACTATGGCCCGCGCTCGCCCGAATTTCTGGCCGTGAATCCGATGGGGAAGGTGCCGGCGATCGTCCATGACGGCGTCGTCGTGACCGAGTGCGCCGCGATCTGTGCCTATCTGGCTGATGCGTTTCCGGCGGCGAAACTGGCGCCGCCGGTGGATGCGCGGGGAGCCTATTATCGCTGGCTGTTCTTTGCCGCTGGGCCGCTGGAACAGGCGGTAACGAGCCGGTCGATGGGCTGGGACGTTGGCGACGATCCGCAGAAACAGGGGATGCTGGGCTTTGGCGACTATGACCGCACGATCGACACGCTGGAGGCGGCGGTGAGCGCGGCGGGGACAAGCTGGCTGGCGGCGGACCATTTCACTGCGGCGGACCTGTATGTCGGTGCGCACCTGACCTGGGGCACGCAGTTCGGGACGATCCCGAAGCGCGATTCCTTCGTGGCGTTCGTCGAACGCGTTCAGGGGCGCGAGGCGGCGCAGCGGGCAAATGCGCTCGACGATGCGCTGATGCCGGCGCCGGCGGAGGGGTGAAAGCTGCCTTATTCCTCCCCTGAGCTTGCTCAGGGGAGGGGGACCGCTCGCGCAGCGAGTGGTGGAGGGGCGGCTGCGCAGACAGCCGGGAACGGCGCGACAAAATTCCGCCGTCTGACGACGGCGGCCCCTCCGTCAGCGCTGCGCGCTGCCACCTCCCCCAGCAAGCTGGGGGAGGAACTGGTCACCCAACGACGCGCGACCCCAGCTTTGCCGCGAGATATTCGAGGTTGGCGACTCTGCGCCACACTGCGCTGTCGTTGATCGCGGGCAGGTTGAAGAAGCTACGCATCGCCGGAAAGTCCAGGTCGATGACCCGGCACATATAATCGGGCGTCAGCGCGCCGCCATGCTCGTCGCCCATCGGGCCGAGGCGGCGGCGCAGTGCGTAGCTGTGGCGGCGCAGCCAGACCGGGCGGATGCGGGTCAGCCACTCGGTGCGGCGGTGCGCGAGATTGGGCGGGCCGGTGAAGTCATGGCCATAGGCCGAGGGCTGGGCGGCAAGGACCGGGTCGATCGCGTTGAGCAACGCTGCCTCGAACCGCCCGGCATATTTGAGCGGCATCGGCAGCGTCATCGCCTCGGCCACCACGCGGTGGTCGAGGAACGGCATGAGGTACGGGCTGAACCGCGCCTCAAGGCTGATCTCGCGCCCGAACAGCGCGCGGCAGCGGATGCGGGGGTAAATCTGCTCGACCCGGTTGCGCGCGAGCTTGCCGGTCGCATTGGGCGGCGCGAGCGATGCGGCGATCTTGCCCGCGATCGCGTCGATGAAGCCGCGCGGGTCGAAGCGGTCGGTCGCGTCGGCGGGGGTAAAGCGGGCGAAGAAGGTCTGCGCGATGTCGTGCGCGGTGAAGCGGCGGTCGCGGAGGTAGAAGAAGTTGCGGTAAATCTCACCGCACCCGCCCGACACGGCAAGCGCGCCATCGGCGTGGCGGGCAAGCTGGGCGGCGCCATTGGTGCCATTGTCGAAGATGTTGCCGAAGGTCGGCAGCCCGTCGAACTGGCGGAAATTGCGCGCGACCAGCTCGGGGAATGCGTCGGGCGGGACGACGCCATCTTCCTTGTCGAGCCATTCGATCGGGAAGCCGAGTTCTTTGCCGATGTGCTGAGCGATGACGACATCCTCGTCGCCTGGCACGCCATAGACATAGACATGCGGGTCGCAGCCGCGATCGCGCATTGCGGCGAGGACCAGGCGCGAGTCGAGCCCGCCCGACAGCGGCGCGCGGACATTGCCGCCCAGCGCATCGACATGCGCGCCGACGATGGCGAGCAGCCGGTCGCGGTGGCGGGCGATGCGGTCGGAGAGCGGCGCGTCGCTCGGTGCGGCGGGGAGCGGCTTGGCGATGCTGTGCCGGACGGTGCCGGTCGCGGTCAGCTCGACGACGGCGTTGGGCGAGAGCGTCTTGAGCTGGTCGAACACCGTGTCGTCGCCGACCGGCATGACGTTGAACGCGAGTTCGTACACGCCCTGCGCACTGAAGCTGAGCCGGGGGAGCGCGCGGGCGGCGGCGAGGAAGGTCGTGGCGAAGACGCGGTCGCCGGTGTCGTGGAACAGCTGGAAGGCGGAGAAATAGTCGCCGAACAGGAAGGTGCGACCGTCGCGCCGGACGAGCGCGACGAACTGGCCGCCGAGCCGGTCCCAGTCGAGCGCAAGCGGGTCCATCGCGAGCAGGGCGGCAAGCGCGGGTTCGCCCATCTTGCCGTCGGCGACCAGCGTTCCGGCAACCGCGACGCGGTCGTCACCGCGCTGAAGCAGCGATGGCGGCCCGGCGATGATGTGGCCAGCGTGGAGCAGGGTCCAGCCGGGCAGGGCCAACTCTGCAGGCGCGGGGAACCCTTGTTCGCGCAGCACCGCGCGCGCCTCTCCAAGCGCGGTTTCGGCAAAACGCGGGTCATCGTTGCGGACGAGAAACAGGCTGGCCATGCGCGGATCCTAACCGATCATGCCGCCGCGGGCGCGGGTGAAACGCGCTTTTTGCCCATCGGGCGAATGCCTTCCTCCGCCCGCTTGCGCGCGAGATAGGTGTCGAGGCCGATCTGCGCGCCGACCAGCATGTACACGAACGGGTTGAGCGCGATGCCGACGAACAGCGATCCGAAAAGATAGATGATGTGCCCGTGCTGAAGCGCGGTGGCGAGCGGGGCGATCCATGCCTTGTCGGGCGGGACATCGCGGTAGCGGCGGCGCAGCACCTCCATGCGCAATATGCCGCCGAGATGGATCATCAGCCACAGGATGAATCCGGGCCAACCCTGTTCGCCCAGCATTTCGAAAAAGGCCGAGTGATAGGCGCGCGACTTGTCGATTTCCGGCGTGCGGACCACGGTGCGGCTGGCGCCTTCGCCGACAATCTCGATCTTGTCGTATTTGATCTCATTCTGGCGATAGGCTTCGAACCCGCCGCCCATCGGGTGGATCTTGACGTAGTCCCAGGTCCATTTCCACACCTCGATCCGGGTCGAGGCGCTGGCGTCGGCCTGATAGGTCTGAATCGTGCCCATCCGCTCGGTAAAGCTGGCGGGAAGGAACGGGATCGACGCGATGGCGAGGAAGCCGGCTCCCGCGACGTAGAGGATGCGCCGCTTGACGTCGCGCAGCATCAGCACCGCGAGCAGGCCGATGCAGAGCAACCCGGTGCGCGCCTGCGTACCTACCGGCATCAGCAGGCAGGCGAAGATGAGGGCGTAGCCGAATGTCTTCACCCGCCAGTCGGGCGGGAAGATCGTGCCGTATTTGGTGAACCACAGGATCAGCGGGATCAGGCAGATCGACACGGCAGAGATGATGCTGCCCTCAAACAAGCCGCTATTATTGTCGACGATCAGCTTGAGTTGGCCATAGCCGCCGCCGCCGAGCGCGGTCTTGACCCCGCCTGCGATGATGATCGTCGCGACCGAGAGCAGCATGAACAATAGCAGCGCCTCGATCCGCAATCGCGTGCGCAGGGTAAGAGGGAGGAAGATCGCGAAGGCCAGCGCCTTCCACACCCAGTCCCATTTATACGCCGCGTCGATCGGGAAATCGGCGTTGAGCGTGGTGTAATAGCACCAGCCGAGCAAGGCGAGCATCAGCCCCTGGCGCGGGGCGACGCGCATGTCGCGCTTGTCGTCCATTGCCGCCCAGGACAGCACCGCGAAGCCCACCGCCATCGCCGAAATCGGAAAGGCGTTGAGCAGGAAATAGCTCATCCGCTGGGGCGAGACGATGTCGATATAGACATAGGCGAGCACGAACAGGAACGGTCGACGCAGGCCGAGCGCGAAGATGGCTCCCAGAAAGGCGATGAAGGCGAGATCACGCACCGGGGCGTTTCCAACCGCGCTTGGGCGGCGGCGGCTTGCCGTCGAGGCTGTCGTCATCGACCGCCGGGCTGTTCACCAGACGCCAGGCGACGACGAGCAACAGCCCGTGGGTGAGCGCGAGAACCAGCGTGTCGATCATCGTAGGCGCGGGGATAACCGCTTCCGGTTGACGGGCCGTTAAGTGATCGCGTGGCAAGGACTGGCCATGCGGATCCTGCACGTCCTCGACCATTCGCTGCCGCTGCACAGCGGCTATACGTTTCGCACGCGCGCGATTTTGAAGGCGCAGATTGAGCGCGGCTGGACCGTCGCGGGGGTGACCGGGCCGCGTTACCATACTGGCGACTCGCCGTTCGAGACGCTTGACGGGATCGATTTTCACCGCACGAAACAGATGCGGCGCCTGCCGCCGGTTGTCGGCGAGTTGGCGGAGATCGCGGCGTTCGCGCGGCGGATCGGGGAGGTGGTCGAGCGGTTTCGGCCCGATATCCTCCACGCGCATTCGCCGGTGATCGACCCGCTGGCGGCAATGCGCGCGGCCAAGCGCTATGGCTTACCGTTGCTCTACGAAATCCGCGCCTTTTGGGAGGATGCGGCGGTCGGCAACGGGACCGGGAGCGAGGGGTCGGCGAAATATCGCGCGATCCGGGGGCTGGAGACCTGGGCGGCGCGGCGCGTCGATGGCGTGGCGGTGATTTGTGAGGGGCTGAAGCGCGACCTGATCGCGCGCGGGATCGATGCGGGCAAGATCATGGTGTCGCCCAATGGCGTCGACCTGCATTTGTTCGGCGACCCGGTGCCGCGCGACGAGGTGCTCGCGGCGCAGCTGGGGCTGGAGGGGGCCGATACGATCGGGTTCATCGGCAGCTT
>CAZWZP010000018.1:8503-12724 GCA_964638925.1 uncultured Stakelama sp. | reverse complement strand
CAAGGCGCGGCTGGTGATGGTCGGCGGCGGGCCGATGGAGCAGGCGTTGCGCGCACAGGCGGCGGCGTCGCGCGCGGCCCATGCGATCCACTTTGTCGGGCGCGTGCCGCATGAACAGGTCGAGCGCTATTATTCGCTGATCGACCTGCTGGTGTACCCACGCAAGCATATGCGGCTGACCGATCTGGTAACGCCGCTGAAGCCGATCGAGGCGATGGCGCAGCACCGGCTGGTCGCCGCGTCGGATGTCGGCGGGCATCGCGAGCTGATCCGCCATGGCGATACCGGGACCTTGTTCCCGCCCGATGACCCTGCCGCGCTGGCGGATGCGGTGGCGGGGGTGTTTGCCGATCGCTCCGGCTGGGAGGCGCAGAAGGCGCGGGCGCGACGCTGGGTCGAGACCGAGCGTAACTGGTCGTCAAACATTTCGCGCTACGAACCTGTTTACCAAAGATTGATCGACGCCCGATCACGGGAATCCAAATGGTTGCGTACGCCCTCGTTCAACGTCTGACCCCCAATGTGGCGCTCGCGCTCGCCGGTGGTGCGGGCGCGTGCGCGGTGCTGGCGAGCCTGGTTCTGCCTGCTGCTTTGCTGGAGGACATGGTGCTGTCCAGCGGGATTGCGGCATTCGTGCCTGCGGCCGAGCCGCCGCTGGGGACGACTGCGCGGCTATGCATCGGATTGTTCGCGGGTGGCTTGATCGCGCTGATCATGTGGATGGGGCTGTCGGCGCTGATGGCGTGGATCGATTCGCGTGCGGCGGATGGCCCCGAGGGAGAACGTCGCCCGACCGTGCGTCGTGCCGACGCGCATCCCGATGCACGCCCGCGCGTGCCGTTGCGCGCCAGCGACCTTGAGGTGCCGGTCTATGGCCGCGTGCCTGCCGTCGAGCCCGCGCCAGAACTGGGCGTGACCGAAATTCTTGAACTCGCCGACGCAGCACTGCCGGAGGAACCGGTCATCGCGATGGGGCCGCCGAGCGACGGTCGCCCGTTGAACGCACCGTTGCCCGAGGTGCAGGATCTGCCCGCTGACCTGGACCAGCCGCTGTCGGCGTTCGATCCAGCTGCAATCCCCGCTATACCGGCTGCGCCACCGCCGCCGGTGCGCCCGCTGCGCCGCCGTGCGCCGCGCGCGCCGATCTATGACGATGGCGAGCGGTTTGAGACGTTCGAGCTGACCCCGGCGGTGCGTCCGATGCCGATGCCCGCGCCCGATGTGCCCGCACCCGATCTGGATGTGTCTTCGGCGCACCCGATCGCGACCCCGCAGACCGAGGCCAGCGTCCATGCGCTGCTCGACCGGCTGGAGCGCGGGCTGGGAAAATTCGCACCCCCGCCGCCAGAGCCCGCGCCGGACCCGAAGCGCAAGCTGGAGGACACGCTGTCCGAGCTGCGCCGGATGGCGATGCGGGCTTAGCCCAAGGTAATTCCTCCCTCGCCGGGGAGGATTGGGGATGTCACCGCTCTTCCACGGTCAGCACGCCGATCCTGAGATCGACCCGATCGCCGATGTTCGTGCGTGCCTCGACGGTGAGGTCGGCGACCAGATGTTCACGTAGCGCAAACTCGGCCTCGGGTAGGTCAGCGATCCAGGCATCCAGCGCGGGCGAGGGAGCGGCGGTGAGCAGCAGCTCGTGGCGCGCGCCGACAAAGGTCGCGCTGGCCCAGCGGGTCCAGCCGGCCGAGACGATCGACAAGTCGATCCCCGCCGCTTGAGCCTGACGGAGCAGCGCGCGTTCGAGCAGCGCGCCGGCATCGGGACCGCGGCTCATCGTCCACCCTCCTGCGAAGCTGCGGGCGGACGGGCCAGCTGTGCCTCGATCCGCGCGCAGAGTTCCGGGCCGGGGTCGCGACCATTGCGCAGGTCGTCCACCAGTCGCGGGTCATTGACCGCCAGCCGCCCGAATTTGGTGCGCGGCATGTCGTACCGCCGCAGATATCGCTCGATCTTTCCCAAAATCGCCATTGCCCTTCCTCGACTCGCGGGGCCGCTCCCCGACTCATATGTTCGTTAAATGTTCTCATTTCCAACTTGTCTAGGAAAAATCCTGTGGCTATGGATGCGATGATGGAATCGCAGGATCAACGGCGCGCATTGGCGCAGGCAGCGGCGGCGCGGGGGGAATCGCTCGCGGCGCTGTCGCGGCTGATCGGGCGTAATGCTGCCTATCTGCAGCAGTTCGTGACGCGGGGCAGTCCGCGCCTGCTGGCGGAAGGGGATCGGCGGCGGCTGGCGCGCTATCTGGGGCTGAGCGACGCGGCGCTGGGTGGGCCGATGGTCGAGGGGCTGGTGGCAGTGGCGCGGGTCGATGCGGGCGCGGCGGCCGGGCGCGGGCGGGTGGTGGAGAGCGAGCGGGTCAGCCCGTTGCTGCTCGATCCGGCGTTGCTGCGGCGGCTGGGCGTGCGCGCCGACATGGCCTCGACGATCCGGGTCGAGGGTGCATCGATGGAGCCGACGTTGTGCGACGGCGACGAGATATTGGTGGATGGCGCGCGGCGCCTGCCGGGGCCGCGACCGGCGATCCATGTGTTCCGCCGCGACGGGATGCTGGCGGTCAAACGGCTAAGGCTGATGGGCAGTGAGGTCGAGCTGGCCAGCGACAACCCCGATTATGGGCGCGAGATTGTGCCAGCGCGCGCGATCGAGGTGGTGGGGCGCGTGGTATGGATGCACCGCGCGCTGGTGTAAGGGGCGGAGTCAGCGCGTTTGCCAGCGGAAGCGATAGGTGATGCGGCTGCGAATCGACTTGCCCAAGGAATCCTGGGCGGGGCGAAACTTCGCGCGCTCCCTGATGATGATACAGGTCTGGGCATCGAGCGTCGCGACGCCACTCGCTTGTTCAACGAGGCAGTCCTTCACGGCTCCGGCTTCGTCGATCAGCAGTGAGACGGCTGTCGAACCGTCCCGCCCCTCAAAGCTTGCCTGGCTGGGATAGTCGCTTGCGGTGACGTAGCGATCCGGCGGTAGCAACGCGACTGCCTTGGTGCTGATCCGCGCCTGGCCCGCTTCGTCCGCGTTCCAGTGGCTTCGCAAGTCGCGATTGCAGGTGTCCATCGCCGTTGCCGCCTCTGCAAATCCAAGTGTCGAAAGCTCAAGCGCAAGCTTGCGACCCCTGATCGGAAGCGCAGGTTCCTTGGCAAGACGGTCGAAATCGGCGCGCGCGATATTGATCCAGTAGATTTCAAGGCCAGACCGCTTCGGGGTGAAGGTGAGCGCGGTTGTCTTGAGATCGCCCACCTTGACGTCGAAATGCGACGCGGGCTGATACGATCCCTTGCGCGATACCATCATGTGGATGACACCGCCGTCGATCGAGGGTTTGAAGACGAACGTCGTCGGCTTTTTGGGGTCGCCATATCGCTGTAGCGCGGCGCAGTGGGTGTCGCCCCAATCGACCGTCCACTTTCCGTTCGGGGGAAGCGGATCGGCGGGCGTAGCGAGCACGACGGCGGCGAGAAGAATGTCGAGCATTTTGGCAAGGTTGCACGGACGTCCTCAGCCCGCAAGCCTGGTGCCTAGCGGCTGCCGCGCATCCGGTCGATTAGCGCGACGATCAGGACCAGCGCGATACCCGCGCCAAGTCCGGCGAGAAAGCCGATCGAGGGCTGGCCCATGCGCACGCCGATGACGGTACCGACGACCAGCGAAAGCGCGAGAAGGGCGCCGCCGGCGATGGGGGCGGGTTTGGAGGAACGGCTCATCCGCCCGCCATGCCACGTCCCGTGCCGGGACGCCACCGTCCCGGTTCGGCACGCACGATACGGCCGCAACGCCATGGTTGATGGGGATTCACCGTCGTGAGCCGCAGACCCGTGCGGATCGGGCGAAGCTGGCACGCGCGGTGCGTGCGTGGGCGCGAGACCTTCGCAAGGAAACCCGATGTCGCCCATCCCCTATCTCGCCGACCGCGCCCATGTGTTCGACGCAGCCGACCTGATCCGTGCATTTGGCGACGATGCCGGTCTTGAAGCAGCGGCGCGGGCGGACAGGTTTCGCGACCTGGGCAATCACATCAATTTCTGTCGCTGGCGCCAGATCGAGCGACTGATCGTGCTGATGAGCGTCAACCGCGCGGTCGGTACGGTTCACTGATCGCGCCTTGTTCGCGGGGGGGCGGCTCCCTAGCTTCACGCTGAACCAGATCAGTCAGGAGCAGGACATGCGTACCCCCGAAGTCGTTGCCGGAATGTTGTGCCCCGTGTGCAAGGTGGGCCT
>CAZWZP010000018.1:0-8470 GCA_964638925.1 uncultured Stakelama sp. | reverse complement strand
TGCCCGCAATGCCGCGGCATCTGGCTGGATCGCGGCGAGCTCGACAAGATCATCTAGCGCAGCGTGGCGAGCGAGGGTCCTGCCGTCCCACAGGCGCCCCAGCCGCCAATGCCGCCGCAGGGCAACCCGTGGCAGCAGCCGGGCGGCGGCTATGTCCAGCCGGGCTATGGCGGCGGATATGGCCATCAGGGCCACGACCCGCGCTATTACAAGCAGAAGCGCAAGAAGAGCTTTCTGGAAGAGCTGTTCGACTGAGGCAAAATATCATAGCAATGCGGTATGCGATTGTCCGCTGCCGCACTGCTCGCCAGTTTTGCTCTCGCGCTTGGCGGGTGCAATCTCGTCGTCACCGACACGCCCTTCTTCGTGCAAGACCCGTCTGCGCCGACACTGCGCAACGGGTTGTGGCGATCGGTCGAGGCCGACTGTCGGTTTGACGAGCACAAGCCGGTTGAGCGATGGCCGGAGTGCGCCGACTGGACCGTGGTCCGGGATGGCGAGACGATGAGCTTTGGCACGGCTGATGGCGAACAACGCGGACCCAAGCGCTGGGTAACGGAGCGCTATGTCGTTGCGCCGGGGGATCCCCTGATCCTCCAGCAATCGTGCGCCGCTGGAGAAGGGACGGACCGGCTCTATTGCTATTACGGCATTCGGGTTCGCGCGCGTGACGCCAGCGGTCGGGTGACGCAGTTCGAGACATGGAATGTGAGTTGCGGCCCGCTCGCGGAGGGGGACCGGGTGACGACTGCGCCGTGGCCGGGATTGTCGATCAAAGACGATAGCTGCGTCCCCGATTCCGCGGATGCCATTCGCGGGGCAGCGAAGCGCACGCTTGAACTGGATCGAAAGGACATGCCGCCCGTGCAGGCACGGTGGGTTCGGGACGGTTACAGATGAGGAGAATTCCTCCCCTGAGCAGGCTCAGGGGAGGAACTTGGATCACGCCAGCGCGCCGACCATCGCCTCCACTTCCATGAACTCGGCGAGGCCATATTTGCCGTGCTCGCGGCCATTGCCGCTCTGCTTGTAGCCGCCGAAGGGCAAATCGGGGTTGGGCTGGCCGCCATTGATATAGACCATGCCGGCGCGCAGGCGGGGGGCGACGCGCTTGACCGCTTCGGGGCTGCCGAACACCACTGCGGACAGGCCGTAGTCGGTGTCGTTGGCGATGCGGACGGCGTCTTCCTCGCTGTCATAGGGGATGATCGTCACGACCGGGCCGAAGATTTCCTCGCGCGCGATCGTCATGTCGTTGCGCACGCCCGAAAACAGCGTCGGCTTGACGAAATAGCCGGTTTCGATGCCGTCGGGGCGGCCCGGGCCGCCGGTTTCCAGCGTCGCGCCTTCCTCCATCCCCTTGCGGATCAGGCCCTGGATCTTATCCCATTGCGCCTTGTTGACGACCGGGCCGATATGGCGGCCCTCTTCGGCGGGGTTGCCGCAGGTCGTCGCCTTCATCACCTCGGCGGCGACGGCGGCGGCCTCCTTTTCCAGCGCGGCGGGGACGAGCAGGCGGGCCGGCGCGATGCAGCTCTGGCCCGAGTTAAGCAGGACGCTGAACAGCGTCCCCTTGACCGCCGCGCCGACATCCGCGCCCTCCAGCATCAGCGAGGGCGACTTGCCGCCCAGTTCCTGATGCACGCGCTTGACCGTGTCGGCGGCGTTCTTGGCGACCGCGATGCCCGCGCGGGTCGATCCGGTGAAGCTCACCATATCGACGCCCTTGTGTTTGCTGAGCGCGGTGCCGACGCCGGGGCCGTCGCCGTTGACGAGGTTGAACACGCCCGCGGGCACGCCCGCAGCATCCATCACCTCGGCAAAGATCACGGCGCAGCTCGGCGCTTCCTCGCTGGGCTTGAGGATCATCGTGCAGCCAGCGGCGAGCGCGGGGGCGACCTTGGACACGATCTGGTTGAGCGGCCAGTTCCACGGCGTGATCATCGCGACCACGCCGATCGGTTCATGGACGACCAGGCTGTTGCCGACCGTTTCCTCGAACTCGAAGTCCTTCAGTGCGCGCGCGGCGGACATCAGGTGACCGATGCCAGATCCGACCTGCGCGGTCTTGGCGAGGCTGAGCGGTGCGCCCATTTCGGCACTGATCGCCTGCGCCATGTCGTCCATGCGCGCCTTGTACTCGGCGATGACGCGATCGATCAGCGCGAGGCGATCCTCGACGCTGGTGCGGCTGAAGGTTTCGAACGCGGCCTTGGCGGCGGCGACGGCCTTGTCGACATCGGCCTGCGAGCCCAAGGTGATTTCGGTGGTGGCAGTTTCGGTAGCGGGATCAATGACTTGGTGGACGGTTCCGCCATCGCTTTCGATCCATTGGCCGCCGATATAGTGTTTGAGATAGCTGCGCATCCTCGCCTCCGGAATTTGAGTATCGGGTATGGTCGCTATGTGGCGAGCCATGGCACGGGTTGCAACCTGAAACTAACCCTAGCGCTTCTCGCGGCTCAACCGAGTGATGAAGGCGGCGCTGCGCAGCGCCTGAAGCGGGATCGAGGTCAGGTCGATCCATTCGCCCTCGGCATGGGCATTGCCGCCCGCGACGCCAAGGCCGGCGAGCGTGTCGACGTCCGCCGCGACGAACGCGCTGTCGGCGGCGCCGCGGCGGGCCGGGTCCATTTCGGCCATTTCGGGAAGCTTCAGGTCGCGGTTGACCGCGTTGAGCTTGGCCAGCAGCGCGCGATTGCCCTCGGTCGGGGCCATCGGGGGATAGCCTTCCTGGAAGTCGAGGCTGGCGGTGGTGCCGGGCAGGTTCTTCGCGACGATCGCCTGCATCGCGGCGCGGGTCTTGGCCTCCTGCTCCGGGGTCAGCGCGCGCAGGTCGCCGCGTGCGACGGCCTCGGCAGCGACGATGTTGGTCTTGCCGCCCGCGCTGACCTGGTAATTATTGTCGGCGAGCGTGGCGGGGGTGCCCGCCGCCATCACGCCGACATTGAAGGTCAGATTCTGCTCGGGCAAAGTCCGGCGGAATTCGTCGAGGATGCGGGCGAGTTCATAGGCCGCGCCATAGCCGAGCGTTGCGCCGAACACGCCGCTGCTATGCCCGGTCTTGCCGGTGGTGCGCAGCGTCCAGTTGGTCGAGCTGCGGCGGGCGACGGTGCCGGTGTCCTTGCCATCTTCGCGCGCGAGATTTTCATATTCCAGCGCGACATCGGCCCATTTGCCTGCGGCGATCAGGTCGCGGCGGGCGATGGCGAGCGGGGCGCCGGTGCGTTCTTCATCGCCGGTCAGCACGATCTTGATATCGGCATGTTTGAGCGTCCCCGCCGCCTGCATCGCGCGCATCGCGGCGATGATCACGACGATCCCGCCCTTGTCGTCGCCGATGCCGGGACCGGTGGCGCGGTCGCCGTCGCGGACGAATTTCTGGAACGGTGATTCCGGTTCAAACACCGTGTCGAGATGGGCGATGAGCAGGATGCGCTTGCCCTTGCCATTCCCTTTATGCGTCGCGACCAGATGCCCGGCGCGGCCGGTTTCCGTCATGTCGATCCACTCGACTGCGAAGCCCAAAGGCTCCAGCTCGGCGCGCACCATCTGACCGACCTTGGTCACGCCGTCGATGTTGAGCGAGCCGGAGTTCTGGTTGACCAGCCGTTCGAGCAGCGCAACGTGGCGGTCGGTTTCGGCGGTGATGGTCGCGGCCATCTTGCTTTCGGCGGGGGTCTGCGCGGCGGCGGGCAGGGCGGCGAGGAGCGCGAGCGGCGCGAGAAATTTCAGCATTCCGACACCCTAACGCGCGTGCCGCGAAAGGAAATGGCCGAGCGCCGATTTTCACGGTTCGAATATGCGGTATCGAATCGCTGTTGGAGCGCCGAAATGTCCAAAGCGAACATGTCGCGGCACAACGCGCCGCCGGTCTCCACCGGCGTGTCGCATTGCGCCGCGACATGTCCTGCAAATGGACTTTACTCGATCCCCAACGCCGCCTTGATGTCGGCCCAGGCGACATATTTGAAATTCTGGGCCTTGGGCGGGTTGTAGCCGTCCTGGGCCACGAACAGGCCGCCGGGATAGTTGGGACCGAAATCGCCGGGGGCGAAGTCGATCCCGTCGGTTTCTTCCGTAGCGCCAATGGTGCTGCCCGCGGCGATACGAAAGCGACCGACATAGGAATCGTCGGACAGGCGGTAGACGGTGTAGGCGTGGTCGCCTTGGCTGGAGACGATGAGATAGCCGCCATTGCCGGCACCTTCGGGGGCGAGCGTGACGCCTTCGACGTCGATCACCAGCTTTTGCCCGTCGGCTGCGGCGAGCATCGTTCCGGCGACCGGGCCGTCGGCACGCGCGTCGAAGCGCCACACGCCGGCATTTTCCTCGCCGACATAGAGGCGCCGGGTGCGGTCGTCGACGACACAGCCTTCGGACTGGGTCGCGAGCTTCATCGTGCGGACGATCGTGCCGGTGGGTGCCGCGCCCGACAGGTCGAGCGCGACCTGACGGATCGTGCCGTCCTTGATCACGTTGAACGCATGGAGCGTGCTGCCGACCGCCATCAGGCAGACGCCATAGGCTTCGCCCGCGCCGACCGGGACCGTGCCGAGCGGGATCAGCTTCACCGCGGCGGTGTCGAGCCGGAACAGCGCGAGCTTGGCATTTTTGCGGTCGTTGCGGTCGCTGGCGGCGACGATGATGCCGAGCGGCCCCATATCCTTGAGGTCGACATTGTTGACCTGGCCCGCGTCGATGAAGAAGCGGTCCTTGCCGGTCAGGTCATAGATGTGCAGCCCGGCCTTTTTGTCGGTGCCGACGATCAGGCTGGCGGCGGGGTCCGCCGGGTTACGCCAGATCGCGGGATCGTCCGCCGCATCGGCGTTGGACGTGCCGACCGCATCGGTCTCTCCGCGCGCCTGGACGCTGGCGGCGGGGGTGGTGGGGACCACCGGGACTTGACGCCCGGTGGTCGCACAGCCTGCTGCCACGAGGGGCAGCAGGGCGAGGGTGAGGTGCTTCATCATGATTGTTACGCCGGTGCCATGATCTGGAGTTGCAGGATAGAGGCGTTACGGGAGCCACTGGATGGCTCAGTCGCGCGCGGCGCCAGCGAGGGCAATCCGCTGCTGCCCGCCGACCGGGCAGCAGCGGAAACCGATCAGAAGGTGACGCGGATGCCGCCGCTGATGCGGCTCCCGAAGCGCTCCCATTCAATCGTCTGGTTGGTGGTCGTCGGCGTCGGCGTGCCGAGGGCGGTAAGCAGGTTGCCCGGCTCCGAGTAACGACGCCCCGGATTGTTGAGCAGGTTCGACGCATCGACATACAGCTCGACATTCTTGTTCAGCGAATAGCGCGCCGAAACGTCGAGTTCATCGTCCGCGGCCCAGTAAGTGTCGCCGGCGTCGGTCAGATCATCGGCAATGCCGTCCAGCCAGGTGCTGCGCTTCTGGAACTGGACGCGCACTGACAGGCCATATTTCTCGTAATAGGCACCGACGTTGAACACCACGTCCGACGTGCCGGGCAGGCGGACCTTGCGGGCCGGCACCGCGCCGATCGCCGGTTTGGTCACTTCGCTGTCGTTCACTGTGACGTTGGCCGAAATGCCGAAGCCGCCCATCCATTCCGGCAGGCCGAGCTGCTCGGTCCACGGCTCGATCTGGAGCTGCGCGGCCGCTTCTGCGCCGAACACGCGACCGTCGCCGCCATTGGTGATGCCGGAGAAGGCATAACCCGAGCGATCGACGCCGCCGCTGTTTAGCGCATCCGAACCGAAGGTGCGGGTTTCGCGGTACAGTACATCCTCGACCCGCTTGTAGAACAGGCCGACCATCAGATAACCCTGCGGACGGACATACCATTCGAAATAGGCATCGACGCCATAGGCACGTTCCGGCTTTACTGCCGGGTTGCCACCCGAGATCGTCGAGTTGATGTCGTTGACGACAACGTTCGGTCGCATCAGGTCATAGTCGGCGCGGGCCGCGCCGCTGTTGAACGACAGGCGCACCTTCTTCGATTCGTCGAGATTGTAGTTCACGTGCAGGCTGGGGAAGACGAGCGTGCTGTCGGCTTCCGCCGTCACCAGGCCGGTGGTCGCGCCGACCGTGGCCACGGCGATGCCGCGGTTGGTGATATGCTCGATCCGTGCACCACCCACGATCGAACCCCAGTCATAGCGCAGCGTGCCCATCGCGAAGCCGGCGTATACCTGCTCGCGCACATCGTAGTTGTTCTCAGTGACGGGGGTGAAGGGATACAGGCTGCGTGCCTGCGCGCTGACCGAACGCATCTGACCTGCATCGAAGTAGCGGAAATTATACCCCATCGACAGCGCGCCCTCGAACGGCGTGCTGAGCGAAAAGGCATTGTAATCAGTCGGCATCCCAACGGCCGTGAACTGTGCCGCCGTGTTGAGCGCAATGCGCTGTTCGTCCGCCACCTTGGTCCGCTGGTCGAACTGGAAGCCGAGCTTGAAGGTCGCGTCCGCGCCCAGGAACTCGGTTTCGCGGCTGAGGATCAGGCGACCGGTATAGGCCTTGGTCGTGTCCACGGCATCAAGTACGGTCAGCGACGAGAGTGGCTTGGTGAAGCTGTCGACATTCAGGACGCGCGTCCCGGCCTGATACCGGGTCGGGCCGCTCAGCTGCACCGTGTTGTAGAGCAGCAGCGTGCTGACGTTCGGATCGCGGAAATCGTAGATCACCGTCGGGCGGAGCGTGCGGGTGCTCGGGCTGTCCCAGCTTGCTTCACCGACGACCGAACGATCATCCTTCGATTCGGTGTAGTTGCCGAGCCAGTTCAGCTTCCACCCGTCGGCGAACTCGTGCGTCCCTTCAAGCGTGTTGGTGAAGATCGACTGGCGGTATGCGCGCAGTGTCGAACGCTGCCGGATGTCGATGCCATAGATGGTGCCGAACGCGGGCGTGTTGCCGATGCACACATCGGCATAGCCGGTGGTCGTCGGCGACGGGTTGAATGCGGTCGAGCAGGCGGCCGTATTGGCGACGAGGTCGCTTTGACGGTCGTCGAGGTCGAACCGGTAATTGTCGCGCATCTCGTCGTCGGTGAAGATCGTGTAGACCGAGCGGATCGAGATTTCGTTGCTGTCGTCAGGACGCCAGTCGGCACGACCCGACAGCGACCAGTTTTTGCGCGTCAGGCGATACAGCTTGTTCTCTGCTTCATGCGCCCAGAAGCGTGTGGTGGCACCGGGGCGCTGATCCTGCGTCACGCGTTCATAATCGGTCTCGAAATTGTCGGTGATCATGTCGCGCTGGTAGAAGCTGCCCGAGAACAGCAGACCGATGTCGCCGATCCCGGTTTCGAACCGGTCGGAGATGACCGCCGAGGCTTCATACTCTTGGCGCTGGCCAAGCGTGGCATAACCGGTGCCGAGCTTGCCGGCGAGGTGGAAGCCGGAATAGTCGAAGGCCGAGCGGGTCACGACGTTGACATTGCCCGATACGGTTTCGCCGGGCATGTCGGGCGTCACCGCCTTTGACACGATGATCTTGCTGGCGATGGCGGACGGGATCGAGTCGAAGCGCGCATCGCGCCCTTCCGGGCTGACGATGTTGATGCCGTCG
Source organism: uncultured Stakelama sp. (assembly GCA_964638925.1). Lineage (GTDB taxonomy): Bacteria > Pseudomonadota > Alphaproteobacteria > Sphingomonadales > Sphingomonadaceae > Sphingomonas. The sequence goes on along the minus strand of CAZWZP010000018.1, from coordinate 932 downwards.
AACGATAGCGTGGTCCAGTAGTTCGGTGCGCCGCGGATCGAGACGTAGCGCGCCTGGCCCTGATCGCGCTCGACCGCGAGACCGGGCAAGCGGCCGGCGGCCTGGGCGATGTTCTGGTCTGGCAGACGTCCGACGCCGTCGGCGGCGGCAACCGCGACCAGCGAGTCCGAGTTCTTTTGGGTTTCCAGCGCGGACGCTTCGGATTCGGCGATCGGGCGCGAGCCGAGGATGACGATTTCGTCCTTGTCATCCGCTGTGGGTTCGTCGTCGCGGGCATATGCCGGAGCGATGAAGGCGAGCGTCAACGGAACCAGGCTTGCGCCGGCGAGAGCGCGGCGAATTGAACGATGCAGCATATTATCCCCCGAGATGAGTCGAGGGCGCGACTAGGTGACGTCCGTGTCAGTTCCGCGCGATTCGCATGTCAAAACGGTTGCGTAACAATTACGGTTGGATGACGTTGCATTTTTGTCGGCAGCGCGAATGCGCTGACGTCAAATTCCTCCGCTGAGTGTGTGTCAGGGCAGAAATTGCGGCCTCGTCATGCGACACCGCAACGAAAACGCCCGGGCCTTTCGACCCGGGCGTCTCGCTGTCCGGCACCGCCTCCCCCGAAGCGGCGACGAAGGGTCCGTCTTACGGCGAACCTGAAGGCTCCGTCCGTTAGGACGAATAGTACATGTCGTATTCGACCGGCGACGGGGTCATTTCCCACCGCGCAACGTCACCGCGCTTCAGCTCGATATAGGCTTCGATCTGATCCTTGGTGAACACGTCGCCCTTGAGCAGGAAGTCCATGTCCGCCTCAAGGCTGTCGAGCGCTTCGCGCAGCGAGCCGCACACGGTGGGGACGAGGCTCAGTTCCTCGGGCGGCAGATCGTAGAGGTTCTTGTCCATCGGGTCGCCCGGATGGATCTTGTTCTGGATGCCGT
>CAZWZP010000017.1:25930-30582 GCA_964638925.1 uncultured Stakelama sp. | reverse complement strand
GGGCCGAGGCCGTCGAGCGCGAGCCGCAGGGCGCCACCCGTGCCGAGCGGCCCGGTTTCCCGCGAGTACCGGAGGGCGAGCGCGCGGTACGAGGGGCCAAGGGCTTCGACCTCTTCGGCCTTGTAGCCGGTGCAGAGCGTGACACGGGCGAACCCGGCGGCGGCAAGATCGTCGAGGAGGTGCAGAAGGAAGGGCCGCCCCGCGACCTCGGCGACGACCTTCTGGTGTTCGCCGATCACGGGGCGCAAGCGGGTGCCGAGGCCCCCGACCGGGAACACGGCCTTGCGCAGCTTCTTGATCGTCATTCTGTAATCTCCTGACCGAGCGAATAGCCGATCAGGGGCATAGAACAAGGCCGGGCTTTGGGTTAGGCGCGCCGCAAACCAATGGGGAATGAACCACGATGACCGACCTGACCAACCGCCGCGTCCTCGTCACCGGGTCTGCGGGCTTCATCGGGTTCCATACCTCCAGCCTGCTGCTCCAGTCCGGCGCGAAGGTGCTGGGGGTCGATAATTTCACCCCTTATTACGACCCGTCGCTGAAAGAGCGCCGCAACGCGATCCTGTCCAACCACCAGAATTTCGAACTGGCGCGCATCTCGATCGAGGATGGTGCGGCGCTGACCGAGGCGTGGAAGGCGTTCGCCCCCGACGCGGTGATCCACCTCGCCGCCCAGGCCGGGGTGCGCTACAGCATCGACCATCCGGCGGACTATGTCGGGACCAACATCGTCGGCACCTTCAACCTGATGGAGCTGGCGCGGCACCATCCGGTGCGCCACTTCCTCGCCGCCTCGACCAGCTCGGTCTATGGCGCGAACACGGCGATGCCGTTCGACGAGCTGCAGCGGACCCAGACGCCGATGAGCCTCTATGCCGCGACCAAGGGTGCGACCGAGTTGATGGGGCACAGCTATGCCCATCTGTTCGGCATCCCGATGACGTTCTTCCGCTTCTTCACCGTCTATGGGCCGTGGGGGCGGCCCGACATGGCGCTGTTCAAATTCGCCGATGCGATGCTGCGCAATGAGGCGATCGACGTGTACAATAATGGCGAGATGGCGCGCGACTTCACCTATGTCGAGGATCTGGTCCGGTCGATCGTCGATCTGGTCTCGGCGGTGCCGGGGAGCGCGCCGGTCGGACCGCACGACAGTCTGTCCCCCGCCGCGCCGTTCCGCGTCGTCAATATCGGCGGCGGCACGCCGACCCCGCTGATGGATTACATTGCCGCGCTGGAGACGGCGCTGGGCATGACCGCGAAGAAGAACTTCCTGCCGATGCAGGCCGGCGACGTTCCCGCGACCGAAGCCTCGCCGGAATTGCTGCGCGCGCTGACCGGTCGGGTGCCGACCACATCGGTGGAGAAGGGCGTGGCGGAGTTCGTGCGCTGGTACCGCGAGCATGTCGCGGCTGAGAAGGGCTGATCGAATAAAATCCTCCCCCGCCAGGGGGAGGTGGCAGCGCAGCTGACGGAGGGGGCGGAAGCACGCCGGCAAGAGGCTCGAGGGCACAGCCGTCCTCCCCCTCCGTCGCCTCCGGCGACACCTCCCCCTGGCGGGGGAGGATTACTTGGTCACCCACACACCCCGCTCTTCGCGACCAACTCCAGCACCGGTGCCGCCCATTCGCGGCGGCAGATGAGCAGGTCAGGGAGCGACAGTTCGGCTTCGTTGTAGCGGATCGGCGACCCGTCGATCCGCGACACGTGCAGCCCCGCGGCGGCGGCGACGGCGGCGGGGGCGCAATTGTCCCATTGATATTGCCCGCCCGAGTGGAGGTAGATTTCCGCCTCCCCCAGCACGACGGTCATTGCCTTGGCCCCGGCCGATCCCATGCCGACCAGTTCGGCGCCGATCGCCTCCGCGACCCCGGCGCACAGCTGCGTCGCCCGGGTCCGGCTGACCAGCATCCTGGGCGTTGCTGCGGCCGGCGGCAGTTCCGGCGGCTGTGCGGTGCAGAGCGTGATCCCACGCCGGGGCAGCGCGACCGCGCCCACCGCCGCAACCCCGTCGATCGACAGGCCGATATGCACAGCCCAATCCTCGCGCCCTTCACCGAATTCGCGTGTCCCGTCGAGCGGATCGACGATCCACACCCGCCGCGATTGCAGCCGCGCCGAATCGTCGGCGGACTCCTCCGATAGGATCGGATCGTCCGGCCGCGCGGCGCGGAGCAGGTCGAGGATCAGCGCATTGGCCTCACGATCGCCCCGCGCACCATCGGCACCATCATCCTGGATCGCGCGCAGCAGCGCTCCGGCTGCGTCCGCGACCTGACGGGCGAGCGTTGCGTCATCCACCATGCTCACAGCACCGGCGACCAGATGCCGAGGATATGTTCGACCACCAGATCGGCGGCGGCTTCGGGCGTCATGGCCTGGGTGTCGATGCGAATCTCCGGGGTGAGCGGGGCTTCATAGGGGCTGGAGATGCCGGTGAAATTGGCGATCTCACCCGCGCGCGCCTTTTTGTAGAGCCCCTTCACGTCGCGGCGCTCGGCCTCTTCCAGTGGGGTATCGACGAAGATCTCGAAGAACTCGCCCTCGGGCAGCATCCGCCGCACCAGCTCGCGCTCGGCGCGGAAGGGGGAGATGAAGGCGGTGAGGACGATCAGGCCCGCGTCGCACATCAGCTTCGCGACCTCGCCGACCCGGCGGATATTCTCGATCCGGTCGGCGTCGCTGAAGCCCAGATCCTTGTTGAGCCCATGGCGGACATTGTCACCGTCGAGCAGGAAGCTGTGCTTGCCCAGCGCGTGCAGCTTTTTCTCGACCAGATTGGCGATGGTCGACTTGCCCGATCCCGACAGGCCGGTGAACCACAGCAAGCGCGGCTGCTGGCCCTTCTGCGCGGCATGGGCCTCACGCGTGATCTCCAGCGCCTGCCAATGGACATTCTGCGCGCGGCGCAGCGAGAAGTTGAGCATCCCGGCCGCGACGGTGGCGTTGGTCAGCTTGTCGATCAGGATGAAGCCGCCCAGGTCGTGATTATCGGCATAGGATTCGAACACGATGGGCCGGTCGGTATAGACCTCCGCCACGCCGATATCGTTGAGGGCCAGCGTCTTGGCACTCAGCTCCGCCATGGAGTTGACACAGATGACGTGGCGCGGCGGCTGGACCGTCGCGCTGACCGTCTGCGTGCCGAGCTTGAGCCAATAGGCGCGACCGGGGAGCAGGTCTTCCTGATCCATCCACACGATCGTCGCCTGAAACTGGTCGGCGACCTCGGGCGGGGCATCTGCCGCGACGATCACGTCGCCACGCGAGCAATCGACTTCGTCGGTCAGGGTGAGCGTCACCGACTGGTCACGCCCCGCCTGCGCCAGATCGCCGTCATAGGTGACGATCCGCGCGACATGGCTGGTGCGGCCCGAGGGGAGGATGCGCACAGCGTCGCCCGACTTGATCGACCCGCTGGCGATGGTGCCGGCGAACCCGCGGAAATCGAGATTGGGGCGATTGACCCATTGCACCGGCATCCGGAACGGGCGCGCCGCCGCGTCATCCCCGACCGGCACGGTTTCGAGATGCTCGATCAGCGAAGGGCCGAAATACCAGGGCGTGTTTGCGCTCGCACCGGTGATGTTGTCGCCCTTGAACCCGGAAATCGGGATCGCGGTGAACGCCGTGATGCCGATGCTGTCGGCGAACGCACGATAGTCGGCGACGATGGCGTTGAACGTCGCCTGGTCATAGCCGACCAGATCCATCTTGTTCACCGCCAGCACGATGTGACGGATGCCGATCAGGTGCGCGAGGAAGCTGTGCCGCCGCGTCTGGGTCAGCACACCCTTGCGCGCGTCGATCAGGATGACGGCGAGGTCGGCGGTCGAGGCGCCGGTGACCATGTTGCGCGTATACTGTTCATGCCCCGGCGTGTCGGCGACGATGAACTTGCGCTTTTCGGTCGCGAAAAAGCGATAGGCGACGTCGATCGTGATCCCCTGTTCCCGCTCGGCGGCGAGGCCGTCGACGAGCAGCGCGAAGTCGATCTCCTGCCCTTGCGTCCCCACCCGCTTGCTGTCGGCTTCGAGCGCGGCGAGCTGATCCTCGAAGATCATCTTCGAATCATAGAGCAGCCGCCCGATCAGCGTCGATTTGCCGTCGTCCACCGACCCGCAGGTGATGAAGCGCAGCAGCGATTTCGACTGATGCTGTTCGAGATAGGCGGAAATGTCGGACGCGATGAGGGCGTCGGGGCGGTAGGAGGAGGTCATCAGAAATACCCCTCCTGCTTCTTCTTTTCCATCGAGGCAGCCTGATCGTGGTCGATCGCCCGCCCCTGCCGTTCGGACGTCGTTGTCAGCAGCATCTCCTGAATCACATCGTCCAGCGTTGCCGCTTCGCTCTCGACCGCCCCGGTCAGCGGGTAGCAGCCGAGCGTGCGGAAGCGGATCGAGCGCATCACCGGCTCTTCGCCATCCAGCGGGAAGCGGTCGTCATCGACCATCAGGGTGAGGCCACCGCGCACCACGGTCGGGCGCGGCGCGGCAAAATAGAGGGGCACGATCTCGATCCCCTCGGCGCGGATATATTGCCAGATATCAAGCTCGGTCCAGTTGGACAGCGGGAAGACGCGGATGCTCTCACCCTTCGCCTTGCGCGCATTGTACAGCCGCCACAATTCGGGCCGCTGCGCCTTGGGG
>CAZWZP010000017.1:12429-25875 GCA_964638925.1 uncultured Stakelama sp. | reverse complement strand
GTCGCGCCGCGCGCCCCCGAACGCCGCGTCGAAGCCATAGAGGTCGAGCGCCTGTTTCAGCCCCTCGGTCTTCCACATATCCGTGTGTAGCCCGCCATGATCGAACGGGTTGATCCCGCGCGCCATCGCTTCGGGGTTATGGTGGACCAGCAGCTCCATCCCGGCGTCGCGCGCCGCCTTGTCGCGCAGATCGTACATCGCGCGGAATTTCCACGTCGTGTCGACATGCAGCAGCGGGAAGGGCGGCGGCGCGGGGAAGAACGCCTTCTTGGCGAGGTGGAGCATCACCGCGCTGTCCTTGCCAACCGAATAGAGCATCACCGGCCGCTCGGCCTCGGCAACCACTTCGCGCAGGATGTGGATGCTCTCGGCCTCCAGCCGGGCAAGATGTGTGAGGGAATTCATAGCCGGTCATCTATGGACCATGCCCGCGCGCTGCGATCTAGTATTTGTTTAGACCGCCTCAACCCGGATGCGCGCCCTTGCGCCCTGCCCCGCAAACGCCATTTTTGGGTCGCATGGCGCGCTGCGGCTGTGCATAGGGCGGCCAGACAGCCGCGACGAAAGGGACTTCCAGCGTGCGTATTGCGATGATCGGCACGGGCTATGTCGGCCTAGTTTCCGGGGCGTGCTTCTCAGACTTCGGGCACGACGTGGTGTGCGTCGACAAGGACGCGCGCAAGATCGAGCTGCTGCACCAGAATGTCATGCCGATCTATGAGCCCGGCCTCGCAGAGCTGGTCGCGTCGAACGTCAAGGCGGGGCGCCTGTCCTTCACCACCGACCTTGCCGAAGGGGTCAAGGGCGCGGACGCGGTGTTCATCGCGGTCGGCACCCCCAGCCGCCGCGGCGACGGCCATGCCGACCTGTCCTATGTCTTTGCCGCAGCAGAAGAGATCGTCGCGGCGGTCGAGGGGCCGACGGTGATCGTCACCAAATCGACCGTGCCCGTCGGGACCGGCGACGAGGTCGAGCGGATCGTCGCGCGGATCGCCCCGGACAAGGGGATCACGGTCGTGTCCAACCCCGAATTCCTGCGCGAGGGCGCCGCGATCAGCGACTTCAAGCGCCCCGACCGCGTCGTGGTGGGCAGCGAGGATGAAGGCGCGAGCCAGGTGATGCGCGATATCTATCGCCCGCTCTCGCTCAACCAGTCCGCTCCGGTGATGTTTACCGGCCGCCGCACCGCCGAGCTGATCAAATATGCCGCCAACGCCTTCCTCGCGGTCAAGATCACCTTCATCAACGAAATCGCGGACCTGTGCGAACAGGTCGGCGCGGACGTGCAGGAAGTGTCGCGCGGCATCGGCATGGACAACCGCATCGGGCGCAAGTTCCTGAATGCCGGCCCCGGCTATGGGGGGTCGTGCTTCCCGAAGGATACGCTGGCGCTGCTCAAGACCGCCGACGATCATGAAACCCCGCTGCGCATCGTCGAGGCGACGGTGCAGGTCAATGACAGCCGCAAGCGCGCAATGGGGCGCAAGGTGATCAAGGCGATGGGCGGCGAGGTGCGCGGCAAGACCGTCGCGATCCTGGGCCTGACCTTCAAGCCCAATACCGACGATATGCGCGACGCGCCTAGCCTGGCGGTGATCCAGACGCTGCAGGACGCCGGCGCGATCGTCCGCGCCTATGACCCCGAGGGGGTCGAGCAGGCGCGCCCGCTGGTCAAGAATGTCGAATTCTGTCCCAGCCCCTATGCGGCGGCAGAGGTTGCCGACGCGCTGGTGATCGTCACCGAATGGGACGAGTTCCGCGCTTTGGATCTCGGGCGGATGAAGAAGCTGCTCAACACGCCGCTGTTGGTCGACCTGCGCAATATCTATCCCGCCGAAGAGGTGGCGCGCGCCGGACTGAAGCTGGTCGGCGTGGGGAAGAAGGTGGATTGAGGCGCTGCCCCCCCGCCTCTGCAACGGAGGGGCTGGGGGGAGGCCATGTAACGCTGGATCTCCCAACCACCGTTTGCCCTGAGCTTGTCGAAGGGCAGTCTCCCGTCCTCACGGAACGCGGGAATGGTGCTTCGACAAGCTCAGCACAAACGGCGTGGAACCGGAAGTGGTCGCGACGACCGCACCCCGACCTTTTTACCCCGCCACGCCCTCAGTCGCCAGATACCACCTCTCGCGCCCCTCCAGCGCCAGGGCCGTCAACCGTCCCGTCGCATAGGCTCCGGTGTCGATCCCGATCCGGTTGGGCAGTTCCTCGACCTGCGCGGCGATCGAATGGCCATGGACCACGGTCGCACCGAAATTGCCCTCGAAATTCAGAAACTGCTCGCGGATCCAGCGCAGATCCTCCGGCTTTTGCCGGTCGAGCGCGACGTGCGGCTTTACCCCGGCATGGACGAAGCAATAATCGCCGATCCGCACCATGTCGGTCATCGCGTGGAGGAAGGCGATATGGTGCGACGGCACGCGCGGCAGGAAATCCTCGACCAATTCATCGGCGAGACCGCGGTCGATCAACGCGATCGGCGTGCCATAGCTCAGCAGCGTCTCTTCCCCGCCGATGCGCAGCCAGAAGCGCATCGTCTCCAGATTGCCACCCAATGCCTTGAGGAACACCTCCTCATGATTGCCGAGCAGGAAATCGACCTGCCGCTCGCCGAAGTCGCGCGTCGCCAGCAGTTCGACCACCGACGCCGAATCGGGGCCGCGATCGACCAGATCGCCCAGGAAGATGATCCGGGTCCGCGCCTCCCCGCGCGCCGCATCATCGGCGTCGATCTGCTCCAGCAACTCGCTCAGCAGGTCGAACCGGCCATGAATATCGCCGATCGCATAGACGCGCTCGCCATCGGGCAGCACCGCAGACGGCGAGCGCGCCGCGGCTGACGCCCCGAACATTCCCTTCAGCTTCGACAAAACCACGCAAAATTCCCGTTATTGCTCCGCACATAGGCGCTTTGCCGCAGTGCCGCAATTGAAGAGCCGCGCCTTGACGACGCCGTCGAAAAGGCCAAGGTCCGCCGCAGGGGGACGTATGACGATAGCCGGATTCACTGCGGAGGCGCGGCACGGACGCGCCGCGACGCTGCCAGCGCTGCAATATTTCCGCGCGGTCGCCGCATTGCTCGTCGTCGCCTATCACGCCGCCTGCGTGTTCGGACCCGGCGGCTACCAGCCAGTTCGCAGCTGGGAAGTAGGCCTGATGTTCGGCCATGCCGGGGTCGAACTATTCTTTGTGCTCAGCGGCTTCATCATCTGCTGGATCCACTACGACCGGATCGGCGCGGCGGGTGAGGTACCCGGCTATATCCGCAAGCGGCTGGTGCGCATTTATCCGCCGGTCGTGTTGGTGGTGATCGCCTGGGCCGCGCTCAGCTTTGCTGCGGGGATGCCGCTGCGGCCGATCGAGTATCTGGTGTCGCTGACCCTGATCCCGTTCGACTTCGCCTATGCGCCGCCGGCATTATGGACGCTGACGCATGAAATGGCGTTCTACGCACTGTTCCTGCTCGCCTTTATCCGGCGGTGGCTGTTCATCGCCGCGCTGCTGGCGTGGGGCGTGGCTGGCTATGTCCTGACGATGGTGCCGGGGTTAAGCGAAGCGCGCGCGGCGATTCCCCTGGTCGGGTCGGCCTATGCCTTCCTCTTCTCGCTCGGGGTTCTGGCCTTTTTCATCGTCCGTGCGCGCCCGGCCATTCCGGCCTGGGGCAAGGTCGCGCTGGGCCTGCTCGGGCTGGTCATCTTCGCCTGGACGGCGAGCCGCGATGTCGCGCTCCAGCTTGGCCCAATTCCCACTGAGGGGGGGGGTGAACGAGCGGCCCGTGCGCTCACGCCATGGTTCGGGATCGCCGCGACCATCTGGGTGGTCGTGCTTGCCGATCCGGCGATCCGGTTTCGTGGTCGGCTGCACGAAGCGATGATGCTGCTCGGCAACGCATCCTACGCCATCTATTTGTGGCACGAGATCCCGCAGCGGGTGCTGGGGCGGCTGATCGGGAGCGTTGGCCTCGCCGGGCCGGAAACGCGCGTGATTGCGATCGCGCTGATTGTCGGCAGCGGCGTGGTGTTGGGCGTGCTCGTCTATCAGTTCGTCGAGCGTCCGTTGCTGCGCTGGATCAATGCCCGGCTGGATGCGCGGGCGCAGCGCACTGTACCAGCGGGCGCAACCGGTTGATCCGGATCAAGCGCGTGCAAAAAGGCGAAAATCCGCGTGCATCGCAGCAATGTTCTGACTATTGCCGGTCGCGGCCCCGTCCCGCCGCACCCCGCGGCCGCCCGCGTCGAGAAACGGAATGATTGGCAAGCTGCTTCGCGACTTTTTCGGGATTATCCGCGTGGCCGGGCCTGCGCGCGCGCTGCAATGGGCGGGTGCCGTCGCGGTGACGATGCCCGCAGCGCTGCAGACCCGTAACCTCCTCGCCGCCGACAAGGCGATGGGCGAGGGTCCGTTCGTTGCCCGCCACGGTTCCGCTACCGCAAAGCTGGTGGGCGAACAGGCGTTCAGCGGGCTGCGCGAAATCTGGGTCCGCGAAGTCTATTCGCGCGACGGCTTCCTCAAGATTCCCGACAATGGCGTTGTCGTCGATCTGGGCGCCAATATGGGCAATTTCACCGCGATGGCGCTGGCGAGCAACCCAACCGCGCGGGTGATCGCGGTCGAGCCCGGCGCGCGCAACGTCGCCAAGTTTCACGCGACGATGGCCGCCAACGGCTTTGCGGATCGCGCGACATTGTGCCGCGCATTTGTCGGCATCTTCAGCCCGCAGCAGATCAGCGACGTCGCAAACGACCCCAGCTATACCGATGCCGAGCGGCTGTCGGAGCCCGATTTCATCGCGCGCTACGGCATCGACCGCATCGCCTTCCTGAAATGCGACATCGAGGGCAGCGAATATTTTCTGCTCGATCCGCAAAGCCGGTTGCTCGACATGGCCGACCGGGTGGGGATCGAGATCCACGCATTTGGCGGTGACGTGAAGGCGTTCCTCGCCGAGCTGGAGCGACGCGGCTTCACGCTCGATACCGTGATCTGGGACGGCGCGGACTGTATCGCGCTGGCGTCGCGCAGCTGATGGCGACGCGCTCGCTCCCGTGGACGACCCCGCAGGCGCGGAATCGGGCCGCCGACGTGGTGCCGGTGGACGCGACGCGGGACGACCCGATGATCGGGCTGATGCCCCGGATGCAGGAGATCGCGGGCACGTTCGCTCTGCTGATCTTCTATGGAATCTGCATCGCCTATGGCGGCGGGGCAACCACCTTTGCCAATTATGTCGGCCCGGTGCTGCTCTCGGCCGTCGTTGGCTGGGCGATCTACCACATGGTGCTCACCAACCGCCACACATTGTGGTCGCCGCTACTCTGGTATCGAATCGGCGTGGTCGGCTATCTCGGCATCGGATCGCTCATCACCCTGTTCCTGAATGACGAGACGCGGGCGATGCTCGCGACGTTTTTCGATTTCTACCCGCGCGACGTGCTCAAATTCAACATCGTCGTGGCGATGTTTCACGCGACATTGCTGGTGTTCGTCGCCGGGATCGTCGGGCCGTTGCGCGCACGCAGCTTGAGCCGACATACGCTGAAGTTCATCTCGCCGTGCAACCTGACGACCGAGACGATCGGCTTTACCTTTCTGGGTATCGGCACCGCGATCAACTATCTGCTGATCTATCCGGCGGCGCTGGAAATCATTCAGTTCAACCTGCCCAACGTGATCGTCCAGCTTGGCCAGTTTGCCTATGTCGGCTATTTCCTGGTCGGCTATTGGGCGTTGCAGAATGACCGGCGGCGCTGGTTCTGGCTGATATTCGCGCTGACCGTGGTCGATTCGATCGTCGGCATCATTCAGCTCAGCAAATATGCCGCGATGTTCCCCGCGCTGATGCTGCCCCTCGCCTATCTCTATCACAAGGTGACGTTCCGGCGGCTGCTGCTGATCGTCGGCATCCTCGTCCCCTATTATTTCGTCGTCGCGGATATCGTGACCGAGGCGCGCGGGCTGGTGACCCGCAGCGAAAGCGGCCGCGCGGTGCTGTCGGAAACGATTCAGGTGCTCAACGCGCGCGCCTCCGGGATCGACCAGACCCGCGTCAACGATCCAGACTATCAGATCGGCTGGGCTCGCCTCAGCTATGTCAACGCAGGCTCGTTCGCGATCAGCCTGTACGATCAGGGGATATCCGGCGACACGCTGCGCGACATCTTCGTCGTATGGATCCCGCGCATCGTCTATCCCGACAAGCCGATCATCACCGATATCGGCCGCGACTTTACCTTTCGCGCCAACGGCAACTACAATTCCTCGACCAGCCCCAGCATTCCGGCGGAGGGGTATTGGACGTTCGGCTGGCTGGGTGTCGGACTGTTCGCGGCTTTATGTGCGCCGGTCCTGGCGCTGTGGTCGATCTACAATGTCGTCGCGTTGCAGCGCGAATCCTGGCATTTGTTGCTCGTCGTCGCGCTGGGGCTACGCACCGGATCGCGCATCGACGGGATGCTGGTCCCCGACATTATCGGCCCGATCAGCGCGGCGGTGGTGCTGCATCTGCTGCTGTATTTCGCCAACCGGCTGTTGCCGCCACGACCGGGCGCCTGATCCGATGTGCGGGATCGCTGGCATGTTCGCGCATCGGTCCAGTGCGCTTGCGGTCGCGCCCGAGCGGCTGATCGCGATCCGCGATGCGATGGCGGCGCGCGGGCCGGACGGGGTCGGGCTGTGGATCGACGATGATGCGCGGGTCGGCCTTGCCCATCGCCGCCTGTCGATCATCGATTTGAGCGACGGCGGCGCGCAGCCGATGCACGATGCGAGCGGCCGCTACAGCCTCGTCTTCAACGGTGAGATCTATAACTACCAGAGCTTGCGTGCCGAGATGGAGGCGCAGGGTCACCGGTTCGCGAGCGGGTCGGACACCGAAGTGCTGCTGGCGCTGTTTGCGGCGCACGGACCGGCGATGCTGACGCGGCTGCGCGGGATGTTCGCCTTCGCCATCTGGGACGCGCAAGACCGCCGCCTGACGCTGGCGCGCGACCCCTATGGCATCAAGCCGCTTTATTATGCCGATGCGCAGGGCCGGATCGCGTTCGCCTCACAGGTCAAGGCGCTGATCGCCGACCCGTCGATCTCGCGCGAGCCGTCGCCAGCGGGGCTCACCGGTTTCCATTTGATGGGATCGGTGCCCGAACCCTTCACCATCTATCGCGCGATCCGCGCGGTCCCGGCGGGCAGCTGGATCACGGTCGATGCGCGCGGCGTCAGCGATCCGGTGCGCTACGCCTCGGTCGCGCAGGCGATTGCCGACGGGCGCGACGGCGGCACGGTCAACGTCGCCGAAGCGCTGCGCGACAGCGTGCGCCACCATATGGTCGCGGATGTCGAGGTTGGCGCGTTCCTGTCCGCCGGGGTCGATTCGGGGGCGCTGGTCGGGCTGATGCGCGATTGCGGGGCGCAGCGCATCCGCGCCTGCACCCTCGCCTTCCCCGAATTTGCCGGGACGCCTGCCGACGAGGTGCCGGGCGCGGCATCGGTCGCTGCGCTCTACGGCGTCGAGCATCATGTGCGTCAGGTCAGCGCCGAGGAGTTTCGCGGCGACCTGCCCGCGATCTTCGCCGCGATGGACCAGCCGACGATCGACGGGATCAACAGCTGGTTCGTGAGCAAGGCGACCCGCGAACTGGGTCTCAAGGTCGCGCTGTCGGGGCTGGGCGGCGACGAGCTGCTCGCGGGCTATTCGACCTTCCGCACCATCCCGCAAACCCGCCGGGTGTTCGGACTCGTCGCGCACGTCCCGGGCGCAGGCAGCGCGAGCCGGGGGTTGCTGAAGCTGCTCGCGCCAGGCCTGCTCGCGCGCAACCCGAAGCTCGCCGGACTGCTAGACCTGCCGCGCAGCTGGGCGGGCACCTATCTGCTGCGCCGCGCGGTACTGTTGCCGTTCGAACTGGACGGGGCGATGGACCCCGGGCTGGCCGCACAAGGGCTGGCGGAACTCGATCCCGAGGGGCTGATCGCCGCGACCATGACCCCCGACCCGGGTAGCGCCAATGGCCGCGTCGCCGCCCTCGAATCGGGCAATTACATGCGCAACCAGCTGCTGCGTGATTCGGACTGGGCGGGGATGGCGCATTCGCTGGAGATTCGCGTGCCGCTGGTCGATTTCACGCTGCTTCAGGCACTCGCCCCGATCCTGCCGGGCCTGACGCCGGGGGCGGGCAAGGCGATGCTGGGCAATGCGCCATCGACCCCGCTGCCCGACGCAATTCTCAACAAGCCCAAGACCGGGTTCGGCATTCCCGTCACCGGATGGCTGAAGGGCGCGACCCAGGACATCCGCACCCGCAGATCGGGCCGCGAATGGTCGGGCGAGGCGCTGGCGCGCTATTTCGGCGATCCCGCGCGCCTGGCGGCGTGACCGCGCTGCCGCGATGAAGATCCTCGTCCTCACCCATTATTACCCGCCCGAGGTGAACGCGCCCGCGTCGCGCCTGTCGGAACATGCGCGCGTGTGGGCGCAAGCCGGGCATGACGTGACCGTCGTTACCTGTGTCCCCAACCATCCGACCGGCCGCGCCTATCCCGGCTATCGCAACCGGCTGTGGCAGGAGGAGGAACGCGACGGGGTGCGCGTGATTCGCCTGTGGACCTGGCTCGCAGCGAATGAGGGCTTCCTGCCGCGCATTTCCAATTACGTGTCCTATTTGCTGTCCGTGCTGGTCTGGATGTGGCGGCTGCCCAAGGCCGATGTGGTCCTGTCCACCTCCCCGCAATTCTTCTGTGGCCTCGCCGGCTGGCTGCTCAAGCGCCGCCGCCGTCCCTGGGTGCTGGAAATCCGCGACCTTTGGCCCGAGAGCATCGTCACCGTCGGCGCGATGAAGCGCGGCGCGGCGATCAAGCTGCTCGAGGCGATCGAGCGCTTCGCCTATCGCAATGCCGATCTGGTCGTGTCGGTCACCGACGGTTTCGTTCCACATATCCGCGAACGCCGGGGCGACGGGCCAATCGCGGTGGTCAAGAACGGGGTCGATCTTACCACCTTCACCACGCCCGATGCGGCGGCGGAGGCGGAATTCCGCGCGACGCACGGCCTGACCGGCAAGTTCGTCGCCGCCTATGTCGGCACGCACGGCATGGCGCATAAGCTCGACACCGTGCTGGAGGCGGCGAAATTGCTGCGCGACCGCAGCGACATCGCCTTCCTGCTGGTCGGTGACGGGGCGGAGCGCGAGCGGCTGGTGGCCGAAGTCGCAGCGCGCGGGCTGTCCAACGTGGTGATGCTGGGCCAGCAGCCAAAGTCGGCGATGCCCGGCATCTGGGCGGCGAGCGATGCGGCGTTGGTGCTGCTGCGCCGGGTCGACACGTTCAAGACGGTGATCCCGTCGAAGATGTTTGAGGCGATGGCGATGGCTTGCCCGATGATCCTGGGGGTCGAAGGCGAGGCCAAGGCGCTGATGGAAGCCGGTGGCGCGGGAATCGCGATCACGCCCGAATCGGCAGCGGAGCTGGCAGCGGCGGTGACGCGGCTGGCCGACGATCCCGCATTTGCCGCGCAACTCGGCGAATCGGGGCGCAGCTTCGTCGCGCGTGAGTTCGACCGCCGCGTGCTCGCCGAACGGTTGCTGGGCGAGATGCAGGCGCTGGTGGCGGCGCGATGAGCCGCCTCACCCGCCTGCGCCGCAGCCTCGCCTTCGCCCGCCATGTGCCGGTCGGCCAGCTGCTCGCGCGCGCGCGGCTGACGCTTCAGCGGCGGCGGTCGCTGAAGAATCCGCCCCGCCTGGAGGGTCTCGCGCGGGGTCAGCTCCAACCCGCGCCCAAGCCGCCCGCTCCTCGCTTTCCGCCGCGCACCGGGCAGGTCGAACGCACCGCCAGCGGCTGGCGCTTCACCTTCCTTGGCCGCGCGGTCGAGATTGGGGAGACGATTGACTGGGACGCACCCGGCCCCGGCGTCGCCAATCAGCTGTGGCGGATGAATCTCCATTATATGGAATATCTGGAGGGCCTCGACGCCGATGCCGGCCTCGCGTTGATCCACCAGTGGATCGCCGCCAATCCGCCGTGGCAGCCGGGTTACTGGCACGACAGCTGGAACAGCTACACGCTGTCGCTGCGCGTCGTGGTGTGGATGCAGCGGATTGCGGCGTGGGGCGCGGACCCCGGCGATCCAGCGCTGGCCCCGATCCATGCGAGCCTGGCCGAGCAATTGGCGTTCCTCGAACGCAATCTTGAGCTCGACATTGGCGGCAACCATCTCGTCAAGAATATCAAGGCGCTGAGCTGGGGCGCTGCGTTCTTCTCCGGCACGATTGCGGAGCGCTGGCGCACGCGGGCGCTGGAGCTGCTCGACAAGGAGCTGGCGCGGCAGGTGCTGGCCGATGGCGTGCATTACGAACGCTCACCCTCCTACCACGCGCAGGTGTTCGCCGATCTGATCGAGACGCGCGACGCGCTCGGAGCCGCCGCACCGGAAGCGCTCGACCGCGCGCTCGACGGCATGGCGCGCGCGACCGCGTTGCTGGCGCATCCCGATGGCGGCCCGGCGCTGTTCAACGATGCCGGGCTGACCATGGCCTATGCGCCCGCCGAGTGTCTGGCGGCCTACACCGCATCCACCGGGCGGACGGTGCCCCCGCCACAGGGCGGCTTCGCACTCCCGACCGCCGGCTATTTCGGGCTTCACACGCCCCGCGTCACCCTGATCGCCGACCATGGCCGGATCGGTCCCGACGACCTGCCCGCCCATGCGCATGGCGATATCGGCAGCATCGAGCTGTCGGTCGCGGGGCAGCGGATGGTCGTCGATCAGGGCGTATTCGAATATGTGCCGGGCGCCCGCCGCGACCAGAGCCGCAGCGCGCACCACCACAATGTCCTCGCGATCGACGGCGCGGAGCCGGCCGAGTTCTTCGGCGCGTTCCGCTGCGGCCGCCGCCCGCGCGTGTGGGTGAGCGCGGCCGAAGTTCAGCCGGATGCATTGACGCTGGAGGGCGGCCATGACGGCTATACCCACCTCCCCGGCCGCCCGATCGTCATGCGCCGGATCGAGGCGCAGGGCGACACCATCCGTCTGCACGACCGGATCGAGGGCGCGATATGGCACTCGGCGACTTGGCGGATGCTGCTCCACCCGGAGTGCGAAGTAACAATCGACGGCACCACAGCAATGCTCCGCCGGGGCGGCGCGCAACTCACGATCCACGCATCGCAGCCGCTGCGTCTCGAAGCTGCAACATGGTGGCCCGACATGGGCCGCGAAGAATCGACACAATGTCTGTGCTTGACACTGCCAAGTGGTTGTTTTGAGAGCGATGTAACATTCATGGCCGCGTCGGTCGGGGAAACGGGGCTTCAGTGAAACAGGTCGAACAAAATTATCGCAGCGGCGTGCTCCGGCTGATCGAGGCGCCGGTGCCGCGCTCGGGCCGGGGTCGCAACCTCGTCGCGACGCGCGTGTCGCTGATCAGCGCGGGCACGGAAAAGCAGATCATCGACCTCGCGCGCAGCTCGCTCGCGGGCAAGGCGATGGCGCGGCCCGACCTGGTCCGCAAGACGCTGCAAAAGGTCCGCAACGAAGGGCTGCTGCCCACGGTGCAAAAGGTGTTCGCCAAGCTCGATACCCCGATCCCGCTCGGCTACAGCCTCGCCGGAACAGTGGTCGAGGCGGGTGCGGAAGCGGGCGGATACGCAGTCGGCGACCGCATCGCCTGTGCCGGCGCGGCGGTGGCCAATCACGCCGAATATAATGCGGTTCCCAAGAACCTGTCGGTCCGCATCCCCGCGGGCGTGTGCGACGAGGCCGCAAGCTTCGTCACGCTCGGCGCCATCGCGCTGCAGGGCGTGCGCGTCGCCAACCCGACTTTGGGCGAGCGGGTCGTGGTCATGGGGCTCGGCCTGATCGGCCAGCTCACCGTACAATTGCTCAAGGCCAATGGCTGCCGCGTGCTCGGCTTCGATCCCAATCCGGGCCGCGCGAAGCTGGCACTGGAGATGGGCGCGGACGTCGCGGTCAGCGATGCGCTGGACGAAGCGGTGCGCGGCTTCACCGATGGCTATGGCGCGGACGCGGTGATCGTCACCGCGTCGAGCAAGTCGTCGTCGCCCCCCAACCAGGCCGCCGAGATCAGCCGGATGAAGGGCCGCGTCGTCATGGTCGGCCTGACCGGCATGGAGATCGACCGCGAGCCCTTTTACAAGCGCGAGCTCGATCTGCGTCTGTCGATGTCCTACGGCCCCGGCCGCCACGACCCGGCCTATGAGCTGGAGGGGCATGACTATCCCCTCGCCTATGTCCGCTGGACCGAACAGCGCAACATGCAGGCGTTTCTGGAGCTGGTCGCCGAAGGCCGCGTGACCCCGCTCAAGCTGGTCACCCACCGCTTCCCGATCGCGGAGGCGGAAGCGGCGTACAAGCTGATGGACACGGACGAGCCGTTCCTCGCGATCCTGCTGACCTATCCCGAGACCCCCGCCGCAATCGTGCGGTCGATCCCGGTCAATCCGGGGGCGGCTGCGGCAACCGGGCGCGGCACCGCGTTCATCGGCTTTGGCAACTACGCCAAGTCGGTGCTGGTCCCCGCGCTCAAGAAAGCGAGCAAGGAGCGGCTGACCACCGTCGTTACCTCGACCGGTCTGTCGGCGCATGACGCCGCGCAGCGCGAGGGCTTTGCCAACGCCGCGACCGATCCGCAGGCGGTGATGGACGATGCCGATACCGATTGCGTGTTCATCGCCACGCGCCACGACAGCCATGCCAGCCTCGCCGCCGCCGCGCTGCGTGCGGGCAAGCATGTCTTCGTCGAAAAGCCGCTGGCACTCGACCATGACCAGCTGGCCGATGTCGTCGCGGCAGCGGAGGGCGCTCCGGGCGTGCTGACCGTCGGCTTCAACCGCCGCTTCGCCCCGATGATGATCGCGGCCAAGGCGGCGATCGCGTCGCGCGCCGGGCCGATTGCGATGCATTACCGCGTCAATGCCGGGCATGTGCCGGGCGATAGCTGGCTGCACGGCGCGCAGGGCGGCGGGCGCATCGTGGGCGAGGCGTGCCACTTCGTCGACGCGCTCACCTTCCTCGCCGGCGGCCCGCCGGTGTCGGTCAGCGCCTTCCGGCCGGAGGGGATTGACGACACGGTGTCGGCCGTGCTGCGCTTTGCCGACGGATCGACCGGCACGATCCTCTATTCCTCGCTCGGCGATGCATCGCTGCCCAAGGAATATCTGGAGATTTTCGCGCCCGGCACGGTCGTCCGCCTCGACGATTTCCGCAAGCTGCACATCACCACTGGCGGCAAGACGACCACCCAGAGCGCCTCGGCGCAGGACAAGGGCCAAGCGGGCCTGGTCAAGGCCTTCTACGCCGCCGCCCGCGACGGTGCCGCAGCCCCGATCCCGCTCGATGAGCTGATTGCGGTGAGCGAAGCGACGCTCGACATCGCCGGGGTGTGATGACTGAAGCCGCACCTTCGATCACTGCGCTGAGCCTTTCCGGTCACGAGGAGGAGCACG
>CAZWZP010000017.1:11936-12419 GCA_964638925.1 uncultured Stakelama sp. | reverse complement strand
TATCGCGCGGTGCATCGAGCGGATTCGTCCGCTGGTGCAGCGCATCGTCGTGGTCGACAGCTTCTCGACCGACCGCACGGTCGAGATCGCGAAGAGCCTGGGCGCGGATGTCTATCAGAACCCGTTCACGACGCATGGCGCGCAAGTGCAATGGGGTGCCGACCACACCGGGATCGACACCGACTGGATCCTGCGCATGGATTGCGACGAGTATCTGGAAGCCGGTCTGCTCGACGCGCTGCGCAGCCGCACACCGACTTTGCCCGACGACGTCTCAGCGCTCGACCTCAAGCTCAAGGTGCTGTTTCGCGGCAAGTTCATCCGCTGGGGCGGCTATTACCGCACCTGGCTGACGCGCATGTGGCGGCCGGGCCGCGCGCGGATGGAAAGCCGCTGGATGGACGAGAAATTGCTGATCGACAGCGGGCGGGTCGAGAAGGTCACCGGCGGCGATCTGGTCGACGAGAATCTCCGCGACATCGG
>CAZWZP010000017.1:0-11923 GCA_964638925.1 uncultured Stakelama sp. | reverse complement strand
AAGCATAACCGCTATGCCACGCTGCAGATGATCGATTTCGTGCTGCGCGAACAGGGCGTGGTGCGCGACCATGACGAGCCCGGCGCAGTCACCCCGGCGGCGAAGTTCAAGCGCTTCCTGCGCCACAAAGTCTATGGCGGCGCACCGCTCTACCTGCGCGCGGTGCTCTATTTCGTGCAGCGCTATGTCCTGCGGCTCGGCTTTCTCGACGGGCGGCGCGGGTTTGTGTGGCATTCGCTCCACGGCTTCTGGTTCTTCATGCTGATGGACGCCAAGATCGACGAGGCGCGGATGCATATCGCGGCGCACGGGATCGACAGCTTCCCCGAGTATTTGAAGTCGCGCTACGGCATCACGTTCGCGCTCCCCGCGCCATGAGCACGCGTCCCACGATCCTGATCCTGATCGGCGCCTTCTGGCCGGGGCATGAGGCGACGGGTCCGAATCTCAGCATCAAGGCGCTGTGCGAGACGCTGGGCGACCGGTTCGATTTCCGTATCGTGGCGCGTGATCGTGCCTTCGGGGCGGCGGAGCCACTGGTTGAGGCCGGGCGCTGGCACGAGCTTGGCTATGCCAAGGCCCATTATTTGCCGGTCGGTCGCACCGGCGCACAGGG
This sequence comes from uncultured Stakelama sp., assembly GCA_964638925.1. Taxonomy (GTDB): domain Bacteria; phylum Pseudomonadota; class Alphaproteobacteria; order Sphingomonadales; family Sphingomonadaceae; genus Sphingomonas. The sequence goes on along the minus strand of CAZWZP010000017.1, from coordinate 11,307 downwards.
TTTGGCCAAGCTGCTGCGCGATACCCCGCACGACATTTTGCTGCTCAACGGCTTTTTCGACCGTGAGTTCACCATCCCCGCGCTGATCGCCCGCCGCTTTGGCCGGGGATCGCGCGCACCGGTGATCCTGTCGCCGCGTGGCGAGTTTTCAGGCGGGGCGCTGGGTCTGAAGGGCGGGCGCAAGGCGGCGTATCGCCAGCTGGTCACGCTCGCCGGACTGATGCGCGGCGTGACCTTCCACGTCACCAGCGAGGCCGAGCGCAGCGATGTCCGCGCCGCCTTCCCCGGCCACCGGGTCGAACTGATCGGCAATGCCCGGCCGGCCTTCGCGCTCCCGACCTACCGCCCGCGTGGCGCGGGCGAGCCGTTCCGTGCGGCGTTCCTTGGCCGCATTTCGCCGGTCAAAGGGCTGGACGTTGCCTTGGAAGCGCTGGCCAAAGTCCGCACACCCCTCACCTATTCGATCTACGGCCCGATCAGCGATCCCGCGCATTGGGCGCGCTGCCGCGAGCTGATCGCCGCCCTCCCCCCGCACGTCACCGCCGAGCATCGCGGCGAACTCGCCAATGCCGATGTCGCCGAGGCGATGGCCGGGCAGGATCTGCTGTTCCTGCCCTCACGCAGCGAGAATTTCGGCCATGCGATCTTCGAATCGCTCTGTTCGGGCACGCCGGTGCTGATCGGCACGGAGACGCCATGGCGCAACCTTGCCGCCGACCATGCCGGGTTCGATCTGCCGCTGGATGATCGCGCGGCTTTGGCCGGGGCGATCGATACGCTCGCGCAACTGCCCGCGGCAGAGCTGGCGGCATGGCGGCACGGTGCCCGCGCCCGCGCCGAAGCGTTTCTCGCCAGCAACGAAGCGGCGGCGGAGATGACCGCGCTGTTCCAGGAGCTGGCCGCCGGTGACGCTTGACCTTTCCACACCCGTCTGCAATCCGCCGCGCGAGCTTCCGCACGCCCGCGCCGAAGGTCAGGGGGACCAGCATTGACCGGAACGACACCCCAGGGCGAGCTGCACCCGGGCGTCGCCGCGCGCGCCGTGCGTGCGTTGCGCGGGCTGCGCCATCTGCGCGGCTGGGGATCGCTGGCCAACCGCCTTGCCGGACCGTCGGGCAGTTTCCGCGTCGCCAATGACGGGGTGTGGGTCGAGGGTGAGCTGAATTCCTTCGTCGAGCGCCAGGCCTATCTGTTCGGTGGCTATGAGCGCGACGAGATCGCCGCCTTTCTCTCGCGCATCCCCGCCAACCGTCGCCGCACGATCCTCGATATCGGCGCCAATGTCGGCACCCATGCGCTGCAGTTTTCGCGCGCCTTTGGCCAAGTCCACAGCTTTGAGCCGAACCCGCTGGTGTTCGGCCGGCTCCAGCGCAACCTTGCACTCAACAACGCCACCAACGTCACCCCGCACCAGCTCGGCCTTGGCGCGGAACCGGGCAGCTTTCAGCTTTACTCGCCCGCTGGCGACAATGGCGGTCTCGGCACGCTCGTCACTACCGACCAATATGATGCCCCGCTCGAAGCGGTCGCGACGGTGCAGGTCGAACAGGGTGACGCGCTGCTCGCGCGGCTGAATGTCGGCCCGGTCGATGCGATCAAGTGCGATGTGCAGGGCTTCGAGATTTCGGTGCTGCAGGGCTTGCAGGACACCATCCGCCGCGACCGTCCGGTGCTGTGGATCGAACTCGGCGGCGGCGCGCGCATCGCCCCGGATGAGGCGGCGCAGATCGTCGCGCTCGTGCCCGAACGGTCGCGCTTCTACCGCATCGCCGGGGTCCGCCACGGCGCGACCCATGGCATCGCGCTGCACGAAGCCGCGCCCGACGCGCTGATGGGAGGCGATTACGTGATCGTGCCGGAGCCCGCATGACGTCCTTACGCACCCGCATCAACCGCATCGTCGGCCCGATCCTCGCCAACCGCATGACCGGCATCGTCGCCGCCAAGCTGTTGCGCGACCGCATCCCGCATCGTGGCCTCACCATCGACACCAGCGATCCGGTGGTGACGCCGGAGATCAAGGCGGCGTTGCTGCTCGGCGGGTACGAGAGCGGCGAATATCGCTTCGTCCAGCGCCACCTTCCGCGCGACGTGGACGTGGTCGAGCTGGGCGGCAGCCTGGGCGTGATCAGCTGCACCACCCGCCGCGCCATCGCGCCCGAACGCCGCATGGTGATCGTCGAGGCTGACCCGCGCCTCGCCAAGTCGCTCCGCCGCAACCTCGCGCTCAACGGGTGTGAGACCAACACGACCGTTGCCGAAGTCGCGATCAGCTATGGCGGTGGCGATACCGTCGCGTTCGCGATGGGCGAAAGCTCGGTCTCGGGCCGCATCGCCAGCGAAGCCCCCGATCTTCAGACCGTGCAGGTGCCCGCGCGCACCTTGTCCGGCCTGCTCGACGAACATGGTATCACCGATTTCGCGCTGATCAGCGATATCGAGGGGGTGGAGTGGCAGATTCTGCGCCACGACCTCGACGCGCTCGCCCGCGCGCGGATCATCATCATGGAAACCCATGACAGCCGCGAGCATGGCACGCACCAACAGCTGGTCGCGACCCTGCTCGACAGCGGCCGCTTCCGCCTGATCGACAGCCACGGCCCGGTGGTCGCGCTCCAGCCGGTGAACGCACATGGCTAAGGCGCGGCTGGCGATCGTGGTCACGCACCCGATCCAGCATTTCGTTCCCTTCTACCGTGCGCTGGCGGCGCGCGACGATCTCGACGTCCATCTGATCTTCGGCGCGCCGGTCGGGGTTCAGGCCTATTTCGACGAGGAAATGAACGCCGAGATTTCCTGGAACATGGAAATGCTCGGCGGCTATTCGCACGAATTCCTCGAAGACGCCCGCCCCGGCCAGCAGCCCAGCCCAAGCTGGCCGAGCAGCCCCAAGGTCGGCGAGCGGCTGGCGGCGTTCAAGCCCGACGCGGTGCTGCTCTATGGCTATAACCAGGCCAATGTCCGCCGCGCGCTCTGGTGGTGCGGGCGCAATCGCGTGCCGGCGATGATCATCTCCGACAGCGAATTGCTGCAGGAGCGCGGCGGGCTGAAACAGGCGGTGAAGGCGCTGCTCGTGCGCCTCGTCTATTCGCGCATTTCCGCCTTCCTCTCGGTCGGCGACCGGAACGAGGAATACTACCGCAAGTTCGGCGCACCCGCCGACCGCATCTTCCGCTCACCCTTCACCATCGACGAAGAGACGTACCGCGCCGCCCGCGCGAACCGCGCCACGCTGCGGGCGCAGGTCCGCGCCGAGTTCGGCATTCCCGAGGACGAGATGCTGGCGCTGTTCGTCGGCAAATTGTCGGCGCGCAAGCGGCCGCAGGATCTGATCGACGCGCTCGCCCGCTTCCATGCCGGGCACGGCATCGGCGCGCTGTTCGCCGGCAATGGTGAGCTGTTCGAGGAACTGAAAGCCCGCGCCGCCGCCGAAAACCTGCCCGCGCGCTTTGCCGGCTTCGTCAATGTCGATCGCCTGCCCGCGCTCTACGCCGCCGCCGATGTGCTGGTGCACCCCTCGCAAGCCGACCCACACCCGCTGATTACGTCCGAAGGCGCGTGCATGGGCCTGCCGATGATCTACAGCGACCGGATCGGCGCGGTCGGCCCGACCGACATCGCGCGCGATGGCGAAAATGTCATCGTCTATCCGTGCGGCGACACCGCCGCGCTGGCCGAGGCGCTGGCGATCCTCGCCGCCGATCCGGCCAAGCGCGCGGCGATGGCGCAGCGCTCGCTCGAGATTTTCGACGAACTCGACATGCGCCGCAGCGTGGGCGGCGTGATGGCGGCGCTTGATGCCGTCCGCCGCTGACCCCCGCCGCCCGATCCGCGCCGTCATGGCGACGGAATTCTGGCACGGATCGACCGGGCGCGCGCTGGCGCAGGGGCTGCGCGGCGCAGGCTGGGACGTCGCCGAGGTCGATCTGGGCGCCTATCTCGGGCGCGCGCACGGCCTGATCCACCGCATCGCCAACCGCCTGCTCACCGGGCACGGCATTGCGGCGTACAACCGCGAAATTCTCGACCACGCCGCGCGGGTCGAGGCGGAGCTGCTGGTCACGGTCAAGGGCAGCTTCATCACCGCCGACACGCTCGCGACGCTGCAGGCGCGCGGTGTGCGCACGGTGAACTTTTACCCGGACGTCGCCTACAACCACGCCGGATCGTCGCCCGAGGCCTATGCCCGTTACGACCAGATCGTGACGACCAAGAGCTACCATCTCGACCATCTGCGCGACACCTATGGCGCGGAGCGGACGGGGTTTGTCCATCATGGCTATGCGCCGTTGGTCCATGCGCGGCGGCATGGCGAGGCTGTCCCCTATCGCTGGGACATTTCGCACATCGGCAATTTCTCGCCCTACAAGTTCGAATACATGCTCGCCGTCGCGCAGGCGTTTCCCGACCGGAAGATCGCGGTGATCGGCAATGGCTGGGCCGGGCCGGCACAGGGGACGGCGCTCGCCCCCCATGTGCTCGGCTATCCGTTGGTCGGCGACTATTTCGCCCGCGCGATCGAGGAAAGCCGCATCAACGTCGCGATGCATCACGGCCCGGTCCCGCCCGACGGGTGGCAGGACGTGACCTCGACCCGCACCTTCGAAATTCCCGCCTCGGGCGGCTTCATGCTGCATATCGACAATGCCGAGGTGCGGTCGCTGTTCGTGCCGGGCGAAGAGATTGACGTGTTCGCCGACGCGGCGTCGCTGTGCGAGCGGATCGGGTATCATCTGAAGCACGAAGACGCCCGCCGCCGGATCGCCTTGGCAGGTCATGCGCGCTGCGTCCCGGCCTACAGCCTCGACGCGCGCGCGGCTGAACTCGCCGCGCTGCTGCGGGCGCGCGGCGTCGTGCGGGAAACGCCATGAGCCGCATCGCGTGGCTGCGCGCGCGGCTCACGCCCTCCTATCTGCTCGGGGCAAGTCCCGTCGCGACCTGGCTGCGCGGGGCGGGCTGGATCTTCGGATCGTCGATGGTCGAGCGCGCCGCCGCGCTGGTCCAGACCATCCTGATCGCCCGCGCGATCGGTGCCGATGATTATGGCCGCTACGCGCTGCTGCTCAGCACCATCGCGCTCGCCTCGCCGATCGCCTCGCTGCAATTGCCCTATTCGGTCATCTCGATCGTCTCGCGTTTTTCGGAGCGCGATCCCGCGCGCGCAGGTGCAGTGATGCTGCTCGCCGACCGGCTGACCTGGGGCCTCACCCTCGCCTTCCTCGCGCTGTGCCTGCTCTGGCCCGCAGGACTGTCGGGCTGGCTGCTCGGCGAAGGGCAGCATGGCTGGGCGGTGATCTTCAGCGGGATCATCCTGCTCACCTCGGTCCAGGCGGGACTCAGCGACGCGCTGCTGCAGGCGAAGCAGGAGTTCCGCGTCCTCGCGCTCGCCCGCTCATGGACCGCCGGCGCAGCCTTCGCTCTGCTCGTCCCCGTCGCGCTGTTCGCACCCAGCCTGAATTACGTGATGGCGGCGGTCGCGGCCGCGAACGTGCTTCGCCTGCTCGCCGTAGCGATCCCCGCGCGCAGCCACCGCCGGGCGCTGCGCAGCGGCGTCCACATGCGCGCCGCCTTGGCCCATGCCAGCGTCATCTTCGCCTTTTCCGTCCCCAGCGGCTTGCTGTCGGTGGTTCAGGGGGGTGCGGCGTGGCTCGGCAACTATGTCCTGTCGCGCTCGCCCGCCGGGTTCACCGATCTCGCGATCATCAACACCGGGGTGCAGTGGCGGCTGCCGGTGCTGATGGTGATGGGGTCGCTCGCCTCGGCAATCCTGCCGATGCTGGGCGCGTCGATCGGCAAGGCGAAGCATGGCGAGGTCCAGCGGCTCCAGCGCTACAATATGGTGGTCAATCTCGGCCTCGCCACGCTGTTCAGCGGGGTGGTGATCGCCGCCGCGCCGCTGATCCTCGCGCTCTATGGCGAGAGCTTCCGAGGGAACTCCTATCTCTTCGCGCTGATCGTCATCGCGCTGATCCCGACCGTCTATTGCAACGTGCATCAGCAATTGCTGGTCGCGCGCGGGACGATGTGGACCCAGCTATTGCTGTTCGCGCCCTATGGCCTGGTCGTGGTCGGCGGAACCTTGTGGTATGCTCAAGGGCTTACGGGCGAAATTCTGGCCTATATCCAATTGGCTGGTTGGATGGTAACGGCCATCGCAATCGGGGTCTGGGTCCGAATCGACCGGCGCGATCCGGTGGAAACGCCAGACACGCCAGCAGTTTGAGGCAGCTCTAGCGCCTTGCCGCCTTTGGGGAACGGGAAGCATGTGCGGAATTCTGGGTTGGGTCGGCAAGCGGCCGCTGGAAGTCGAGCGCTACCGCGCTGCGCTCGACCGAATCGCGCATCGCGGACCTGACGGATCGGGCGACTGGACCGATGCCGAGGCTGGCGTGTGGTTCGGCCATCGCCGCCTGTCGATCATCGACCTCAGCCATGCCGGCGACCAGCCGATGCATTCGGCGGATGGCCGCTACGTGATGATCTTCAATGGCGAGATCTATAATTATGTCGAGCTGCGGCAGGAGCTGATCGCGCTCGGCGCCAGCTTCACCTCGCACAGCGACAGCGAAGTGATCATCGAAGGGTATCGCGTCTGGGGCCGCAAGGTCGTCGACCGGCTGAACGGCATGTTCGCCTTCATGATCCTCGACCGCACGACGCGCACGATGTTCGGCGCGCGCGACCGCTATGGCGAAAAGCCGTTGCTGTTCGCGCGCGGTGAGGGGTTCTTCGCATTCGGGTCGGAGTACAAGGCGCTGCTGAGCCTGCCCGGCATCGGGCGGGGGTATGACGATTTCCGCGTGCTGCGCGCGGCGGTCAACCCGAGCAAGGGCCTCGACGCCGATCGCCAGACGGCGTTCGATGCGATTGAACAATTGCTGCCGGGTGAGGCGATCGCGTTCGACCTGGGCGACCTCAAGCCTGAAATCTGGCGCTATTACGCGCCGCGCTACGACGCGAGCCGGGCCAGCGCGAGCGACGCCGATGTCTTCGCCGAATTCCGCGAGCTGCTGACCGATTCGGTCCGCATTCGCCTGCGCAGCGACGTGCCGGTGGGGTCGTGCCTGTCGGGCGGGCTCGATTCAAGCGCGATCGTGTGCATCGCGCGCCAGCTGGTCGGCGACGATGCCGAATACAACACCTTCACCGGCCATTTCCCCGGCACCCCGGCGGACGAATATCATTTCGCCAAGGTCGTGATCGACGCGACCAAGGTGAAGAGCCATCTGGTCGAACCGACGGTCGATCGCCTGATCGACGACCTGCCCGACTTCATCTGGCACAATGAACTGCCGACCGGCGGGTCGAGCCAGTTCGCGCAATGGTGCGTCTTCCACCTCGCCAAGCAGCATAATGTCACCGTGCTGCTCGACGGCCAGGGGTCGGACGAGTTGCTTGGCGGGTACGAGACCTATTTCGCGCTCTATCTCGACAGTCTGCGCGAGACCGGGGACCGCGCGCGGTTCGACGCGGAGATGCCGCAGATCGAGGCGCGCTATCCCGGCGTTCTCACCCCGCCGTCGCGCGCGCTGCGCGACCGCCTGCCCTTCCGCCTGCGCCACATGCTCGCCAACCGCATGGGCAAGGGGTCGAGCGTGCTCTACGCAATCGAGCCCGGCGTGGCGCAGAAGATCATGGCGCAGGACGCACGCGCCCGGAACCCCGAGTTCCACCCGCTCGCCAGCGCGCTCGCCGAGGACAGTTTCGGCGGCTTCCTGACGACGCTGCTGCGCTATGGCGACCGCAATTCGATGGCGCATTCGCGTGAGGTGCGCCTGCCCTTCTGCGACCACCGCCTTGCCGATTTCGCGCTGTCGCTGCCGCCGCATCTGTTGATGGGCGAGGTACAGACCAAGCGCGTGCTGCGCGAATCCATGCGCGGCGTGCTGCCCGAGGAAATCCGTGCCCGCTGGCGCAAACAGGGATTCAATCCGCCGCAGGACCTGTGGTTCAAGTCGCCGCGCCTGCAGACCATGGTCCGCGACCTGTTCGCGTCGCAAAGCTTCCGCCAGTCGCCCTATTGGCAGGCCGGATATTGGGACAAGATCCTCGACCGCGCCGTCGCGGGCGAGGCCGGGCTTGGCTGGATCCTGTGGCAGCCGTTCATCATCGAGAGCTGGCGCCGCGAATTCTTTGGCCGGCTCGACAGCGCCGCGCCCGCCTCACCCCTTCGCACGGCCGCGTAATTCAGGCCGTTCTCCGCCGCGTTTCCACCCCTCGCAGACCGCAAGGTTCTCTTCATGCTGAATGCCAAATCGCGCCATCATCTGCTCCAGCGCATCTTCTGGAACCCGGTCGGCGCGCGCTTTGCCCGCGCCTTCATCCGGTTCAGCCGCAAGTTCGACGTGGTCGTCCGCAATTACTCGCTGAACGGCGAGACCAATGGCGAGCGCTGGCTGCTGACATTGATGGACGAACAGCCGACGATCATCGACGTGGGCTTCCATGACGGCGCCTCGACCGCCGAGATGCTGAAGGCGCGGCCGCAGGGCAAGCTGGTCGGCTTCGACCCCTCGCGCTTCGCTGCCGAGCGCTATGCCGCCGATTTCGCGCAGGATGCCCGCGTGACCTTCGTCAATCAGGGTCTCGCCGCCGAGCCGGGCGAGCTTGAGTTCCACGATTACGAAAACATGTGCAACAGCCTTGCCCCGCGCAAGGAGCTGCCGGGCGAAGTGCCGACGACCTACAAGGTGCCGATCACCACACTCGATAGCTGGTGCGCGGAGAACGGGGTCGATCACGTCAACTTCATGAAGATCGACGCCGAGGGCTATGACCTCCACGTCCTCGAAGGCGCGAAGCAGCTGCTGGAAGGGCAGAAAGTCGACATCTTCATGTTCGAATTCGCCAGCGGCTGGACCGCGTCGAAACGCTATCTGTGGGAGGTCGACGAATATTTCGCACCGCTGCCCTACAAGCTCTATCATTTGTTCAACGGTTTCCTGACGCCGCTGACCTACAATGTCGAACTGGACTCCTGCACGACGCGCTACGCGATGTATGTCGGGGTCAGCGACCGGCGGATGGCCCGCGGCGATATTCCCGTCCGCGATTACGGGCTCTGATCGTCATGGCTCTCGAACACGCCGTCATTGCCCTCGCCACCGCGCTCCCGCGCGGCGGGCACAGCCTGATCAAGCTGCTGCGCCCGGTCCTGCCGGGGCTGCGCCACTATCCGGCGAAGCTCAAGTCGAGCAGCATGACGCTGCGCGGCGATCTCGGGCTCAACGTCTTCTACCCGCTCGCGGTCTATGGCTATTACACCCACCAGACGGTCGAGGACGATGTCATCGCGTATGTCGCCCGCGACGCACGGGTGATCGCCGATGTCGGCGGCAATATCGGCTACATCACCGCGCTGATGGCCAGCGCCGCGCCGAATGCGAAGATTGTTGCGTTCGAGCCGCTCCCCCTCTGCCAGCCCTATCTGGCCCAGGTCGCGGCGCATTATCCGGGCGTGTCGATCGTCGCCAAGGCGCTGGGTGCCGAGCCGGGCACCGCCGAATTCAGCCTCCGCCCGCAGGTCGATCGTTCGTCCTTTTCGGGCAGTGGCGACACCAATGCCGAGCTGCTGCAGGTGCCGGTGACCACGCTCGACATCGAGATGGCGGGGCAGAAAGTCGACCTGATCAAGATCGACGTCGAGGGGTTCGAGGATGTCGTCCTCGCCGGCGCGCACGAAACCGTCGCGCGCTGCCGCCCGTTCGTGGTGTTCGAGGCGTATGAGACCGACGTGCTGCGCCGCGTGCTCGCCTTTTTCGAGCAGGTCAGCGGCGATTATGCCATCTATCGCATCGCCGAAAATGGCGCGCTGCGCCTGCTCGCCGACCATGAGCGGCAGGATGACGAGACCTGCAACTTCGTCGCCTGGCCGCCGCACCGCCCGCTGCCCGAGGGCCTGCGCGTCCCCGCCAGCTATCAGCGCCCCTGAGCCACACCATGCGCTGCGTATTCGTGTCCGACATGTCGCCCGCGCTGGGGCATGTATATGGGTTGCGGGTGATCTCGCTCGCCCGCGCGATGGCGGCGCGGGGGAATCAGATCCTGGTGATCGCGCCGGTCGCCGATCCGGCCTCGCCCGGAGAGAGCGCGCAGAGCATCGCTGACAAGATCGCCGCGCATGGCTGGTCCACCCCGCTGCTGCTCGAACTCGCACCGCGCGACTATGCGCTGCTGCGCCTGCAGCGTTCGCAGACCGCCCCCGGCCTGCTCCGCCGCCTCGCCACCGCCTGGCTGATCGCGGTCGAGGGCGGGGTGCATGGCGACTGGGTCGCCGCCGCGCGCGCCGCGCATGGCGCGATCCTCAAGGCGTTCAAGCCCGACATCGTCTGGGCCAATTTCGGCAATCTGAGCAATTTGGTGGTCGGGCAGCAACTGGCGCGCGCGGCAGGCGTGCCCTGGACCATCGACTTCAAGGATAATTTCGCCAATTACGTCCCCGGCGGACTGCACGGCGTGCTGCAACGCCGCTTTGCCGACGCGTCCGCCTTCACCAGCAATGCCGAGCTGCACGCCGGGATCGCCGCGCGCTGGTTCGCCCAGCCGCATCAGGTAATCTATTCCAGCATCGCCCCGGCGATGGTCGCCGCGCCCGACAGCCGCCCGCGCCGCGACAAATTCCTGGTGACACTGATCGGCAGCACCTATGCCGACGACTTCCTCGAACGCTTCATGTCCGGCTTTGCCGCGTGGGTGAAGGCGGGCGGAGCCGAGCGGCGCGACGCCACGCTGTTCCACTATGCCGGTGCCGCCGAGAATAATGTCCGCGCCGCGATCGGCCGCGCCGGGCTGGACTGTGTCGCGACGGTCGAGCGCAACGTGCCGCACGACCGGCTGGCTAAGCTGTGCCACGATGCGGCGGTCAATTGCTATATCTGGGCGACCTTCGGCTTCCACCACAAGGCGCTGGAGCTGATGGCGTGCCGCCGCCCGCTGATCACCTTCCCCGGCGAGCATCCCGAAACCTTCGTGCTGGCCGAGCGGGTGCAGGGCGACCTGCGCACCTGCACCGACGAAGCGCAGCTGACCGCGACGCTCGACGCGGTCTGGGATGCGTGGAAGGGCGGGGATATCCCCGCGACCGACCCGGACCTGTCCTCGGTCACCTGGGATGCGGGTGCGGCACAGCTTGAGCAGGTCTTCGCGAAGGCGATTGGCTAAAGCCGTTTGTGCTGAGCTTGTCGAAGCACCGTTCCCGCGCTCAGTTAGGGCGGACTACTGCCCTTCGACAATGACCAGGTGGAACGTCCCCCGGACGTTCCAGCCAAAGCCGGGGGCTTTGGCGACCTGGTCATCAGGGCAAACGGC
>CAZWZP010000016.1:30953-31273 GCA_964638925.1 uncultured Stakelama sp. | reverse complement strand
CGACGAAGCGATCGCGCTGCAGACCGATTTCTCCGCGCGCATCGCCCGCAATACCCAGCTGGTGATCCAGGAAGAAACGGGGATGACCAATGTCGTCGATCCGCTGGGTGGCAGCTATTATGTCGAGGCGCTGACGCAGGAGCTGGTCGACAAGGCGTGGGCGATCATCGAGCGGGTCGAGGCCGAGGGCGGGATGGCCAAGGCGGTCGCTGCTGGCTGGCCCAAGGCGATGATCGAGGAAGCCGCCGCCGCCACCGCCGCGCGGATCGACCGGGGCGAGCAGGTGATCGTCGGGGTCAACAAATACCGCAAGGCCGAGG
>CAZWZP010000016.1:17793-30943 GCA_964638925.1 uncultured Stakelama sp. | reverse complement strand
CGACATCCTCGACGTCGACAACCATGCGGTGCGCGAGGCGCAGGTGGCGCGGATCGCGCGGGTGAAGGCGGAGCGGAATGAGGCGGCGTGCCGGGCGGCGCTCGACGCGCTGCGTGAGGGCGCGCGGGGCGATGGCAATCTGCTGGAGCTGGCGGTCGTGGCGGCACGGCATCGCGCGACGCTGGGCGAGATCAGCCTGGCGATGGAGGATGTGTTCGGGCGGCACGGGACCGTCCCGACCCCGGTCAAGGGCGTCTATGGTGGTGCTTATGACGACGACGCGCGCTGGGACCGGTTGAAGGACGGCGTCGCCGCGACCGAGCGGCGGCTGGGCCGCGCGCCGCGGATGCTGGTCGCGAAGATGGGGCAGGATGGGCATGATCGCGGGGCGAACCTGGTTTCGTCGGCGTTCGGCGATCTTGGCTTCAAGGTTGTGCCGGGGCCGCTGTTCCAGACCCCGCAAGAGGCCGCCGATCTGGCGCTCGCCGAGGATGTCGATGTGGTCGGCGTGTCGAGCCTGGCGGCGGGGCACAAGACGCTGATCCCGCAGCTGATCGGCCATCTGCGCGACGCGGGGCGGAGCGACATCAAGGTGATCGCGGGCGGGGTGATCCCGGCGCAGGATTATCAGATACTGCGCGACGCGGGGGTGCAGGCGATCTTTGGTCCGGGAACGAACCTTGTGAACGCCGCCGAAGAGGTGCTTACCCTGCTCGGCCATAACATGCCGCCGCGTGAGGAGGCTGCGGGGTGATCCGGCTCTTCTCGCTCGTTGTATTTGTAGCGCTGGCTGGCGCGCCAGAGGATTTGGCCTGTCGCGTCCTGGCGAAAGGCGAGGCGAAGGCGCAAATGGAGCAGGCGAAGCGAAAATGGGACGCGCAGCTTACTGGCACACGCAAGGTCAGCGGCACCTATTCGGTTGAGCGCGAAGTGCAGAATCCGGCGCAGCGGGATGCTGTCGACGAGTTCGGATCGATCGTTGGACGAGACGGGCGCGTCATCGCAAGCACCTTTCTGGAGCAGGCCAACATGATCGTCATCTGGTGCGGGCCGATTGCGATCAAGCCCAAACCGGGTCAGTCCGGTACCTTTTTTCTTCGTAAGCGCGATAGGGACGAGCGCTTCGATATCGTTCATTTCGTTGTGGATGGATCCAAGGATGATTGAAGTACGTACCGACTGGACCCGCGACGAGATCGCCGCGCTGTTCGACTTGCCGTTCATAGAGCTGGTCTATCAGGCTGCCACCGTCCACCGCGCGCATTTCGCGGCGGATGAAGTGCAGCTGTCGACCTTGCTCAGCATCAAGACCGGGGGGTGCCCGGAGGATTGTGGGTATTGCAACCAGTCGACCCATGCCGAAACGGGGCTGAAGGCGACCAAGCTGATGGACGTGCGCGCGGTATTGCAAGCGGCGGCGCAGGCGAAGGATAATGGCTCGTCGCGCTTCTGCATGGGCGCGGCGTGGCGCAACCCCAAGGACCGCGACATGCCCGCCATCGTCGAGATGGTGAAGGGCGTGCGCCAGATGGGCATGGAAACCTGCATGACGCTGGGGATGCTGACCGAGGGGCAGGCCGCGCAGCTCGCCGAGGCGGGGCTGGATTATTACAACCACAATATCGACACCTCGCCGGAGCGTTATGGCGAGGTGATCACGACGCGGACGTTCGCGGACCGGCTGGAAACGCTGGACCATGTGCGCGAGGCGGGGATCAACGTGTGTTGCGGCGGGATCGTCGGGATGGGCGAGACGCGCGCGGATCGCGTCGGATTTATCCATGCGCTCGCGACGCTGCCCAAGCATCCCGAGAGCGTGCCGGTGAACGCGCTGGTGCCGGTCAAGGGCACGGTGTTGGGCGATATGCTCCACGACACGCCGCTGGCGAAGATCGACCAGATCGAGTTCGTCCGCACGGTTGCGGTGGCGCGGATCACGATGCCGGAATCGATGGTGCGCCTGTCCGCCGGGCGCGAGAGCATGAGCGATGAGACGCAGGCCTTGTGTTTCATGGCGGGGGCGAATTCCATCTTCACTGGCGACAAGCTGCTGACCACCGGCAATGCGGGTGAAGACAGGGACGCGGCGCTGTTCGCGCGGCTTGGGATGCGGGCGATGGCGGGTGAGGTGAAGGCTGAACTGGAGGCGGCGGAGTGATTCCACTTACCCTGCTTCTTGCTACCTGGCTGGCGTTTGTGGTTCCCCTCGTCGTTGCTGCGGTTGGTCGTTATCGGACGACGACGAAGCTTGCGGCCCTGTTAGGGCTCGCCGCTGTACTGACGGCAAGCTGGGCAGTTGTCGTTGGGGTACTTGGAATGTTGGGGGCACATCAGGATGCCTCTGAATGGCCATCTCCGCTCCTCTTGGCGGCAATTTTGATCGCTGGCTACGCGGTGATCGCGTTGGCCGCACTTCAACGGAAGTTTCGATAGATGTTCAAAAAAATCCTGGTCGCCAATCGCGGCGAGATTGCGTGTCGGGTGTTCCGCACCGCCAAGCGGATGGGGATCGCGACGGTCGCGGTCTATTCCGACGCGGATGCGCGCGCGCCGCATGTGTTGATGGCAGACGAGGCTGTCCGCCTCGGCCCGGCGCCGGCGGCGGAGAGCTATCTCAAGGCGGACCTCATTCTGGCGGCGGCCAAGGCGACGGGTGCGGATGCGATCCATCCGGGATACGGCTTCCTGTCCGAGCGCGAGAGCTTTGCCAAGGCGTGTGCGGAGGCGGGGATCGCCTTTGTCGGGCCGCCGGCTAATGCGATCGCGGCGATGGGGGACAAGATCGAGTCCAAGAAGCTGGCCAAGGCGGCGGGGGTCAATGTCGTCCCCGGCTATCTGGGCGAGATTGCCGATACCGATGAGGCGGTGAAGATCGCGTCGGACATCGGCTATCCGGTGATGATGAAGGCGTCGGCGGGCGGCGGCGGCAAGGGGATGCGGCTGGCGTGGAGCGAGCAGGACGTTCGCGAAGGCTTTGAGGCGACCAAGCGCGAGGGGCTGGCGTCGTTCGGCGATGATCGCGTGTTCTTCGAAAAGTTCATCGAACAGCCGCGCCATATCGAGATCCAGCTGATCGGCGACCAGCATGGCAACATCGTCTATCTGGGCGAGCGCGAATGTTCGATCCAGCGGCGGCACCAGAAGGTGGTCGAGGAAGCCCCGTCGCCCTTCGTCACGCCCGAGATGCGCCGCAAGATGGGCGAGCAGGCGGTCGCGCTGGCGCGGGCCGTTGGCTATTATTCGGCGGGGACGGTCGAGCTGATCGTCAGTGGCGCCGACAAGACCGGGGAGGGGTTCTACTTCCTCGAAATGAACACCCGGCTTCAGGTCGAGCATCCGGTTACCGAGGCGATTACTGGCGTCGATCTGGTCGAGCAGATGATCCGGGTGGCGGCGGGTGAACGGCTTGCCTTCACGCAGGACGACGTCACGCTGACCGGCTGGGCGATCGAGAATCGGGTTTATGCCGAGGATCCCTATCGCGGGTTCCTGCCCAGCACCGGGCGGTTGGTGCGGTATCGGCCGCCTGAGGCGGAGGCGCGGCAGGAGCCATTCCGGGCGCGCAAGCGGTCAGGGGAAGGCTTGCCCTTCGAACAGGCCCTCCCCCAGCCCCTCCCGCAAGCGGGAGGGGGGCAAGAGCAGAAGGGGTACATTCGCGTGGACGATGGCGTCGCCGAGGGGGGCGAGGTCAGCATGTTCTATGACCCGATGATCGCCAAGCTGATCACCTGGGCACCGACGCGCGAGGAGGCGGCGGATTTGCAGGTTGCGGCGCTCGATGCGTTCGAGATCGAGGGGCTGGGCAACAATATCGATTTCCTGTCGGCGCTGATGCAGCATCGGCGCTTTCGGTCGGGTGCTCTGACCACGGGCTTCATCGCGGAGGAATATCCCGAGGGGTTCGCGGGGGCGCCCGCCGACGCACAGTTGCTGCGCAAGCTGGCGGCGGTGGCGACGGTGCTGGACCTGATTCAGGCTTCGCGGGCGGTTGAGATTTCCGGGCAGCTTGCCACACCGACCCTGTCGAGCGAGCGTGTCGTGCTGATCGGCGGCGAGCGGTTTGATATCATCGTCGATGGCTATGACGGTGGCCTGCTTGTCAATTTCGATCCGAACGAGCCGCCGCTCGATATCGTGACGCACTGGCAGCCCGGCCAGCGGGTGGCGCGGCTTCGCATTGACGATGACGCGGTGATGAGCGTCGGGGTCAAGCGCACACGGTCGGGCTGGATGCTGCGCGCCCGCGGTGCGTCGCATGACGTGAAGGTCTATGCGCCGCGCGTGGCTGAGTTGGCCCGTCATATGATCGAGAAGATTCCGCCGGACATGAGCCGGTTCCTGCTCGCGCCGATGCCGGGGCTGCTGACGCGGATCGAGGTGGGTGAGGGCGAGAAGGTCGAGGCTGGGCAGCCGCTCGCGGTGGTCGAGGCGATGAAGATGGAGAATATCCTGCGCGCCGAGAAAGCGGGGGTGGTCAAGGCGATCAACTTCGCGGCGGGGGACAGCCTGGCGGTGGATGCGGCGATTCTGGAGTTTGAGTGACGCTTGAGACCTTAGAGGCCTCAACAAACAAAAGAAGAAGACCCTCCCCAACCCCTCCCGCAAGCGGGAGGGGCTAAGAAGGGGCGTCAGGCCATTGGTGGCGTCGCGGGCAGGACTACCGTGATGCGCAGGCCGCCGATCGGGGAGTTGCTCGCCTCGATCCGGCCGTGATGCCCCTCGACGATCGCCCGGGCGGTGGCGAGGCTGAGGCCCGATCCGCCCGGCGTATCCTTGGCATTGGCGCGGTAAAAGGGTTCGAACAGCTGCTGCGCGAGATCAACGTCGATGCCCGGCGCATTGTCATCCACGATCAGCCGCCAGGCGTCGCGCTGGCTCTCCAGACCAAGGACGATGCGCCCACCGCGCGGGACATAGCGCATCGAATTTTCGATCAGCGCGCCGAACAATTGCTCGATCCGCTCGGCGTCCCATTTCACCAGGATGGTGTAGGGGGGGAGCGTGCTGGTTTCGAGCCGTACGCCCGCTGCCTCGGCGCGCTTGCCATGGCTCCAGATCGTGTTGTGGATCAACGCGCGCGGATCGACATCGGCGAAACGTAGGGGCAGGCGGCCGAGATCGGCGAGCGCGACCGCGTGCAGATCCTCCGCCATCCGGGCAAGGCGGTTCTGGTCGGCCTCGATCGCTGCCTTGAACTCAGGCTCGGCGGTCAGCGCTTCCTGAAGCTCGGACAAATGCCCGCCAAGCGAGGCGATCGGCTCACGCAATTCCTCAGCGATCATCACCAGCCAGGTGCGGCGCGCGGTCTCGATCCGCTCGAAGCGGTTGGCGATACGGCGCAGGTTGCGCATCGTGCCGACGATCTCACGCGGTCCGCGCTCATCGAAATAGATGTCGCCATCGCCATCCGCGACCTCATGACTGAGGCGCAGCAGCTCGCTTTGCGGACGTGACCAGCGGCCCGCGAGCCAATAGGCGACACCCAGCAGCAATGCGAGCACGCCTGCCAGAATGGCCCCAATGCCAATATAATGGTCGCGCATCAGCGCGCGGTCGCGGTCGTTAAGCTGGGGCGGAACAACCACGCGCGCGCGGGCGACGGTGCGGCCATCGACAAGGATCGGCCGCTCGACCAGTGCAGGGCCGGCGGTGGGGCCACCGAGCAGCCGGTCGTCCGGGCCGACGATTGCCACCCGGTTGCCGAGGATGACGGGATCGCGCCGGTCGAGCTCGGCCACGATCCGGTCGAACGGCTTGCCCGCTGCCGCTGCCTCACCGGCCAGCGCCACGAAGGTTTCAAGATGCTCGGCATCGCGATTGCGCAGCAGCCGCTCGCTGCTCGTATAGACGTTCCACAACAGGCACCCGCCTGCCACTGCCACGATCAGCAGAGCCTGAGCCGCCAGCGCCGTGAACATGCCCCGAAACAACCGCACCTTGATCTCCCCATACGGCCCGCCCCCCGGCAGACCGGCTTCCAAATTGCCTATTCGATCCCGGCGTCGAGCGAGTCGAGAATCCGCGTGCCTGCCATGAACACCGCGATGGGGCAGAGCGCGAACAGCAGCCAGCCGCCGATCCCGGGATATTGCTCCAGATAGTGAATGCCGCGATCGACCGCCCCGACGCCAAGGCCGTAGATCACGGCAAACGCCTCGAATCTCGTCTTGATCGTGAAGAGGCGTTTGATGCGTGACAGCATGGCAATCGTTAAGCAAGACCTGGGCCAACTACGGAATTGGCCGGGTTCGCATTAACGACTATGGTTACCTGTCAATTAACCCGACAAGATCGAGCGATTCGAGCAGCTGATGCCGTGCGGCCTCAATCTGCGCGATGAGTAGCGGGTTGCCGATCTGGTCCTGCGCGATTGTTTCGGGCCAATGCGCCGCGATCACCGCAGCGATACGGTCGAGCTTGGCGTCATCGACGAGGAAGCGCGGGTCGACCGTCGCGGGGTCGGCGACGACACGCAGGCGCAGACAGGCGGGGCCGCCGCCATTGGCCATCGACTGGCGGACATCGACCACCTCAAGATGCCGGATCGGCCCGTTGCCGGCGACATGGCGCTGGAGCCAGTTCCAGACGCTTGGGGTATCGCGGGCTTCGGTCGGGAGGATAAGGCCGGTCTCGCCGCCCGGTAGGGTCACCAGCTGGGCGTTGAACAAATAGGAGCTGATCGCGTCGGCGAGGCTGACCTCGGCGGCGAGTACCTCGACGATCTCGACGCGCGGCATCAGGCGGCGCAGGTCGACGTAAAAGGCGTCCTTGTCGGCGAAGGCGAGCTCGTGGGCGAACAGGACGTTGGCGTTAGCGACTGCGACGACGTCGTTGTGGAAGGCGCCGGCGGCGATCGCTTCCCCGGACTGCTGAACGAACAGGGTGCGGGTCGGATCGAGGCCGTGGCGGCGGGCGACGGCTGCGCTCGCCTCGCGATGCTGGCGCGCAGGGAAGGGGCCGCCGCTGACGCCATAGACGAATATCTCGACGCCCGGCGCGTCATGCTCCGGGGCGAGGCGCATATGGTTGGCCGCGCCTTCGTCGCCGAAGGGAGCGGGGACGGGGCCGTGGACGCGGAAGGCGTCATGCGCGAAGGCGAGGCGGAGCTGGGCGAGCGTCTCGGGCCATTCATGGCTGCGGTGCGGCATCGTTACGAGATTGGCGACGCTGAGGTGGCAGCGGCCATCGGCAGTGTCGGGGGCGGGGGAGACGGTGGCGGCGTTGGCGGCCCACATTGCGGAGGCGGACAGCGCTTGTGCCTGAAGATGCGGTGCGGCGTCGGCGTAAGTCGTTGCGAGGCTGTCGAGCCAGCGATGGTCGGGGCGGGCGTGGGGAAGGAGGATGCCCTGTGGCAGGCCCAGCGCGAGGTTGGCGCGCATCTTGGCGATGCCCTGCAGCGCGGCGGCGCGGGGTTGCGACACCGCCCCCTGATTGCGCGTGGCGGCGAGGTTACCATGGCTGAGACCGGCATAATTGTGGCTGGGACCGATCAGGCCATCGAAATTGATCTCAACGCGGGGCATGGCACACGTCCTGGCCCGGCGCGACATCGAGCAGCGCCGCGGCGGCGGGGTCGAGCGTTACGCCTTCATCGCCGCGTGTGATCCGGCCATGGCAGGCGCGGAACTCGCCGAGGGTGCCGCGCGCGATGATGCTCGCGTCGCTGCCGGGGGCGATTTCCACCACTGGCTGGGTCCGGCAATCGCGGATGGTCATGACGTTGTCGGTGCGCGCGGTCATGGTCGGGCCGCCGTCGAAGATGTCGATGTAATTTTCGAACGCGAAGCCTTCATGCTCCAGCATCCGCATCGCCGCGCGGCCGGAGGGGTGGGGGACGCCGATCACGCTGCGCGCATGGTCGGTGAGCATCGCGGTATAGACCGGGTGGCGCGGCATCAAGTCGGCGATGAACTGGTTGCCGTGGATCGCGTTGAATTCGTCGGCTTGCTGGAAGCTCATCCCGAAGAAACGACCCGCGACGCCGTCCCAGAAGGGCGATCCGCCGGCTTCGTCGATCACCCCGCGCAGTTCGGCGAGAATGCGGTCGGCAAAGCGGGCGCGGTGCATCGCGATGAACAGATAGCGGCTGCGCGCGAGCAACATGCCGAGGCCTCCGGCGCGCTCGCCGGGGTGGAGGAACAGGCCGCCGACCTCGCTCGCCCCCTCCAGATCGTTGACGAGGTTGAGAATCTCGGCGCGGAAGGTGCGGTTGAGTGCCTCGCTATGCTTGGTCACCGTGCCGATGCGGTAGGAGTAGAAGGGCCAGCGCTGCCCGACTTGCGTGAAGATCTGGCAGGTACCGCGCACTTCCTGGGTCGCGGTGTTTTCGAGGACGAGGACGAACAGCTCGTCCTTCTTGGCATCGTCGGTGCGTGCGAACGCCTCGGCGCTGCGCTCCAGCTTGGCTTTCAGAGCGGGCTTTTCGGGAGGCAGGTTGGTAAAGCCGCCGCCGGTCAGCTTCGCCATCTCGTAGAGATGCTGAAGGTCGTCGGCGCAGGCGGGGCGGATGATGAAGGTCATACGCGGCCCTTTTCGATGATGCGCAGGATGGTCAGCGCCGAGAGGGCGGCGCGTTCGGGCAGGCTGTCGGCGATCAGAAATTCCTCCTGCGAATGAATGGCGCCGCCGCGCGCGCCCATCGTGTCGACGACGGGGACGCCGCACGCGGCGATGTTGTTGCCGTCGCACACTCCGCCGGTGGCTTTCCACGCGACGGGGATGTCGAGATCGGCGCCGGCTTGCTTGACCAGACCGAACAGGCGTTCGGCGCCCGGGTCGAGCGGTTTGGGGGGACGATTAAAGCCGCCATGGATATGGACCGAGACATCATGTTCGGCGGCGATCGCGTCGGCGAGGGCGTGGATTGCTGCCCCGGCGCGGTCGATCGCTTCGGGGGAGGCTGGGCGGAAGTTGACACGCAGGATGGCGAGGTCGGGCACGACATTGTTCGGCCCGCCACCCTCGATCCGCGCCGGGTTCACCGACAGGTCGTCGCTCATCAGCTGTGACAGGCGTAGCGCAAGATCGGCAGCGGCGACCAGCGCATTGCGGCCGTCGCGCGGGTTGCGGCCGGCATGGGCGCTGCGGCCGCGCACGACGATCGAGAAGTTGCCGGTCCCGCCGCGTGCGCCCGCCAGCGTGCCGTCGGGCAGCGCGGGTTCGTAGGTGAGCGCCGCGATCTTGCCCTTCGCCGCCTGTGCGATCAGCGCGGCGGACGCGAAGGAGCCGGTTTCCTCATCGGAATTGATCACGACTTCATAGCCGAAGCGCGGTGCGGCTGGGGTCGTCTCGACCGCCTGCAGCGCGGCGAGCAGTAGCGACAGGCCGCCCTTCATATCCGCCGCGCCCGGGGCGTTGAGGATGCCGTCGGGCAGCCAGGTCGCGCTCTGAAACGGGTGATCGGCGGGGAACACCGTGTCCATATGGCCGGTGAACAGCATCTGCACCGGTGCTTCCGGTCGCACGCGCAGATGCAGGTGGCGGCCATGGGCCAGCGATTGCACTGTGCCGCTAGTGTCGACCATCTCGACCGGGGCGGGTTCGACCAGCGCGAGGTCGCCCGGAAGCGCGGCGAAGGCGTCGGCGAGCAGCCCCGCCATCGTCGCCAGCCCGGCCAGATTGCGCGTGCCGCTATTGACCGCGACCCAGCGTTCGACCTGCGCCAGCATCGGCGCGGCGCGGGCCGCCTCGACTGCGGCGGCTTCGATTGTGTTCAGCCCCATGGTCGTTGGTCTATCGGCTGACACCGACCGGGTGAACCCCCGCTGTCAGAAAAGTATCAAACGATACTTGCGTGCGGTGCGTCAGAAATCGACGAGCAGCGACGCGCGGGTCGTCGTGTCGGTGGTCTTGCGGCCATTGGGCGGCGCGCTTTCATAATTCACCGCATAGGACATCTGGGTCGAGAAGGGGCCGAACAGTTTGACGCGCAGCGCCGATTTGCCGGTGATCGTGCTGTTCTGTTCCTGAACAAACGCCGATGCGTCCTGGCTGAACGTCACGCCCTTGCTCAGCTTCCAGTCGAGGTCCAGCTTGCCGCGCGCAGCCACCTGCTGCTCGGTTGGCGCGGTCACGAAGTCGGTATAGCGGAACGCCGGGCCTATTTCGAGATCGAGGGTCAGCGCGGGGGACTTGATCGCCGAATAGCCGGCTCCGGCCGAAATGGCGTAGCGTTCGTCAAAGCCGAGGAAGCGGTCGCTCTCGAACTGCGCCGCGCCATAAACATAAGCGCGCTCGTCGATCTTCCAATTGGGTTCATAGGAGGCGAGGTAGCGTTCGCGGACCTTCCGGCCAAAGGTTTCCTGATAATCGGCCTGAACGCGCAGCTTGTGCCGCCAGCGCAGCGCCTCGCGCTTGACGTCAAGGATGCCGGTCAGGCCCAGAGTCTCGGTGTTGCCAGTGGTGAAATAGCCGCCCAATTCGGCGCGTCCCTTGACGAGATCTAAGAACTTGGCCTCGCGGAGGCGACGTTCGGCGGCCTCACGACGCTCGCGCCTCCAGGCGGCGGCGGCGGATTCGAATTGCGCCGCGCGTTCCTTGTCTGCGGCCTTGGCATATTTGACGATCGCGTTGACCGCACCCTCGTCGCCCGCTTTCATCGCGGCGTCGAGCATCGCCTTGACCTCCGACGAGCGCTCGACCGACTGGTTGGGCGGCGGGGGCGGAGGGGCTTCCTGCGGTGCAGCAGCGGTTGCATCGGCATTGGCGAGCAACAGCGGTGCGGCGAGCATAAGGAGCAGGGGAGTACGCATGTAACCGGTTACTACACGATTCCGGTTAAAAGATCGAGTGCGGTGCAGCATCAGCTTCGCTCCCCATCGCTCAGGCCCAGCGGATCGGCGAAAATGTCGAGCAGCCGTACATAGAGGTCGCGCTTGAACGGGACGATCACGTCGGGCAGCTCGCGCGGGTCGATCCAGCGCCAGGCGCGAAATTCGGGTTCGGCGGTGGCGATGTCGATCGCATCATCGCCTGCGTTGAGGAGAAACAGGAACCAGCGCTGACGCTGCCCGCGCCATTTGCCCTTCCACACCTTGCCGATCAGATCGTCGGGCAGGTCATATTCCAGCTCGATCTCTGGCGCGGCGAGCAGTTCGACATGGTCGCGCACCACGCCGGTTTCCTCCCACAATTCGCGATAGGCGGCGTCGAGCGGATCCTCGCCCGGATCGATCCCGCCCTGCGGCATTTGCCACGCCTCAAGCGTCGAATCGAGCCGCTGGCCGACGAACACCTGACCGTCGCGGTTTAGCAGGATCACCCCGGCGCACGGGCGATAGGGCAGGGCTTCGCGATCAATCATGCGGCGGCCTGCGCCATCACGCGGTTCGCCTCGGCCTCGGTCAGCAGCGTACGGAACGCGACGAGCATCCCGGCAACGTCACCCTGGGCGGAAGGGATCGCGCGACGCAGGGTGATGAAGGCGTGAATATTGCCCACCGCCTCGCGGAAAATGACCGGCACACCGGCGGCGATCAGCGCGCCGGCATAGGCTCGGCCCTGATCGCGGATCGGGTCGAGGCTGGCGGTGAGAACGAGTGCGGGGGGCAGCCCCTCCAGCGTCGCATGGCGCATCGGCGAGGCGCGCGGATGCGCGACATCGGCGGCATAACATTCGTTGAACCAGTCCATCGCCTTGGCGGTGAGCAGATAGCCTTCGCCGAAATGGTCGGCCGAGGGGTAGCTGCCGCCGACATCCGCAGCGGGGTAGATCAGCAACTGACCGATTACCGGCACGGCGGCGGGGGTGTCGCGCAAGTCGATGGCGGCGACGGCGGCGATCTGCCCGCCTGCGCTGTCGCCGGCCAGCGCGATGCTGGTCACCGCGCGGCCCAGCTCGGCCGGGCTGGAGGCGACCCAGCGCGCGGCCGCTTCGCAATCGTCGGATGCGGCGGGCCAAGGGCTTTCGGGGGCGAGGCGATAGTCGATCGACACGACCGGCAGGTCGAGCGCGTGGCTCAGCTCGGCGGTGAAGCTCGCATGGCTGTCGATATTGCCGATGACGAAGCCGCCGCCGTGGAAGAACAGCACGACCGGGCCGGGCTCGCGCTTTTCGCGCACGTCGAACAGGCGGGCCGGGATGTCGCCAGCGGGGCCGGGGATCGTCAAATCCTTGATCGTTGCCAGTTCGCCCTGCGGCAGATCGACCAGGTCCTTCATCGCCAGATATTGCGCGCGATACGCTTCGGGCGTGGGAGGCCAGGGCATTTCCGGCATTGCGGCGAGCATGTCGAGAAAGGCGCGGGTGTCGGGACGGACGAAATGGTCGGCCAAGATCGGGTCTCCTCTTTGTGCCGGGTCATAGGCGAGGCAACGCGTCGCCGTCCACCGCGCAACCGGCGCTTCTCCGCAACTAAAGAAGAATTTCGCTGTCTTTTCTGTAACTCTGCTGCTACCGGCGCGGCATGTTTCGAAAACGGCCCATTATCACCACCCGGACCGCGACCCGCCGCTGACAGGCCGGTCGCGCGGGTCCGGGTGTCTGCCGCGAAACATTTCCATCGGCGCGCCGCCACCGGGCGCTGACTTCCCACCGAAGAATGACTATGTGCCGGCCCGTATTCCGGGCGGCTCGACCGCATGAAAGGGTCTATTGATGGGTTACCGTGTCGTAGTCGCAGGCGCCACCGGCAATGTCGGGCGCGAGATGCTTGCCATTCTGGCAGAGCGCGAATTCCCGATCGACGAGCTGGCGGTGCTCGCATCCTCGCGCTCGACCGGCGACATGGTCGATTTCGGCGAGACCGGGAAACAGTATAAGATCCAGAATATCGACCATTTCGATCCCACCGGCTGGGACATGGCGCTGTTCGCGATCGGCAGCGAGGCGACCAAGGTTCACGCCCCGCGCTTCGCTGCGGCCGGCTGCACCGTGATCGACAATTCGTCGCTCTATCGCATGGACCCGGACGTGCCGCTGATCGTGCCGGAAGTGAACCCGGAGGCGATCGACGGCTATAAGGCCAAGAACATCATCGCCAACCCGAACTGTTCGACCGCGCAGATGGTGGTGGCATTGAAGCCGCTGCACGATGCCGCAACGGTCAAGCGCGTGGTCGTTGCGACCTATCAGTCGGTGTCCGGCGCGGGCAAAGAGGGGATGGACGAGCTGTTCGAACAGTCGCGCAACATCTTTGTCGGCGATAGCGCG
>CAZWZP010000016.1:0-17769 GCA_964638925.1 uncultured Stakelama sp. | reverse complement strand
CGCCTTCAACCTGATCCCCCAGATCGACGTCTTCATGGAAGACGGCTCGACCAAGGAAGAGTGGAAGATGGTGGTCGAGACCAAGAAGATCCTCGACCCCAAGGTCAAGGTGATCGCGACGTGCGTGCGCGTGCCGGTGTTCGTCGGCCATAGCGAGGCGGTCCATGTCGAGCTGGAGCGCGAGCTGTCGGCGGAGGACGCGCAGAGCATCCTGCGTGAAGCGCCGGGGATCATGCTGGTCGATAAGCGCGAGGATGGCGGATACGTCACCCCGGTCGAGTGCGTCGGTGACTATGCGACCTTTGTCAGCCGCGTGCGCGAGGATTCGACGGTTGAGAACGGCCTCGCTTTCTGGTGCGTCAGCGACAATCTGCGCAAGGGTGCGGCGCTAAACGCGGTGCAGATCGCCGAGCTGCTCGGTCGTCGTCACCTGAAGAAGGGCTGAGCCGAGCCGGATGGGCTTCCCCGCCGCGCAACGCTGGTGGCTGCTCGCGTGTCTGGCGGGCGTGCCGCTGAGTGCGGTGGGGGCTGCCTATCCGCCCAACACCTGGCTGCAGGTGGGGCCGGTGGTAGCTGGCGTGCCGCTGGCCTGGTGGGCGCTGCGGCGCTGGCCGCTGAGCAGTGCCAGCGTGGCATGGGGGTGCGGCTTCGTGCTGCTCCATCTGTTCGCGGCTCGCTGGACCTATAGCAGCGTGCCCTATGATGCGTGGGGACAGGCGCTCTTTGGCGTCAGCATCGACGCTGCACTGGGTTTTCAGCGCAACATGTTCGACCGGCTGGTGCATTTCGCGTCCGGGCTGTGCTTTGCAATCCCGCTGATCGAGATTGGCGTGCGCCATGCCCGGCTGACGCGGCGGATGGCGGTGGTGTTCATGGTGCTTGCTGTGCTGGCGATCGGGGCGCTCTACGAGATCTTCGAATGGACGCTGACGCTCGGTCTCAGTCCAGAGGCGGCGGACCAGTATAACGGGCAACAAGGCGACATGTTCGACGCGCCCAAGGATATGGCGCTGGCGCTGCTCGGGTGCTTGATCCCGCTGATCCCCGCTTTCGCGCGCGGCCGATCCGGTGCATCAGGGCAGGCATGACCGAGATTTTTGAGACATTCGATGGCCAGCGCCTGGCATGGCGCGAGATGGGTGAGGGGCGGGCGGTGGTGCTGATCCACGGCTTTTTCTCCGACGCGGAAACCAACTGGATCAAGTACGGCACCGCCGCGAAGCTGGCCGAGGCAGGCTTCCGCGTCATCATGCCCGACCTGCGCGCGCATGGGGACAGCGCCAAGCCGCACGACCCCGCCGCCTATCCGCCCGACGCGCTGGCGCAGGATGCAGAAGCACTGATCGCGCATCTTGGCCTGACCGACTATGATCTGGGCGGCTATTCGCTCGGTGCGCGGACGACCGTTCGGGTGCTGGCGCGCGGGATTGCTCCCGCGCCGCGCCGCGTGATCCTGTCCGGGCTGGGGGACGAGGGCGTGACCGATACCGGCCGTCGCACCGGCTTTTTCCGCCGGGTTCTGACCGGCTTTGGCAGCTTCGCGCGCGGCGACAAGGAGTTCATGTCGCAGGCGTTTCTCAAGACCACGGGTGGCGATCCCAAGGCGTTGCTGGGCATCCTCGACACCTTTGTTGATACGCCGCCCGAAGCCGTGGCCATGCTCGACGTTCCGGTGCTGATCGTCGCGGGGGCAGAGGATGATGAGGTGGGGTCGTTCACCGGGCTTGCCGCGATGCTGCCCGATGCGCGCTTCGTCGAGATTCCCGGCAATCATATGAGTGCGGTCACCCGGCCTGAACTGGGCGACGCGATCGTCACATTTCTGACCGCTTGACCCCATCGGGGGGCAGGCGCACTCTTGCACGATCCACATTTAGCCAATCGAGGGATTGATGATCCGCACCGGAATTTCGACGATCGCGCTCGCCATGCTGATGGCGGGGCCAGCCTCCGCACAGCCGCAAAAGCCCGCCGCGCCGACGACGGGCGCGGCCACGCCAGCTGCCGCCGACGCATTCCTGAAGCGCGCCGAGGCCGAGTATAAGGAATATTCGCTCGACGCCGCGCGGATCGCCTGGCTCTATGCCACCTATATCAACGACGATACTTCGGCGCTGGTCGCGAAGAGCGGTGCAAAGGGCACCGAGATGGCCGTTCGCTTTGCGCTTGAGGCTGCGAAGTTTGACAAGGTGAAGGGGTTGTCGCCGGACACGCGGCGTCAGCTCGACATCCTGCGGTCGCGCATCACCTCCCCCGCGCCAACGCGCGACGGGGCGGCGGGGGCGCTGTCGAAACTGCAGACTGACATGCAGACCGTCTATGGCACCGGCAAGGGGACGCTGAAGGGCCAGCCGATCAGCGGCAGCGACATCGAGGCGGCGATGGGCACCAACCGCAATCCCGACGAGCTCAAGGAAATGTGGGCCAGCTGGCACGACAATGTCGGTGCACCGCAACGCGACGAGTATCAGCGCGCCGTCGGCCTGTTGAACGAGGGCGCACGCGAGTTGGGATACAAGGATGTCGGTTCGATGTGGCGGTCGAACTATGACATGCCACCCGAAGAGTTCGCCAAGCTGACCGACAAGCTCTGGAACGAGGTGAAGCCGCTCTACGAGGCGCTCCACACCTATGTCCGCTGGAAGCTCAACGAGAAATATGGCGATGCGGTCCAGTCCAAGACCGGCCCGATCCGCGCCGACCTGCTCGGCAATATGTGGGCGCAGGAATGGGGCAATATCTATGATCTGGTCGCGCCGCCGGGATCGGGGGATGTCGGCTATGACATCGGTGAGCTGCTGGTCGCCAAGGATTATGACGCGATCAAGATGGTCAAGACCGGTGAGGCGTTCTACTCGTCGCTAGGGCTTGAGCCGATGCCCGAAACCTTCTGGAAACGCTCGCAATTTGTGAAGCCGGCCGATCGCGAGGTGCAGTGTCATGCATCGGCATGGAACCTCGACGATGTCGAAGATCTGCGCATCAAGATGTGCATCAAGGTCAACTCGGACGACTTCATCACCATCCAGCACGAGCTGGGGCACAATTACTATCAGCGCGCCTATAACAAGCTGCCGATCCTGTATCGCGACGGCGCGAATGACGGGTTCCACGAGGCGATCGGCGATTTCGCCGCGCTGTCGATCACGCCCGATTATCTGGTCCAGGTCGGCCTGCTCGACGAAAGCAAGGTGCCGAGCGCGGACAAGGACACCGGGCTGTTGCTGCGTCAGGCGATGGACAAGGTCGCGTTCCTGCCGTTCGGACTGTTGATCGACAAATGGCGCTGGGGCGTGTTTTCGGGAGGGATCCCGGCGACCGGCTATCAGGGCGCGTGGGACGCGCTGCGGCTGCAATATCAGGGCATCACTCCGCCAGTGAAGCGCGATGAGACCAGGTTCGATCCCGCCGCGAAGTACCATATCCCGGCGAACGTCCCCTACACGCGCTACTTCCTCGCGCGGTTGTTGCAGTTCCAGTTCTACAAGGCAGCGTGCGACCAGGCCGGGTGGACGGGGCCGCTCCACCGCTGCTCCTTCTATGGCAACAAGGAAGTCGGCGCGAAGCTGAACGCGATGCTGGAGATGGGCGCATCCAAGCCGTGGCCGGATGCGCTGGAGGCGTTCACCGGAAGCCGCGAAATGAGCGGTGCGGCGATGGTCGAGTATTTTGCGCCGTTGAAGGCGTGGCTCGACGAGCAAAACAAGGGCAAGCCGAAAGGCTGGTGACAAAAGGGCCGCCGTGGTCCGGGACCGCGGCGGCCTGTTGCTGTCCGACCGAGCTTGGGATCAGTCGGGCAGTTTGTCGGGGATCGTTCCTTCGTCGGCGATCCCGGCATTGAACGAGGCGGAACTGTCGGTGCCGTCGGCCTGATGCGCCTTGGCATCCGTCCCGCCGCCTTGACCGTCTTTGGGGCCACCTTGCCCCTTCTGAACGGCATAAAAGATGCCAGCGACCGCCGCGCCGATTGCGGCGACTCCGCCGATCAGCGTAGCGAAGAAATTGCGATCGCCCATGCGCTCACGGGTGTCTGCCACGAACTGGACCGGCGCAGACTCGCTCACGGTCTGCGCCGCCGACTGCGCCACTGACGACACCTTGGCAGCGGCGGTTTCGACCGCAGCGCGCGGGCGGCCCGATGCCGCACCGCGCGTCGATGCGCGCGGTTTGCTCGCCGTCGGTGCCTTGCGCGTTGCAGCTGTCCGGCGCGGTGGGGGGGCGTTTTCGGAAGCAGTGGCTTTGGCGGTTGTGGTCTTGGTAGCAGCAGGCTTGCGTGGGGTCGCGACCTTGCGTGCCGCAGGCTTCGGCGCTTCCGCAACGGGCGGCGTTTCGGTGGTCACTGGTGCTTTGGCCCTGGTTGCGCGCGGCTTGGCGGGCGCCTTGGGCTTGACGGGGACGGTCGTCGCGGCAGAAGCTTCATCTGCCGCGACTTTGGCTGCGCGGGGCTTTGCCGGTGCCTTGCGCTTGGGGGCCGGCTTGGTCCCGTTCGTGTTGCTATCGGTGCCGTCGCTCGAATTGGTCGGGGCCTTGGCCATCACGTAACTCCGTTGGTTTCGTGGCTGTAACTACCCTGATCCAAATCGGTTTCGCGCGTCAACGCAATTGATTGGCGAGACTCACCGGAACGGCGGCTCGTTGAACGCGCGTAGCTTGCGCGAATGCAGCTTCGCGCCTTCGCGCCGCAACTCCTCGCACGTCTCGATGCCGATCTTGAGATGCTCGGCGATCGCGCGTTCGTAGAAGCGGTTGGCCTGGCCGGGCAGCTTGAGCTCGCCGTGCAGCGGCTTGTCCGACACGCACAGCAAGGTGCCGTAGGGGACGCGGAAGCGATAGCCCTGGGCGGCGAGCGTCGCGCTCTCCATGTCGACGCCGACCGCGCGGCTCAATGAGAAGCGCAGTGCCGAGCGCGAGAAGCGCAATTCCCAGTTGCGGTCGTCGGTGGTGACGATTGTGCCGGTACGCAGGCGGCGCTTGAGCTCGTCGCCCGACTGGCCCGACACGGTTTCGGCGGCACGGGCCAGCGCCTGCTGCACCTCGGCGATGGCGGGAATCGGGATTTCCGGCGGCAGCACGTCGTCCAGCACGTGATCGTCGCGCAGATAGGCGTGGGCGAGGACATAGTCGCCGATCCGCTGGCTCGGGCGCAGGCCGCCGCAATGGCCGATCATCAGCCACGCCTCGGGCCGCCGAACGGCGAGGTGATCGGTGATCGTCTTCGCATTCGACGGGCCGACCCCGATGTTGACCAACGTGATCCCGCTGCCATCCTCCGCCATCAAATGCCATGCCGGCATCTGGTGACGGCGCCACGCGCTGTCGGTCAGCAGCATTTCGGGGTCGTCGCCGGCCTTGAACACGATGCCGCCCGGCCCGGACACGCCGGTAAAGCGGCTGCCTTCGCCAACCTGCTCTGCCGCCCAGCGGACGAAATGGTCGACATAGCGGTGATAGTTGGTGAACAGGATGTACTGCTGCACATGCTCGGTCGGGGTGCCGGTATAATGGCGGAGCCGGGCGAGGCTGAAATCGGTGCGCAGGCCGTCGAACAGCGCAAGCGGGCGGGTTCCGTCCTGGCTGATCCAGCTGCCATCGGCGATCTCGTCGCCGATATGCGCGAGCTCGGTCGCCGGGAAGTGCCGCGCGAGTTCGAGCACCGACACCTGATCCATCTTCAGCACATGGCTGGGGTCGATGACATAAGGGAAGGGGATTTCCTGACGCCCGGTGGTCGCGCTGACCTCGACGTCATAATCCTCGATCAGCAGGGTGAGCTGCTCGATCAGATAATCGGCGAACATCGCCGGACGGGTGACGCTGATCGCATAATCGCCGGGTTCGACGAGGCGGCCAAAGCTGCGCGCCGGGGTGGGGCGATCCACCTCGTTGCGGTAGCGGACACGGATTTCGGGATAGGCGAAGCTGCCGTCCGTGCGGCGCTCAGGGTCCGGGGCGATTCCCTGGGTCAGATAGAGATCGAGGGCCTCACGCAGGCGGGTGACGGAGGCGGTGTGCAGCCGATCCAGTTCGGCGACGATTTGTTCTGCTTGTGTCATCTTCAACGGCTAATTTGCCGCGATGACATTGGCAAGACTCGGTGCAGCACATTCGCGGCACGCCGATCGCAGGACCAGCGTGCCGCAAAGAGTCACTTGGGGTCATCATCCTTGTCGAGCAGCTTGCTGATGCCGAACGCGGCACCCGCAACTGCCGCAGCCGCACCGGCCGCAATCGCGGCGGTAGCAACCGGGTTTTTCTTCGCGGCCTCGACAAGGTCATCGACAACCTCGCCGATCGTCTCACCGGCGTCAGTGAGCGCCTCCTTGGCCTGGTTGAACAGCGTGTCCTCGCTGGCGGTTTCAGACGTCGCCGGGGTGGCGGCGGGCTTGGTCTCGGTGGTCATTTCAGGGTCTCCCTTCCACAGTGACAACAGCTTCGCCGCACACCGGTTCCATCGTCAACGGCAAACCGGCGCACGACCGAAACGGTTAGTCTGCGCACCGGTCCTGAGCGTCAATCCGGGGATAACCGGATTGGCTCACATATTCTCGAGCAGATGCTCGGCCGAGCTGACCTTGAACTCACCCGGCGCTTCGACATGCAGCTGCTCGACCACGCCATCGTTGACCAGCATCGCATAACGCTGGCTGCGCGTGCCCATGCCGAACTTGCTGCTGTCCATTTCAAGGCCGATCGCCTTGGCGAAGCTGCCATTGCCGTCCGACAACATCGTCACGTCGCTGGCATTCGCGCTCTTGGCCCAGGCACCCATCACGAACGCGTCATTGACCGCAGTGCAGGCGATCTCGTCAACGCCCTTGGCCTTCAGTTCGTCGGCCTTTTCGACATATCCGGGCAGGTGACGCGCCGAGCAGGTCGGGGTGAAGGCACCGGGAACGGAGAAGAGCGCGACCTTGCGGCCCGCGAAAAATTCGTCGGAGCTGACCTGCTCGGGGCCATTGTCAGTTGCCTTGACGAAATTGGTGCTGGGAAGGCGGTCGCCGATCTTGATCGTCATCTGGATTTCCTCTCGCTCCGCGAAACTGCGGCGTGGCGTCCAAGTGGCATGATCGCCGCGATTTTCAAGCGTGGCGGAGCGGATCGCGCAGGTCTATGTTAAGCGGACATGGAGGAAAGCAGCTTTCTCACCGGGCAGATCCTGCTCGCTTTGCCGGGGATCGGCGATCCGCGGTTCGAGCGGGCGGTGATCGCAATCTGCGCGCATGACGCGCAAGGCGGGCTGGGCGTCGGGATCGGGCATGAGCTGGAGGGTTTCAGGCTGCACGATTTGCTTGGCCAGTTCGAGATTGATCCGGGCGTCGCGCCCGATGCAGCGGTCCATTTCGGAGGCCCGGTCGAGCCGCGGCGCGGCTTTGTGGTGCATTCGACCGACTGGGGCGGGCAGGATACGATCGACGTTGCCGGGCGTTGGGCGCTGTCGGGAACCGTCGATATTCTGCGCGCCATCGCTGATGGAACCGGGCCGTCGCGCTGGATCGTCGCGCTCGGCTATGCCGGCTGGGCGGACGGACAACTCGACGAGGAGATGACACGCCATGGCTGGTTCAACGTGCCGGGCGACCCGGCGCTGCTCTATGACAGTGAGGCGGATCGCCGTTGGGAACGCAGCTTTGCCCGCGTCGGGATCGACCCCCGCCTGCTGACGCCACGCGCCGGGACTGCCTGAGCGGTTTGCGCGCAATTGCCGGGCTGACAAGTTGCAGTGGGCAGGGCAAGGGCGGCGCATGTCTAACCCGCTCGATCGCCCGATCTGGTCCGCCCTCACCACCGGCTGGGCGCATCTCGCCGAGGGGACGCCCGCCGCCTGGCGCATCGACCGCGCTATCGGCCTGTTCGGCGCGGCGGCGGATGACTCGCCCCAAAGCCTCGCCGCGCTCGCTGCGCTGGTGCCGCAAGACGGTGAGCTGTGGCTGGTCGAGCGCGAGCCGATGCGGCTGCCGGACGGTATCCGGCTGGTGAAAGAGGGGCTGGCGGTCCAGATGGTGCTCGACACGCTGGTGTCGATCGACCGCGACCCGCCCGCTATCGCGCCGCTCGGCGATACCGATGGTGCCGAGATGTTTGCACTGGCAACGCTAACCGAGCCCGGCCCCTATGTCCGCTACAGTCATCGGCTGGGCGGCTTTGTCGGGGTGCGTGTCGATGGCCGTCTTGTGGCGATGGCGGGTGAGCGGATGCGGATGCCCGGCTATGCGGAAATCAGCGCGGTGTGCACCGATCCCGATTGGCGGGGCCGGGGGCTGGCGGGACATTTGACCCGCCACGTCGCCAACGCGATTCTGGCACGCGGTGAAACGCCGTTCCTGCACTGCTACGCCAGTAATACGCGCACGATCGCGCTCTATGAAGCGATGGGTTTTCGGGTCCGCACCAAAATCCGTGCGCCGATCCTAGCTCGTGATGTGCCATAGCTGCCCAGAGCTCATATAAAGATATCTTTATGTTTCATTTGCGCATCGCGCGCTGATCGGCTAGGGGCGCCGACACAGTCGTGGGCGTGCCGCGACGATTCAGTTCACTAGCCGGAGAAAGATCGTGGCCACCGTGCTCGACAAGACCGATTACGTCATCAAGGACATCAGCCTCGCCGATTTCGGTCGCGCCGAGATCAACATCGCCGAGACCGAAATGCCGGGCCTGATGGCGCTGCGCGAGGAATTCGGTGCGAGCAAGCCGCTCACGGGCGCGCGCATCACCGGTTCGCTGCACATGACGATCCAGACCGCCGTGCTGATCGAAACGCTGGTCGAGCTGGGCGCCGACGTGCGCTGGGCGACCTGCAACATCTATTCGACCCAGGACCATGCCGCCGCCGCGATCGCCGCCGCCGGCATCCCCGTTTTCGCCATCAAGGGCGAGACGCTGGAAGAATATTGGGATTATGTGATCCGCATCTTCGACTGGGGTACGGACCAGACCTGCAACATGATCCTCGACGATGGCGGCGACGCCACGATGTTCGCGCTGTGGGGCGCGCGCGTCGAGGCGGGTGAAGAGCTGTTCACCCCGTCGAACGAGGAAGAAGAAATCTTCGTCGCCACGCTCAAGCGCTTCCTGGCCGAGCGTCCGGGTTACCTCACCAAGACCGTCGCGAACATCAAGGGCGTGTCGGAAGAGACCACCACCGGCGTGCATCGCCTGTATGAGCTGTCGAAGAAGGGCAAGCTTCCCTTCCCGGCGATCAACGTCAACGACAGCGTGACCAAGTCGAAGTTCGACAACCTCTATGGCTGCAAGGAATCGCTGGTCGACGCGATCCGTCGCGCCACCGACGTCATGCTCGCCGGCAAGGTCGCCTGCGTCGCGGGCTTCGGCGATGTCGGCAAGGGTTCGGCCCAGTCGCTGCGCAATGGCGGCGCACGCGTGCTGGTGACCGAGATCGACCCGATCTGCGCACTGCAGGCGGCGATGGAAGGCTTTGAGGTCGTGACGATGGAGGAAGCGGTGACCCGCGCCGACATCTTCGTGACCGCGACCGGCAACGAGGGCGTGCTGACCGTCGATCACATGCGCGCGATGAAGGACATGGCCATCGTGTCGAACATCGGCCATTTCGACAGCGAGATCGAGATTGCCGGCCTCGCCAACATGAAGTGGACCGAGGTTAAGCCGCAGGTCGACCTGGTCGAGTTCCCCGACGGCAAGAAGATCATCGTGCTGTCCAAGGGCCGTCTGGTGAACCTGGGCAACGCGACCGGCCACCCGTCGTTCGTGATGTCGACCTCGTTCACCAACCAGGTGCTCGCGCAGATCGAGCTCTGGACTGCGTCGGACAAGTACAAGAACGACGTGTACGTCCTGCCCAAGCATCTCGACGAAAAGGTCGCGGCGCTTCACCTCGAGAAGCTGGGCGTCAAGCTGACCAAGCTCTCGCAGAAGCAGGCCGATTATATCGGCGTGCCGGTCCAGGGGCCGTTCAAGCCGGACCACTATCGCTACTAAGCGGCGGACCGTCCAAAGAAAGGGGGCGCTTCCGGGATCGGGAGCGCCCCTTTTTCGTGTCAGGCGTCAGCGAGCGGGCCGAGTGTTTCGCGCAGCGGATCAAGCCATTGCGCATAGGGTTTCCAGATATCGACACCGTCGCGGTTGAGCGGGCGGCGCACCTGTTCGCTGCTGGGGGTACGCACAACGCGGTCGAGCGTGTGGAACTCGAGGATCGCGGGGTCCCATTCGAGGCCGAGATAGGCGAGCGCGGGGCGCAACTGCGGCTCGGGATGATCGACCATCGCGGCATAGTCGATATGGTGGACCAAGCCGGGCGCGACGCGGTCAAGATGTGCCATGAGCCGCACATAATCGACATAGCTCTGGCCGATATGCGTCAGGTCGAACGACGAGGCGTGCGCGCTGGAAAAAAGCTGGGTGTAGTTTGAAAAACAGCAGTCCATCGCATTGCGACGGATGTCGAGGAAGCGCGCCTGTGGCAGGATACGCTTCAGGAACAGAAGGTTGCTCCAGTTGTGCGGCAGCTTGTCGATGAAGAATGGCGTGTCGCTGCGACGATGTTCCGCCGCGCGGCGCAGATAATCCTCACCCAACACCCGGGCCTGATCGTCGGTCAGCGCCCGGGTCAGCTGTGGCACGGTCATGGGGCTGCGGCGGGTCGCAAGCTCGATCGCCGAGCGCAGGATCGCGGGCCCATAGGGAAGCTCGCCGACCGGCTCAAGCGCGGGATGGCTGCCCAGCATCTGTTCGAGCAGGGTCGAACCCGAGCGCGGTAGGCTGACGATGAAGATCGGGATCGCCCCGTCGCCAACGGGTTCCTGCGGAAGCCGGGCGATGAAGTCCGCGTCAATCGAGCGTTCGATCTCACCGATCTCGCCGGTCAGTTCGGCAGGATTATATTGCAGACTTTCAGCCCGTTGCGCATTTCCCTTCGCATAATGTACGAATGCCTCTGCGTAGCGCCCGCGATCGTGCAGTGCCTTGGCCATTGCGAAATGCAGGGGCGCGCTGTTGCGGGGATCAATCGCGATGTTGATCCCACGTGCGATCAGCTCAAGATCCTGATCGGTGAGAACCTTGCGCTTGATGCTGGCCAGACCCCACCACGCCTCGCCAAACTCGAAATCGGCCTCGGCCGCGCGGCGATAGGCCGCAATCGCCTCATCGACCCGGCCCATCGCACGCAGGATGTGGCCGAGCGGGATCAGCAGGTTCGGATGCGTGTCGCCCGCCTGTTCCACCAGCCTTTGTTGCAATTCCAGCGCGTCCTCGTGTCGGCCTAGCTTGTCGAGCAACGCACTGCGCGCGGAGGGAATCGCAAGATCGGAAACCTCGCGTTCCAGTTCTTCCATCAGCGCCAGCGCCTCAGCCGGGCGTTGCTGCTGATTATAGACAGCGGCAAGTTCGCGGCGCGCATCCGGGCCGCGCGCGCCACCGGCGATTGCCTGACGCAGAAACTGTTGTGCCTGTTCGAGTGCGCCGAGGCGGTTCGCGATCGAGCCCAGCATGGTCAACCCTTCCGGGTCGCCGGGGTGACGACGCAGATGATCCATCACTTCCCGCGCCGCTGCCTCGGGCTTTTCCGCCGATAGCAGGTTGCGGGCGCGGGCGAGCGCTGGGCGGGACGAGATCAGCGGGTCGGTCTGGTTCATCCGCTCAGCCTAGCGATATCCGAGCAGGGCGCGAAGGCCGGGCGCATGGAAATCGACCAGCGCCCGGTGGCGATCGCCCAGCCGTTCAGGCAGTTGCTTGGCAACGCCGGTGAGATTGTCGCGCGCGGTGCCGCTCTGCGCAGGGTCGGCACCGATGCGGACACGCTCGCGCCAGTCGGGTTGCATCGCAATTCCGCACGCGGAAAGCAATTCGGCGAAATAGGTCTCCGCCGCGTCCGTCTCGGGTGCCCTGGCGTGCGTGACCAGATCCTCGAACTTGACCGGATAGACAATCGAGCCGAGCCAGGCGGCGACGT
Organism: uncultured Stakelama sp.; assembly: GCA_964638925.1. Lineage (GTDB taxonomy): Bacteria > Pseudomonadota > Alphaproteobacteria > Sphingomonadales > Sphingomonadaceae > Sphingomonas. The sequence continues at coordinate 5,837 of CAZWZP010000016.1, read as the reverse complement.
TCAACTCGTACATGTCATGCAGTGAAGGCTGTTTTCCGGGGATGCCGAAGATCATCATCGTCAGCAACTCGTCGATGCCGAGCGCGCCCGATTTCAGGAACTCGACATTGCCGCTAAACTGTTCGGACAGGAAGAAGCGCGCCTGCGCGATCACCCAGTCATAGGGATCGCGGTACAGGAGGATGCGGCGCGTCGGCGCGGTTTCGATGACCGAGGCGTCGGCGAAGAAAAGGTGACCCCAGCTGAGCTTTGGTGCCGCCGGGGCGAACGCGGCGCGATGGCGCTGCAGCGTCGGCCATTGGATGAAATCGGCCTGATATTGCTGATCGACGGGAACGAACATCCGCAGAATGTTGCGGAGCAAATGGCTGCCGCTTTTGGGCAGGCTGTTGAGAAACACCGGCTGGGGCAACGGCGCCTGAGCGAACTGACGATTCGCGTCATCCAGCGTGTCGGGGGTTATGAGGACTTGCGGCATTGCGCGGTCCAACTCCTTTCGTTCCACAAAAAGGAAAACGGGCGACATGTCGCCATGACGCCCGTCTCCAATCTTGCTCTGTCTCGGATCAGAATTTGGCCGAGACGTTGATGAAGGCACGCCGTCCGACGAAGCTGTACTGCGACGCGGCAACAACCGGGCCGAGCATACTGATCTGACCACCGTTCAGCACCGACACCCGCGGCGGGCGGGTGTTGAACAGGTTGCTGACGCCGAGCGTGATTTCGAACTTGTCCGCGACTTCCTGCGTGATCGACGCATTGTGGTAGAAGGTCGCGTCGGTCGTCAGCACCGGGCAATAGATGCCGCGGACCGGCACGCCATCCCCGCGATCGCCGTTGATGCACGGGTTGCCAGCATTGTCGGCGAGGAACTCGTCCACGTTCGACGTGCCGCCGATCACGTTCAGGCCGTAGAAGAACGTGGTCCCGCTTCTCGGCAGGTTCCACGTCAGGCGGAAATCGCCCACCCACTGCGGCGACCCGGCTTCGCCATTGTCGGTCTGGACCGGCGAGGTGGGAAGCAGCTGGAAGTTGTCGCGAGTCTGCCAGGTCATGTCGGCGGTGAAGCTGATATTGCCCCACGAACCGAGGTCGCTGCGCACATTGGCGGTGAGATCGACACCGCTGTTTTGCTGGCTGGCGATGTTGATATACTGATCCGACACCGTGTTGATATTGTACGGTGCGCCGGTCTGGCCGCGCGTGAAGAGCGAGCAGAGCGGATCGGTCGGGAAGGTGAGCGAGTCATAGCAGCCAAAGATGATGCTGGCGGCACCGAGCTGCGCGACCTGACCCGAGACCTTGATGTCAAAATAGTCGACCGCGATGTTGATCCGCGTGCGGCTACCCAGGAAGCCGAACTTGGGCGTCAGGACGCCGCCGATCACGAACGCCTTCGACGTTTCTGCTTCCAGCTGGCCGATGCCGCCCTGCGACGACACGGTCGCCGAGACACCCGAACCGTTATAGCTGGTCGGAATACCCTGCGCGACGCAGTTGTCGCGCTGACGCTGGTTGATGCGCCCCGTCAGGAAGCCATTCGTATAGCCTGCGCACGGGTCGATGTTGCGCGAAAACTGGAAGCTCGTCTCGTTCGCCAGGAATTGTTCGAACAGTGCCGGCGAGCGGAACGAGGTGCCGTAGCTGCCGCGGATACGGAACCACTCGGTCGGTGCCCAGTTGCCGCCCAGCTTGTAGGTCCAGTTGCCGTTGTCGCTATCCGAGAAACCGTCCGACGTGCGCGTCGAGGTCACGTTGGTAACACGACCGGCAGCCGAGAGTGACAGTTCGTGGATGAACGGCAGATCCTTGAACAGCGGGACGTTGATTTCGCCGAATGCTTCCCACGTCTTGCTGTAGCCAGCGGTAATGCCCGAGGTCGAGGCACCCCAGGCGTTGCCTGCACGGGTGATTTCGCCTGGCGTGTCGTTGATCTCGTCTCGGCGGAACGCCGCGCCGAGTGCGACGCCGAGCATACCGCCCGGCAGCTTGAACAACTCGCCCGTGATTGCGGCTTCACCAGTCCACTGGGTGTAGAGCGTGCGGCCCTCTTCCCAATCGAACAGATAGGCCTTCTGCGCATCAGTAAGTTCACCGCGGAGGAAGAAGGGGTTGGTCCACGGGATGTCGATGCACTGACGGCCCGACACCGGGGTCACCATGCCGACGCACGAACCGATTGATCCGAAGCCCTGCTGGGTGCTGATGTCGTATGCGTCCTGCAGGATCTGTTGCGTGCGGTAACGACCGATGCTGCGGCTGTACTGGCCGTAGACTTCCCACTTCCAGTTGTCGGTCGCGCCGAACGAACCGCGCAGTCCGGCGACGCCGCGATAATAGTCGACCTTCTGGCTGGTATCGCTCTGATCGGTGATCGCGGTCGGGCTGATCAGGTTCAAACCGGTGAAGCCGCCGGCCCAGTAATTGTAGAGGTTGCCGCCCGGATTGTAGCCGTAAAGGTCGCCCGTGTAGCCGAAGCTCCAGAACTGACGCCAGCCATTCTGATAGGTTTCACGACGGTTGAACAGAAACTCGCCGAACAGCTCGATCGAATCGGTAATCTCCTGCGACCCTTCCGCGAAGACGGTGTAGAGGTCGGTCTTCGGAACGATCGTCGATTGCTCGACGAACGGGTGATAGGCGTTCTGCACCGCGAGCGACGCGGTGTCATAGCCGGTCGGGAACCAGCCTGCCGGGGCACCGAAGTCGCCCGCATAAGCGGGGGCGCCATAAGCGGGAATGCCCAGCGCTTCGCCCGGATACTGATACTGAAGCAGGATGGTCGAGCGATTGAACGAGGTGTTCCGTCCAGTGTTGGGGCCACCCGGTCCGTCTAGATACAGGTTGCCGCCTGGGCGAAGCGTGGCATCGTCGGTGAAGCCGAGATTGTAGGTCCAGATGTGACCCCAGCGCAGGTCTTCGCAAGCAAAGTTTCCGGTGCGCGTATCAATGAGGTCGGCGCGCGACCCGTCCTGACGGAAGGTATAGGCTTCCGGGCAGGCGAGATAGTCGCGATCGCCGCGGGTCAACTCATTCTGATGCCAATAGTCGGCACCGATCAGGAAGTGGCCCGTGTCCCACTTTTTCCCGAAGATCGCGTTGATGCGGTAGGTTTCGCCGCCGCCGTCGAACGGTGTCGACACGTTCCCCGCCAGCTGAAGCCCTTCAATATCGGTCTTGGTGGTGATGTTGACCACGCCGGCAACTGCGTCCGACCCATAGACCGACGACGCGCCGGTCTTGAGGATGTCGATGCGCTGCGCGAGCGAGGCGGGCAGGACGTTGAGATCGAACGACGACACGCCGCCGCGGGTACCCGCAGGGCCAGCGCGACGGCCATTGAGCAGCACCAGGGTGCGGTTTGCGCCGAGGCCGCGCAGATCGATCGTCTGTGAACCGGGGCCGCCATTGGTGACGAAGTTGGACGAGATTGCCGAGGTGATCTGGGTCGAGCCTGCCGCGATCGGGCTGCTCTGGAGCATCGAGGCGAGATCGGTCTTGCCTTCCTTCGCCACCAGTTGCGGGTCGATCTGGCTGATCGGGTCCGGGCTGTTAAATGGCGTAATGCCGCGGATGCGCGATCCGGTGACGATGACTTCCTGGCCCTCGGGCGCCGTCGCGGTGGTCGGTGCCGCCGGCTCTTCGGCCGGCGTTTCCTGCGCGAACGCCGGGGCCATGCTGGTGACCGCAAAGCCAACGATGGCGATGGACCTAAGCGCGGTCGCGCCCAGGAAACTGGATTTCGTCATAATGTGTCCCCTATTACACACGCGATGCAACGTTGTTGCCGCGTTGCAGCGCGATGACAAGCCTGTGTCAGCATTGGGAAATCACCGTCGAGACATTGGTTTGCTCGGTGTCGCATATTTGCAACACGTGCCGCTGCGTCACGGCCCGTTGCCGTGCGGCGGGGGAGTACGTAAGAGCGGCGATCATGAACGGTGCGGCACGTTGATCGAAATTTCCCAAACTGCTGCGACGCTTGCCGGCGCTGCGATCGCACTGCTGATTGCGGCGGGCGGGGGGATGTTGTTTGCCGGGCTGCGTGCGCGGTCCAGAGCGGCTCGGTTGGTCGACGCGAATGCGCGGTTGCTGGCCCTGGCGGGGGGATCGCCCGCGCTGGCGATGATCGTCCGCGCCGATGGGCGCATCGAACTTCCCATCACGCTTGCCAATCTGTTTGGCTTCGACGCAGTGCCTGCGCATTTCTCCGACTTGATTGGCAATGACGCGGTTCTGGCGCCCGAGGACGCCCGTATGCTGGAGCAGGAGGTTGGCGCGGCGCAGCGGGCGGGCAAGCCGTTCCGCATGATTCTTCCGGTGCATGGCGCGAGTCGCACCTTGCTTGCCAGCGGGCTGCGCGCGCCCGATGCAGTGCGTGCACCTGGCGGAGCGGTGGTCTGGTTCCTCGATGCGACGGAGTCGAGTGAAGAGGTGGCGCGGTTCGCGGCCGAGGCCGAACGCTATCGGATTGCGTTCGATGCACTGACCGGTCTGATCCAGTCCGCACCGATGCCGATGTGGTATCGCGATCCCGAATTGCGCATCGCGATGGTCAACAACGCCTATGTCGAGGCGGTCGAGGGCAAGGATGCCGAGCAGGTCGTGGCGTCCGGCGTCGAGCTGGTCGATGCGTCGGCACCGGGCGGGCCGCTCGCCAGCGCCGCCCATGCCCGTGAGGTGGGCGCGCCGCAGATGGTGAAGCTGCCCGCGACGATCGGCGGCAAACGGCGCACGCTGCACATCCATGACGTGCCGCTGCCGACCGGCGGGGTCGCGGGCTTTGCCGTCGACGTTGAGGAGCTGGAACAGGCGCGCGGTGGGATCAAGCGCGCGGCGGAGGCGCAGCGCGCGATGTTCGACCGGCTGTCGGCTGGCGTCGCGCAGTTCGGGCCGGATCGCGCGCTGGTGTTCTGTAACCAGCCGTTCCGCCGCATTTTCGAGCTGAAGAATGAATGGCTGGCCGATCGGCCCGAGTTCGACCGCATCCTGGAGCGGATGCGTGAGGCCAACCGCCTGCCGGTGGTGCGCGACTTTCCGGGGTGGAAGAATGAGCGGCGCGAATGGTTCCTGGCGGCGGAGAGCGCGCGGGAGGAGAATTGGACGCTGCCCGGCGGCACCCATCTGCGTGTCGTCGCCCAGCCGCTGCCCGAGGGTGGGCTGCTGACGATTTTTGAGGATCTGACCGAGCAGGTGCAGCTGGCGAGCGCGCGCGATACGTTGTTGCGGGTGCGGACGGCGACGTTCGATAACCTGTTCGAGGGGCTGGGGGTGTTCGCTGCCGACGGGCGGCTGCAGTTGTGGAACAATCGGTTCAAGACCGCATGGGGGTTCGAGGACGCCTTCATCACCGCGCATCCGCGCGTCGATGCGCTGGCCAAGGAAGCAGCGGGCAAGCTCGCCAAGCCGGGCCGCGCTTCGCTGATCGGCGATCTGGTGCGTGCGGCAACGGTCGAGCGGCAGCAGCGTGGTGGGTCGATCGAGTTTGCCGATGGCCGGCATTTCGAGGTGGCTGCGGTGCCGCTGCCCGATGGCAACGCGCTGTTCACGATGCTCGACATCTCGGATCGCCGCCGGATTGAAAATGCGCTGCGCGAGCGGAACGACGCGCTGGAGGCGGCAGACCGGATCAAGACCGCGTTTGTCGCCAGCATGAGCTATGAGTTGCGCACCCCGCTGACGTCGATCAAGGGCTTCGCCGAGATGCTCTACAATGGCTATGCGGGCGAGCTGCCGCAGACCGCCGTGGACTATTCGGGCGCGATCCTGGAGTCGGTCGGGCGGCTCGGCGATCTGGTCGACGAGCTTCAGTTTCTCCTTGAGCGACAGCTCATCCG